>CAXDNE010000292.1:0-9487 GCA_963990595.1 uncultured Methylobacterium sp.
TTGCCTCTTGTCTCGTGGGCTCGGAGATGTGTATAAGAGACAGCTGCCCGGGCGCGGCGCGGATGACGCGCGCGACGACCGCCATGCCCCCGTCCATCGCCGCCGGCCTCGGGATCTGGGACCTCTGCGCCGCGATCCGCGCCGGGTCGGCGCGCGCCTGCGTCGAGCGCCTCGCGACCGCGGCCGAGGCGCGGTCCACGGTCGACGGCCAGGTCGCCGACGCGGTGCCGTTCCCGGCCCTGCGCGGCTATGGGGCTTCCCACGCCTGGGGCATGCGCCTGCTCGAAGAACTCGAAGCTTGGCGCGAAGGCCGCATCGGGTCCTTCGCGGCCATCGACCGGAACGTCGTCCTGGCCTCAAGTCCCGGACTGGGAAAGTCAACTTACGTTCGGTCGCTGGCGAAGTCCGCGCGCCTCCCGCTTCTGGTGAGCTCGGTCTCGTCGTGGTTTTCTCAGTCAAATGGGTATTTGGACGGAGTCGTCAAGCACATAGATATTACGTTTGAGGAAGCTTACGCCCGGTCTCCGTCGATTTTGTTCTTGGATGAGATCGACAGCATACCCAGTAGATCGTCAATGGATGGAAGAAATTCTTCGTGGTGGACACCGGTCGTGACGCATATGCTTTTGAAGATTGACGAATGCTGTGCGCGGGAAGGCGCTGGAGTCTGCATCATCGGCGCCACGAACCATGCGGACCGGCTGGACGCCGCCTTGGTGCGCCCGGGGCGGCTGGGACAGGTCATCCGCATCTCGCCCCCCGCCGCACCCGAGCTCGCCGCCATCGTCCGCCAGCATCTCGGCGCCGACCTGCCCGACCTGGACCTGACCGTCGTCGCCGAGCTGGGCCTCGGCGCCACGGGGGCGCAGGTCGTCGGCTGGGTCAAGGCTGCGCGTGCGAGGGCCCGCGCGGCGAAGCGCCCCCTGCAGGCGGACGACCTGCTGGAGGCGGTCGCGCCGCCGGACACGCGGACCCCCGGGGAAAAAATGCGCAGCGCCCTGCACGAGGCGGCCCACGCGGTCGGGGCCGAGGTGCTGCGCATCGCCCATGTCGAGCAGGTGGATTTGATCCTGCGCGAGACCGCCGCGGGCGGCACCAGCATGCGCTCGCGCCTCGGCCCGCTGCCCACGCGCGACGGCCTGGAGAGGATGGTGACCAGCCTCCTGTGCGGCCGCGCCGCCGAGACCGTGTTCCTCGGGGAGGCGAGCGCGGGCTCCGGTGGCGACGCGACCTCGGATCTCGCCCGTGCCACCGCATTCGTCGCCGGCATCCACGGCTCGTTCGGGCTCGGCGGCGGCATCATCTACCGCGGCCCGATGGAGGCGGTCGCCCACACCTTGGCCGCGGACCACGCCCTGCGCGCGGCCGTCGAGGCCGACCTCGCCCGGCTCCAGGGCGAGGCGGAGCGCCTGGTCTCGGAGTACCAGGACGTCGTGCAGGCCGTCGCCGAGGCTTTGCTCGAACGCCGCGTTCTCGGCGGCGACGCGCTGCGCCGGCTCATCGCCGAGGCGCGGCCCGGCCGGGCCAGGCAGGCGGAGGACGGCCGATGACCCGGCACGCCGATCCCATGGCCCTCGGACGGGGGGCCGTCCCGGCGCCCGGAGCCGGGCGCGCCGCGACGCAGAGCCCGCGCCTGTACCGGCTCTGGGTGATGTCCGACCTCGTGGTCGACCGCCATCCCCTCGCCCTGCCCGACCCGCTCCCGGACTTCGACGCGCTCGTGGTGGCCGGCGATGTCTCCGACGACCTCCGGGCGTCGGTCGAGTGGCTGGCGCGCGCACTCGACGGGCGGCAGGGCTCCCGGCCCGTCGTGCTGGTGCCGGGCAACCGCGAGTTCTGGGGCGACGGGGACGTCGCGGAGATCCTCGCGCGCGGTCGCGAACTGGCGGCCCGGGCCGGCATCGCGCTCCTCTCGGACGATGGCCTGCGCGTCGACGACGGTCGCGGGACGGGCCTGTACATCCTGGGGGCCACCCTCTGGACAGATTGGGCCCTGCACGGATCCCGGAGGGCGACCCTCGCCCGTGGCCACGCCCGGCATCACCTCGGCGATTGCCGCCGCATCCGCCGCGCCGGCGCGCTCCCCTACCTGCCCCACGACGCGGGCGGCGCGCACGCCCGGTCGCGGGCGTTCATCGAGGACGTGCTCGGATCCATCGTCGCCCAGGCGACCGGGTTCCGGGCGTCGCCGGTCGCGCTGGTCCAGGACGCGCGCCCCGGCGACCGCGCGGTCGTCGTGACCCACCACGCCCCGTCCGCGCGTGCCCTGCCCCCCGAGGTCCTGCCCGAACTCGCCGACGAGTGGGTCGGGGCCTCGCTCGCCTCCGACCTGGAGGGGATCATGGATGGCTGGGGGGCGCCCGCCCTCTGGATCCACGGCCACGTGCCCGGTCCGGTCGACGTCACGGTGGGACGGACGCGGATCGTCGCCAATCCCAGGATCTCCGGCTGGGAATGCGGCCGGTCGCCCTTCGACCCGACACTCATCCTGGAGGCCTGACCGCATGAAGCCAAATCCCACCGAAACCGCGCCATCCCCGGGACCGGCCTCGCCGATCGACCCAGCCCCGCCGAGGCAGCGGCGTGGCCCCGCCCGCGACCGGCACGGCGCCCCCGGGACACCGGACACGCTCCTCTGCCTCGACATCGAGACCGTCGCCGATCCCGGACTGCCGGCCATCGATCCGGACACGTTCCCAAAACCCTGCCGGCACCAGATCGTCGCCATCTCCTACGTCGAGGCTCGCATCGCGGTCGACCCGGCCACCGGCTACGAGCGCTACATGGTGCAGCAGTGTCGGAGTGGCGGAAACGAGGACTGGGACGAGCGAAGGCTGCTTGCGGCGTTCTGGAGGTTCTTCGCCGCCGGCCGCTACCGCATCGTGTCGTGGAACGGCCGCGGTTTCGACCTGCCCGTGCTTCAGGCCCGGGCGCTCGTTCACGGCATCCCCGTCCAGGCCTGGTATCGCCGCGGCGACCGGTGGAACGGATACGAGAGCCGGTACGCGCCCGACTGGCATACGGACCTGATGGACGTCCTGTCAGGCTTCGGGGCTTCCCCGCGCATGGGCCTCGACGAGTGCGCGGTCGCGCTGGGTCTGCCCGGCAAGGCGGGCGAGCACGGCGCCCACGTCGCCGGCCAGATCACGCGGGGCGACCTCGCCGGCGTCCGGGCCTACTGCGAGTGCGACACGGTGAACACCATGGCTGTCTACGTCCGCCACGCGCTCCTCTGCGGGAAGACCGACGTCGCGGGCCATGACGCGAGCATGCGCAGCCTCGTCGACTACCTCGCGTCCGAGGGCCGGACGCGCCCACACCTTCGCACCTTCCTCGACCGGTGGATGAGTTCATCCCGTCCCGCCCCGATGTTCGTGGGCAAAGTGGCATGAGCGACCGCGCCGCGACGGGCCCCCAGGCCATGGCGGATCACGCCAGGATTCGAGCTCATCGCGGATCCCGGTTCTCCCAGTACCAACGTCGCCGAACCCCAGGACTGGCCGGCAAGCCTAGAACCGCCGTTTCGCCCGATGTCCAGATCCCGGCAGCAGCCGGCACGGTGACGGGATTGACGTGGATCGATGGAGGCGACCTCTGGGAAAGCGGTGTCGAACGAAGCCGCTCGGCAAGGCTTGGTCTCCATCATGGCATGGTGGCGCAGCGAACCGGGCTCCGCGTCGAACTTCCATGCCTGGAAGCGGGGGAAAACGCCAAAAAACCCCGCCGCCCAGGACTGGACCGCTTGCGTGGGGCGGACGGAGCCTCTATAGGATTGAATGCGCTCAGGTGTCCCTGGGCGGCGTCGGTTAACGGGGCCCCGATGGGTAGAGCGGAAGACTATCGGGGCCTTCGTGAAAGACTGGAGCGGAAGCTAAAGGATAAGGAGGAGGCTTATTCAGCGGCAAGCCTGGCTCATTTTCGCGAGGTCGAGGATCTCCGGCTCCAGATCCAGCTCGTCGATCAGGCCCTGCAAGGTGGCGGCACGACGGTGCAATCATCCGAGGCGGCCGATAGTAACTCGAAGGTGCTGCTCACGGGAGAAGTCCCGCGGCTGATCCTGCGTGCCTTGGAAGAGGCCGAACCGCACGGACTGAGCGGCGGGGAACTGAACGCAATCGTCGTGAAGGCTAATTTCGCTAAGGACTCGGCCGAGAAAAACAAGACAAAATTAAGGCTTGCCGGACGCGCCCATCGCGACCCCACGACAGGGCGGTGGCGCCTTGGGCCGGGTCGGGCCTGACCCATCACGCCGTCGCGTCGACCTCCAACTCATGAGGATGCTGGACGAATGGGAATGAGACCTACCGCCAAGCTCATGGGGGCCCGGGCCCCGCCAAACGAAAAAGCGCCCGACGCAAGGCCGGACGCTTTTCAGGGAGGTGCAACGAAGGATGGATGCATCCTGTTTACAAATCCCGGATAGTCGTGCGCAGCGCGTACGACTACTTGCTGGAGCAGCACCACCTGCATGCCAGCCGTGTTCTATACTTACCAAACACCACGTCGACGTCACGATGTGACAACACCGTGACAACCACTTCGTTCTAGCCGAACGAAAGGCGCCAAGCGCCTGTAGAATCTCATTGTTACTGCGCAGTCGCTCCGACCGCAAGCGGGCATGATGGTTTTCCACAGGCGTGCGGCAGCGGCCGTCCTGTTCCAGGGCGCCGCTGCAAGCCTTTGACAACGACGGATCGAGCATCAGCCGCCCGGTCCATGTCTCGGCCACCCCGACGGGGTTTGCCGAGACCCGACGTCATTTTCCCTGACCGAAAACCCGCGCAGTGCGTCTCCCGTCGTCGGCTTAGAAGCCCAAGTCCCAGTCCTGGTTCACGGCGAACAGGACGGGGGCCAGCCGGGACCACTCCGCACATCCCGTAGACCCGCGCCTCCGACCCCGTCGGGAGGCGACAGGAGAGCTGTGCCATGCGTCCGCCCATCCCCGACCTCTTCACCCGCGTCGGCATCGTCCTGCCGGATCATATCGCGCCGCGGCGGCCGCCCGCCGCCAGGGCGGGCGTTTCGAGCGACCCCGCTTCCGGGGCCGGCCGACCCGACCGACAGGGAGCCGGGGCCGAGGTCGCCGACGCCGTTTCCACGGTCCCCCCCGACGGGCGCGGTCGCGCGCCCTGCATCGTCAGCGACAGCGACCGCTGATCGGGGCCCGCCGGTGGCCGGTCGATGAGGACCGGCCGCCGGCTTGCGGCGCAGGCGAGGCCGCGCCGCCCGATCAACCCGAGCCGCGCATCGGCGCGGCCCTCGACCTTCAGCATCAAGCCCCGCGCGGCGCTCCGCCTCGGCGGGTCGGGAGAACTTTGCCATGGACCGGTCGACGAAGACCAAGGCCACGAACCCCAGCAGACCCCACGGCCTGGCCGCCGCGGATACCGCGTCGCCGCGCGGAATCCGGAAAGCGCGTCGCCTCCCTCCCGCCGCATCGTCGATCCGGGACCAAGCCTACGACGCGGCCGACGAAGTCATCTCCATGCCCATCGAGGCGATCTTCGACTTCGAGCGCCTCGACTTCGTCGTGATCGACGAGAGCGGCCGGGCTCTTCGGCCCTCGTTGGGTGTGACCACCGACAGTGCCACCGGCGCCGTACTCGGCGTCCTCTGCGAACTCAAGCGTTGAGGAGGGATCGGATGCAGCCCCAGGCACTGCTTACGACGCGCCTCGCCCCGGTCCTCCTGCCGACCGCCCGAGACCTCAAGACAGCCATCGCCGAGGATGACGGCGCGGCGATCCCGCGCCGTCGCGCGTCCTTCGCGGTGCCGGATGACCTCGGCCTCGGCCCCGTCCCGCGTTCCCTCGGCCCCATGCGGGCCCCCCGCTCCTGGGTGCCCGATGTCGTGCGCCACGAGAAGCTGCCGGGTGGCCTGGCGATCACGACGAGTTTGCTGGAGACCGCCGGTCTCACGATGGTCCTGTGCGACCCGGTCAACACCCTCGTCGTGCCGTCCGCCCACGTCCTCCACTACCAAGAGATGGATCGTGATGGCCGCGTCCGGGATGCGTGCCATCGGCCCCAGGTCGTCGCCCGCCGCCGCGACGGCGGCGTCGTCGCCTACACCTTCCTGGCCACCTGGGAGCGCGACAGGGCGGCCCCCCATTGGCAGAGGACCGAGGCGGCGGTGCGATCCGCTTACCGTACGCTGGGCGTGGATTTCCGTGTCCTCACAGAACACACCCTTTTTTCGCGCGTCCAACGGGAAAATCGCACCCGTATGCTGAAGGAGCGGGCCGGGCCCGGGGCGAAGCCCGACCTGGAACGAGTGCACGACTCCCTGGTCCGGCATGGCCTGACCACCACCGTCGGCCGCTTCCATCGTTCGGCGAAACCCTTCCCTGCGCGCAGGATCGATCGGACGCTCGCCTGCCTGATGGAACTCGCCCTGGCCGGCTCCATCAGGCTCGATCTCAGGCAGCCGCTCGGGTCCGAGACCCGCATCATGCGGGGTGCCGTGGCATGAGTATCAGCAAGAACGACGTCGACGAGCCGCCCCTTCGCCTCAAGTCGTCGGCGACGCCGGCGAACCTCGGCCTTTTCCCGGGAGCCCCCGTCGTCCGGGAGGTGAAGAAGCGCAACTACCTGTGCGCGGTCGATGGCGACGGTGGCGACCACAAGGCGCTCGGCGACGCCCCCTTCCGCTCGCTTCTGGAACGTGATCTTCGGACCCTCCTCGGGGCCAACCCCGACATCGCGCACTATGCGGTCGAGCCGCACGAACTCACCTATTTCATCCCGGACGGTCGGGGCGGCCAGGAGAAGCACGTCTACGTCCCGGACGTGGTGTGCCGCTACCGCGCCGGTTCGGTTGTCGTGATCGACGCCAAGGCGCGCTTCATCGCCGAGCTGCCGGCCTGGACGAGACGGCAGCCACACATCGAGGAGGCCTACCGCCTCGACCACGGCGTCGCCTTCCTGACCCTGGACGAGGCCGAGATCCGTGCCGAGCCTCGGCTCTCGAACGCCCAGATCATGGAGCGGCATCGGTACATCGTCCCGGACGCGGTCGCGCTGCTGCGCGTCCGCGACGCCCTCGTCACGCTCGGCCTGCCGACCACGATCGCGGCCGTGGTCAGGGCGGCCCGGCTGAACGACCGGCCCGGCGAGTGCCGCGCCTACACCGCCGTGCTGAACCTGGCGCTGGCGGGCGAGGTCGCGCTCGACCTCGCCCGGCCGCTCTCCTTCCAGGCCGAGATCCGCGAGGTGGTGCCGTGAACGCGCCGTTTTCCGTCCCCTCCGTCCAAACCGCCCATGGGCAGGCGGCGACGCTGCGCTTCGACCTGCGCACCAAGGACATCCTCAACCTCAACGGGCGGACCCACGAGTTCGAGCGCCGCCTCGACGGGCGGCTGCAGTTCCTGCGCGTCGAGGACAAGGACGTGCTGTTCCTCACCGACGAGCAACTCGCCTTCCTGTCGGCGAGGGGCGAGGCGCGGCTCGTCGCCGGCAATTTCAAGTACGGCAAGCCGAGAGGCCCGCTTCCGAACCGCCTCAAGCTCACGAAGGAGCAGGTCGCCGAGGCGGCCCGGAAGCTCGATTACGTGAACGCCTGCATCCGGGGCTTCGTCGAGGGCGAGGCGCGGCCCCGCGCGCCCTGGGAGTTCCGACGCTCGAAGCCGGCGCTCGACCCCGTTATCGTGCGGGTGGCGCTGAGCAAGGGCGAGAAGGCGCCGCACTTCACCACGGTGCTCAACTGGTTCGACCTCTGGATGACGCTCGGCGACATCCACGGCAAGGCGTGCCTCGTCGACCGGCACCAGCACAAGGGCAACCGGCGCCGGCCGTTCGGGCATGTGGGCGAGGTCGCGCTGGAGCGCGGCGTCTGGCGCTGGCTCAGCCCGAACATGACCACGGAGGTGGCCTACGCCAAGGTCGTCACCTCGGTCGGGGCCTACAAGCGCACCCTCTCGCGCCATCTCTCGCCGGAGGAACTCGACCAGATCCGGGTCCCGTCGATCCGCACGTTCCAGCGCCGTTGCAAGGACGTCGACAAGTACGTCCGGGATTACTACCGCAAGGGTCCCGAGTACGCCGCGAAGATGCACCGCACCTATGAGGTGCAGCCGCTTCCGGACCGGCCGTACCAGGACGTCGAGGTCGACCACTGCGTACTCGACATCCTGCTCGTCGACGACGACAGCGACGTCGTCCTCGGCCGGCCAGACCTGATTATTTTCCGCTGTCGCAAGACGGGGATGATCGTCGGGGCGTCGCTCGGCTACGAGGCCCCGAGCTTCGCGAGCTTCGTCGCCGGCCTGCGGCACGCGATGTACCCGAAGGACATGTCGCCGTTCCCGGCCGTGCGGATGCCGTGGCCGTGCTTCGGCCGGATCGAAAACCTCTGGGTCGACAACGCGTTGCATTTTATCGGCAAGGACATCGAGGCCGCCGCACGCGAGCTGAAGATGAACAAGCCGCGGTTCAAGCCGAAGTGCCCCTGGCTCAAGGGCGCCCTCGAACGATTCTTCGGCTACCTCAACACGGGTCTGATCCACCTGCTCCCGGGCACGACGCTGTCCAACACTGTCAAGAGGCGCGAGCCCGACCCGGAGACCCTGGACTGCGCCAAGATCCGGAAATCGGAGTTCGAGGCGTTGCTGATGTTCTTCATCTGCGACGTCCACAACGTCCACCGGTCGAAGGGCCTGGGCCTCCTGCGCGGCATCGGCGACATCCCGCTCCGGGTCTGGAACGAGGAGGCGGCCCGCCATCCCAGCGGCCCGCTCCCGCCCGCCGACCTGTTCATCGCCCTGTGCGGCGAGTGGGAGGATCGCACGATCCAGAACGACGGGATCGTCTGGGACCACGTCAAGTACGAATGCCCGGAGCTGATCACGCTCATCACCAACCCGGGGCACCGGAACGCGCGGGAGGACGGCGCGGGCACGCGCTACCGGTGCGTGCGCGACCCGAGCGACATCGGCCGGATCTACGTGATCGACCCGTACGACCAAGACGGGCGCATCATCACGGTGCCGGCGACCCGGGCCCATCGCGCCTACGCCGAGGGGCGCCACCGGCACGTCCACGACCTCGCCGTCGAGAATGCCAGGCGCATGGTCAAGGGCGCGTTCGATTTCGATGCGATGGCCCGGGCGCTCGACCTCCTCGGGGACGCGGCCGCCGCAGCGCGGGCGAAACCGGAGCGCAAGGCCATCCATCGCGGCCTCGCCCGTTTCCTCGACGGCGAGCGCAAGCGGCGCTTCCGCAGCGAGGTGCGCACGGGCACGCCGGCGCTTCCCGCCACCACCGCGGGGCACCTCGATCCCCTGGCCATCGCGCGCCGTCCGAAGGCCGCGACGGCGCCGGAGCCAGGGCCCGATCCCGCTGGGCCGCCCCCGGCCCCGAGGCTCCTCGCCGCCGGGCACCGCGATGCGTCGGTCCCGGCGCCGCCACAGGGCGCCATGGCGTCGGCCGACGGTGCCCCCGGCCCCTGTCTCTTATACACATCTCCGAGCCCACGAGACAAGAGGCAATCT
>CAXDNE010000293.1:0-9435 GCA_963990595.1 uncultured Methylobacterium sp.
CTACACTATCCTCTTCGTCGGCAGCGTCAGATGTGTATAAGAGACAGGGCAGCCAGCGCTCCATCACGGATGGCGGCGGTACGGGGATCGCGCCCAAGCCAGCCCCGGGACAGGCGCCCGGCGAGACCTTTTTCCGCGACCTGCCGCCCGAAGCCTATCGGCCGCCGAATTGAGGGGCTGCGGCGCCCGCCGTGTCCGGTCGCTGCGGAGAGGGCTTCTCCCTGTGCGTCTCGAACCGGCGCGCACCCGCATCCTGGACTGGCTGGCATGCCGGGATGGCGCGCGCGACGATGCGGCCTTCCCGAGCAGGACCGGCGATGCGAGGCAGATCGGCACCCGCCAATAGGCCCGTTCGGGGGATGCGGCGGTCGCGGGCACCGGGCCGCGGCAGGAGGCGTCCGGGATCCATGGCCGGCCTCGGACGAAGGCGTCGCCGGTCTCCGAGCGGACCGGCAACCCGCGTGCCGTGCAGATCCTGCTCGCCCACCCGGAGATCGAGCGCGCTCTGCGCCAGCGCGCCGCCGAGGTCGGCGATGCCCTCAGGCGGGCAGGAGGGACCGAGATCTGAGTGTTCGGCCGCTCGGCGATGGTGTCGAGAGTTTCGGACCCAGACAGGCCGATATGCGCCTATGGCCGCCGGTCAATCCTTCCCGTGCGGGACTGTCACCGAAATATTGGCAGGCAAAAACCGATGACACCAAGACCGTAGATTATGAGACAGCCGCCTATGCCCTCCATCAGCTCCAGCTGCCCGGAAAATTTCCGAGCATTGAAAGCCATAAAGGCACCAAATATAATAGACCACAGGCTTATGAAGAACATCTTTTCGACCGGTGCCACCTATTCGATCATCATAATCGGCACACGAGGATCGAAAATTGATTCCGCGCGTCATATCAGCATTAATCCGTTGGAAAAACTAAAATTTAAGCGGATTGGCGCGCACTTACGCGAATGTGATTGATCAGCAACAGAAAGTCGGGGCTGTTTCTGGCCTCCGGACGGCTCCGCCGGTGCATCGGCCAGGGCCGCCGCTTCGCGCGATGAGCGGGCGCTCCCGCAGCTCGCGAGCACGATGGGCGGCGTCAGCGAGCCGGCCGTGGGCCTCGAGGATGCGTCAGCGCATCAGGCGGCGGCATTGATACCGTTCCGCGTGAGGATGAAGTCGGTGACCGCGGCGGCGGGGATCGGTCGGCTCAGCAAGTAGCCCTGCACCTCGGAGAACCCGCTCGCCCGCAGCCGGGCGAGCTGCTCAGCCGTCTCGACCCCCTCCGCCGTGGTGGTGATCTTCAGGCTGCGCCCGAGCTCGGCCACGACGTGGACGATGGCGGCGGCTTCGTCCTTCTCCATCAAGTTCCGGACGAACGACTGATCGAGCTTGATCTTGTCGAAGCGGAAGCTGTTGAGCGAGCTGAGCGACGAGTAGCCGGTCCCGAAATCATCCATCGAGAAGCGCACGCCGAGGCGGCGCAGTCGCGTCAGCATCTCGTGGGTCGCCTGATCCTGGCTCAGGATCACCGACTCCGTGATCTCGAGTTCGAGACGGTTGCTGGGCAGCCGCGTCGCGGCCAGGACCTCCTCGACGATCCGGTCGAGGTTGCCCTCACGGAACTGCATCGGCGAGATGTTGACCGCGACGCGCAGGCTGCCGGGCCATCTGATCGCGTCGGCGCAGGCGGTGCGGAGGACGTAGATTCCGAGCGCATCGATGAGGCCGGTCGCCTCGGCGACGGGGATGAACTCGCCTGGCGAGATCATCCCCCGCTCCGGATGGCGCCAGCGCGCCAGCGCCTCGAAGCCGGTCACCGCGTTCGTCGCCAGGTTGAACAGCGGCTGGTAGTGGAGCTCGATCTGCCCGCTGCGGATCGCGATCCGCAGTTCGCGCTCGAGCCAGCGCCGCTGGTGCTGGCGCTCCTCCATCTCCGGCTCGAAGGCGCGCACGCGCCGGCCGCCCTCCGCCTTGGCGACGTAGAGGGCGAGGTCCGCGCGGCGCAGCAAGTCGTCGCCGTCGGCGTCGCCCGCGGCCGAAACGGCGACCCCGAGGCTCGCATCGGCGGAGATCATCTGGTCGGCGATGAGGAACGGACGCCTGAGTCCCGCGAGGGCTTCCTCCGCCAGCCCGAGCGCCCGCGCTGGCAGATCCGACCCGGACAGGACCAGGGCGAACTCGTCGCCGCCGAGCCGCGCGACGGTGCTGCCGGGTGGGCTCAGGGCCGTCAGGCGACCGCCGACCTGCCGGAGCAGCTCGTCCCCCGCCGGGTGGCCGAGCGTGTCGTTCACGCCCTTGAAGTCGTCGAGGTCGAGGCAGATCACCGCGACCGAACAGCCCCCCTGCGCATGGTCCGAGAACGCTGCGGCCAGTCGCTCGGCCAGAAGGACGCGGTTCGGCAACCCGGTCAGGGCATCGTGGGTCGCGAGATGCGTGATCCGGGCCTGGGCGATCACGCTCACGGTCACGTCTTCATGGGTCTCCACCCAGCCGCCGTCGGCCATGGGCTGGACGGTGATCTCCACGCATCGGCCGTCGCCGAGGGTCGCGGTCATGGTCCGGTCCCGCGCGCCGATCTCCGTGCCCCACTGCGCCCCGATCCCGGCAAGCCGCCAGACGTCGGCAGAGCTCGGTTCGGCTCCGAGTGTCCCGAGGTCGATCCCGTAGATGCGCAGGAACTGCGCGTTGGAAACCTTGAGGCGCCCATTCGGTCCGAACATGCACAGACCCTGGGACATGTTGTTCAGGGCTGCGTCGAACCGCTCATTCTGCTCCTGAAGCTGCCTCTCGCGCTCCGTCAGGATCGCGTTCTGCCGGAAGACGTCGTCGCGCAGCTGGTCCCGCTCGGCGAGGGACCGCTCCAGGACGACGACGGCGCGGGCGATATTGCCGACCTCGTCCTCGCGACTCACCTCGGGCACGTCGACGTGCCAGTTCCCCCGCGCCACCTCGGAGACGGTCCGGGTGATCTGCACCAGCGGGTGCGTGATGCGGCTGGACAGGATGAGCAGGACGATCGCGACGAGGCACAGGGTCAGGCCCGCGGCCACGCAGAGGGTCCGGAGGAGCGAGCCGGAACTCTCCTCTCCGATGCCGACGACCTTGTCCTTGAGCTGCTCCAGCTCCCGCAGAGGCGCCGCGACGCACAGCCGGATATCCTGCCCCGTGGAGATGCAGCGCGCGACCTTGTCGGCGCCGACGACGGCGTGCAGGCCGGACGCGGAGGCGTCCCCGAGTTCGGCGCGGGCCATTTCGGTGCCCGCGGACGAGAGAAGGCGGGGCCCCGCCAGGATGAGCACATCGCGCCCGCTCAGCGCCGAGAACGCCTCCAGGGTCGGCTCCCGTGCGCGCAGGACGCGGTAGCCGACGAGTCCGCCGATCACCTCGCCGAAATCGTCGAACAGCGGCTGCCCGAAGACATCGACCACAACGCCCGCCTCGTCCGCGGCCAGGGCCCTGGCCAGCGCCGCGTCCCAGCGCAGGGTCCGCACGAACCCGTCCGAGTGTTCCCGGTCGTTCTGGTCCATCATCGTGCGCAGCGCGGCCGCCAAGGGCGTTCCGGCGAGGCCCGCATTGGCCGAGAGGAGATCCGCATCCACGCGGTCGGCGGTCAGCGCGCGCAGATTCAGGTCGAAGGCGATCACGCCGTCGAGGTCGGCCAGCGCCAGGGCGGGCCGCATCAGCTCGGAGGCCGCCACCGTGTTGCCGGAGAACACCGCCTTGGACACGTCCCAACGCTTCGCGATCGTGGCGAAGCGGCGCTCCACGTCCTCGCGCTGCATCTGAAGCCGAGCCGAGGCGAGTTTGGCGTCGCTGAGGAGGCGGCCGGCCAGTTGGGCCTCCGACCAGCTCGACACCTCCCGTGCCTGCTCCCGCAACGTCTGCCCGGAGCGAAGCACGACGAGACAGACGAGGGCCGCGAGCGCGATCGCGGCCGTCGAGAGCGTGGCTCCGAGCAGGCGGGCGCGCAGGGATCGCGAGAACAGGTTGCGCGTCACGGCTTGAGCGGCGCGCCGCCCCGTTCCGCCAGCAGACGCCCCGCACGATCGGACGTGGCGAAGGCGAGGAAGGCGGAGGACGCCGCGTCCCGTGTGGTGGCCTTGTAGATCAGCGAGAGGGTCACGGCACTGGGATAGGCCGGATCGCGCGGGGTGTTGCCGTCGATCGACAGGATCGCGAGATCGCTCTCGAGTGCGGGGGAGAACGGCCCGAATCCGATCGCGCCGGGCGTGAGCCGCACGGTCTCGACGGCATCCTGCGTGGTGGTCGCGGTCTTCGAGCGGCTCGTCAGGACGAGATCGCGCCACCCCGGCATGCTGGACCGGAGCACCGCGAGGGTGCTGTCGGTATCCTCGCGCCGGACCACGCGGATCTTGAGGTCGGAGCCGCCGACCTTGCTCCAGTTCTCGATCGTGCCGGAGAAGATGGCCGCCACCTGGGCGCTCGTCAGGCTCGTCACGCCGACGCCGCGGTGGACGAAGATCGCGGACGGTATGCGGGTGAGCGGGACCTCGACGAGGCCCTGGGCCTTCTCGGCCTCCGTGAGGGGACGCGCGATGCGCCCGAGCTTCTGGCGCTCGCCCCCCACGGCCGCCACCGCCCCACCGGAGCCGATGCTCGGCGGAACCGACACGCGGGCCTCGCCGGGCTCGGAATTGTAAGCCGTCGCGACCGCCTGCAGCATCTCGATGCCGTCGCCGGTGCCGACGATGGGGAGTTCCTCCGCCTGCCCGCCGGTCGACAGGGCGAGAAGCATGAGGGCGGCTGCGGAGATGTGCCGGGGACGGACGAAGGCTGCTGACATCGGCGCAGTCTGCGGCCAGTATTATTAAACTCACGTCACCAGATATGCCGCGATGACTTCGTGGTTGATAAATCGCTAGGCGACTGGATCCGTTTTTGCGCTCTGATTACGGGACACGCGCTGCAGAAGACGCTGAATGAAGTTCAGGTCGCGCGGTTTGCTGTCGCCGGCCTCGCGGTCCGCGGCGTAGAACGGGTCGGCGTAGCAGGTTGCACCGCCCGCCGCTGCCAGAAACTGGACGGCGGCCACCATTTCGGGGATTCCGGCCGTCAGAACTGTATCGTCCGCCGTGAGCATCGGAAGATGAAGCGTCGGCCGTCCGGGCCGCGCGTCGGCCGGGGGCGGATTCCCGCTGCAGGTCAGGATCGTGGCCGCCCCCCGGTCACGCAGCCAATCCAGCGCCGGGCGCATGTAGAGGTTGTGCGGGTGGCGCGCGCCGGCGACGACCAGCAGCTCGCGCTGCGGCTCGCGCAGGCGGCTCGCCCGCGCCACCGCCCAGGCCGGTGCCCAGCCGACCCCGGACGAGACGATGACGAGCCGCCCGCGCCCGAGCCGGTGAAAGGCGTGGCCGAACGGCCCTTCGACCTTCACCTTGGTTCCGGCCCCGATCCGGCTCCCGAGATGGGGGGAGACGGCGCCCCCCGCTTGGCGACGGATCTGGAAGATCAGCTCGTGCAGTTCGCCCGACCCGTCCGAGCGGAGCGTCGGGCTGTAGTCCCGCGGGGGCAGATCGGCGAAGGAGACCCGGACATACTGCCCCGGCAGGTGGGTGAGCCGCTTTGGCAGGGCCACCGTGACTTCGACGATCTCGGGCGTGAGGTTGACCACGCTCGCCACGGTGCCGGTTCGCCGGACGACGTCGGGCACCTCGTCGAACTCGATGACGGTCTCGGCGACGAGCCTCGACCGGCAGGCCAGCACGGTGTCGCCGATGCGCGTGCCCGCGTCATCCACCGTGCCGGAATGGATCCGGACGCGACACGTGTCGCACTGCCCGGTCGCGCAATCGTGCGGGATCGCGCGGCCGCCGGCCAGACCCGCGTCGAGCAGGGTCTGGCCGGCACGGGCGGGGACCCGCCGGCCGTTGATCACGAGGGCGACGGGTCCGGCCATGGCCAGCAAATCCGATCAGCGCAGCAGGACTTCGACCGGTCGCATATGCCGGGTGTGGCGCGTCTGCGTGTGGTCGAAGGCCGAGACGTACAGATAGAAGGTGTTGCCGGGCAGGAAGTCCACGTCGTATTTGCTGCCGGTCGCGATCTTGCGCGAGGCCACCAGCGTCCAGTGGTCGTCGGCCCAGTGCGCGGCGGCCGAGATGCCGGCCCGATCGCCGGTGTAGCCGTCGGTGATCAGGACGCCCGGCATGATGGTCCCCACCGGAATCTCCGCGTCAACGGCTTCCGAATAGGGGACGGTTTCGGTCTTCTCGACCATCCACCATTGTGAACCTTCCGAGGTGCCGGCGTCGGGCGAGAGGTCCACGGTCCCGAGCTTGGCCACCGTCGCGCGCCAGTCCCTGGGGAGCCGCAGCGGCTCGACGGAGCCCGCGTACCCGCCCGGACCCTCGAACCGGAAATTGTAGCGATAGGTGCTGGTGCCCGGATCGCCCCAGTAGCCCGCCTGGTAGCGACCCTTGACCGCGCGCTCGGCCGCGGTCGGATCGGTCGGCGGCCCGATATGCATGTCCTCGACCACGCCGAGCATGCCGCCCCGCGCCGCCTTCCACTGCCACATGTCGATGTAACTTCCGTCCGTGGTGTAGTGGTAGCCGCGGCCGTTCAGCGGCGCCGGCGCGTCGGGCAGAGGCCTGGCCCCGAGATGGGTCGCACCGCCGCTGCCGAAGGCGTCGGAGCGCGAGAAGATCACCGCGAGCTTGTCCTCGTAATAGGCCGTCACGTCCGCCCGCGCCGCGTCGGCATCGACGAGGTGCCAGCCGTTCTCCCGCTTGATCAGCGGCACGCGCTTCAGCGAGCGCGACGGATCCCACCAGCGGAACGCGAAGTAGACATTCGCATCATCCCGCACGGCGCGAATTTCCACCGTGGTCTCGCCGGTGCCGCCGAAATTGGCGCCCTGCATGGTCCGCACCGAGACCGGCCGCGCGGTCCGCCAGACCGGGTCGTCGAGGAGTCTGCTGAGGTCGGGCCCGGCCGCCACCTTGTCCACGACCAGGGTCGAGCGTCCGCCGATATCCGCCCAGGCGAGGCCGCCCACGACGGGGATGCCGAGGGCTGCGGCGACCAGCAGGGGCCGGCGCTGCCGCACGGCCTGATCCGCCAGCGGGGCCGGGCGGAACAGCCGCAGGAGCTGCCACAGGCCGCCGTACATGAAGTGCGCGAGCGTGTGCACGGCGATGTAGGCCAGCGCCACCAGCGCGCAGGTGGCGTGCAGCCACACCACCCAGCCGCCATAGCCGAGGTAGAGGGCGACACCCGTGCCGGTGAGAACCAGGGAAACGCCGTAGATCAGCCAGTGCAGCGCGACATTGATGCCGCTCCAGCGGGCCTTGCGCGCGGCTCTCGTCCGACCGCTGACCAGGATCGCGCGCATGCGCGACGGGCTGTTGCGCTCCGTGAGGCGTCCGCGCACGAGGTAGACGAGGTAGGCGGTGATCCCGAAGAACAGGCTGAGTCCCGCCACGAAATGAACGGTCCAGATCTCTCCCTGCGGCAGAATAGGTGCCAGCAGCTTCGCGGTCCGGGCGACGGGGGCATCGGCCGAGATACGCAGTCCCGTAATCAGGCTCGCGATCATCGCGATCGCGACGATCCAGTGGATGACGATCGTCCCCGTGTCGGAGCGTGGATGCCGGTCAGCGCGCGAGGCTGTCGCGGCCTCCGGTCCAGACCGGGCCTCGCCGCCGCTGGGCGGGTGCGGCGAGAGGGCCAATAGCTCCGACATCCGATCCTCCGGAACGCTACCGCCTATCGCGCAGAAAGCGTCAGTGCTCTGTTAGCATAATGCGGGCGGAAGATTACTGCCAAGCTTGCCAATCCTGAATTCGCTGCGGCCGTGTTGCACAGGAGCGGCATCCGCGATGGGACCGGCCCGAGCGGATTGCACGAGGCTGTCGCGGAGTATGGCCGCGTCGCGCGGCGCCGGGGACAGAGCGACGGCCATGTCTCGGCGCCTGTCCCCGTGCCCCATCGGATCCCGACGGCGCCGGACGTCGCGTCAGCGCCCTTGGCTGCGCTCCGTGAGGCCGGCGCCCGAGCCACGATGAAGCTCTGCCCCCTCGGTTGCAGCCGATGCTGGCCGACGGCCTGGAAAATCGAGCCCGGCGCGACGCGGCCCAGTCGCATCTTGAGGACGTGTCGGGCAAACTCACCTGAAGCGCTCTTCGCCGAAGCGGATACCGGTTTCGGCGGCCGAGAGCGCATCAAGACACACGAAGAGCCGTTCCCATGGGCGATGCCGGGGACGCGGCCCTGACGGGGGGCGCCATGCAGATCGATATCGCGGCCGTCGAAAATGCGGCAGGGGTTGAACTGACGGGTCCGCCCCTGCGCGCGCGGAGCTGGCTGCGCCGGCTTGACGAGGGGCTGGGCTACCTCGTGGAGATTCCGGCGGCGCTGCTCGTGCTGGCCGAGATCGGGGTGCTGCTCGGCGGCGTGGTGAGCCGCTACGTGTTCCGCGAGCCCCTCGTCTGGTCGGACGAACTCGCCTCGATCCTGTTCCTGTGGCTCGCCATGCTGGGCGCCGTGGTCGCCTTCCGCCGCGCCGAGCACATGCGCATGACCGCGTTCGTGGCCATGAGCGGCCCGCGCCTGCGCGCCTTCCTGGAGACGGTCGCCCTCGCGGCCGGCCTGATCTTCGTTGCGCTGCTCCTGGAGCCGGCCTGGGAATTCGCCAGCGAGGAGACCTTCGTCCAGACGCCCGCGCTGGAGCTGAACAACGCGTGGCGTGCCGCCGCCCTGCCGATCGGCCTCGGCCTCATGCTGATCGTCGCGGTGATCCGCCTCCTGGAGACCGCCGACTGGCGCCTCACCGTGGGGGCGCTCGTGCTGGCTGCGGGCGTCGCCGCCGGGCTCGTGGCGCTCCAGCCCTGGCTGGCGACCCTCGGCAACCTCAACCTGCTGCTGTTCTTCGTCCTCGGCGTCGGCGCGCTGGTCTTCTCCGGGGTCCCGATCGCCTTCGCGTTCGGCTTGTCGACCTTCGCCTACATCACGCTCACCACCGACGCGCCGGCGATGGTGGTGGTCGGGCGCATGGACGAGGGCATGAGCCACCTGATCCTGCTCGCCGTGCCGCTGTTCATCTTTCTCGGCCTTCTGATCGAGATGACCGGCATGGCCCGCGCCATGGTCGGGTTCCTGGCGAGCCTGCTCGGCCATGTCCGCGGCGGCCTGCACTACGTGCTGGTCGGCGCGATGTACCTCGTCTCCGGCATCTCCGGATCGAAGGCCGCCGACATGGCCGCGGTCGCCCCGGTGCTGTTCCCCGAGATGAAGGCCCGCGGCGCCAGGGAAGGCGATCTCGTGGCGCTGCTGGCCACCACCGGCGCGCAGACCGAGACGATCCCGCCCTCGATCGTGCTGATCACCATCGGCTCGGTCACGGGCGTGTCGATCACCGCGCTGTTCACCGGCGGCCTGCTGCCCGGCCTCGTCCTCGCCGTGACGCTGTGCGCCCTGGTCTGGTG
>CAXDNE010000294.1:0-9429 GCA_963990595.1 uncultured Methylobacterium sp.
GATTGCCTCTTGTCTCGTGGGCTCGGAGATGTGTATAAGAGACAGGACCACCCCGACCTCGGCGGCCCCCGCCGCGTCGGCGCCGGCCACGCCTGCCGCGCCGCCGGAAAAGGCGCCGGATAAATGACGGTGGCCCGATTGAAGGTGCGAACCGCCGCTTCCTCCCGCGAGCGCGAGGTGCCCCGGCAGGACATCCGCTCCCGTCCGGTCCGCCTCAAGGATCAGGCCGCCGAAGTCCCGCGCGCGTCTGGGCAGGTGGGCGGGCGGGCGGAGACCGGACGCGCGATCTCGGCCGCGAGCCGCCACGGCCTGGACGCCTTCGCGTTCTTCGTCGCCAACCTGCAGACCGGCTTCGGACCGTTCCTGGCCGTCTACTTCTCGCAGGCCAAGTGGACCCAGTCCGATATCGGCTTCGCGCTCACGGTGGGCAGCCTCGTCGCCCTGCTCGGGCAGGTGCCGGGCGGCGCCTTCGTCGACGTCGTGCGCTCGAAGCGCTTCGCCGCCGCCGTGGCGGTGATCGGCATCGCCGGCAGCGCCTTCGCCCTGGCCGTGTGGCCGAGCTTCCTGGTGGTGCTCCTGGCCATGGCGGTTCATTCGGGGGCGAGCTGCGTGCTGACGCCGGCCATCGCGGCGATCAGCATCGGCCTGGTCGGGCGCGCCCATGCGGGCGAGCGCCTCGGGCGCAACGCGAGCTTCGCGGCCCTGGGCAACGCCCTGGGCGCCGCCGGCATGGGGGCGATCGGCTACTACCTGTCGAACGGGGCCGTGTTCTACCTCACCGCCGCGCTCGGGATACCGGCGGTGATCGCGCTGGCGCGCATCCGCGCCCGGGACATCGATCCCGGCGTCTTCAAGGAGCCGTCCGCCGCGCAGGGGGCACGCGCCTCCGGACAGGGGGGTGTCCGCGCCCTGCTGACCAACCGCGGACTCCTGTGCTTCTCGGCCTGCATGGTGCTGTTCTTCCTCGCCAACGCCGCGATGCTACCGCTGGTGGGCAGCGTCCTCACCCTGCGGGCGAGCGAGACCGCGACCGCGCTCATCGCCGCCTGCATCATGATCCCGCAGGCGGTCCTGGCGGTCAGCGCCCCGGCGGTCGGCCGGGCGGCCGAGCGGTTCGGCCGCTACCCGGTTCTGCTCATCGGCTTCGGCGCGCTGCCGGTCCGCGGCTTGCTGCTCGCCTACACCACCAATCCCTATGGCTTGGTCGGCATTCAGGTGCTCGACGGTGTCTCGGCCTCGGTCCTCGGCGTGATGGTGCCGCTCATCGTCTCGGATCTCACCCGCGGGACGGGGCGCTTCAACCTCGCGCTCGGCGCGGTGGGGACCGCCATGGGCATCGGCGCCGCCCTCTCGACCTCGCTCGCCGGGATCATGGCCGACCATCTGGGCAGCCACAGCGCCTTCCTGGGCCTCGCCTGCATGGGCTTCGCGGCCTTCATGCTGGTGGCGCTGATCATGCCGGAGACGCGCCAGGCGGACGCGGAGCGCTGAGGGCGCGCGGCACCAGATTCGCTTGTGTATGTCCGCGCCACTCAAGCGGCGTTCAGGTTTGACGGATAAAAGCGCGGGGACGGCGCGGGCCGGTGCAACAATGGCAACGCTCTCGCGTTGCCGCTGCGGGTCAGTTTGCGCCCGCGCTGCACTCCGCCTTAACCCGCAAGCCCAAGCCGCGCGAATACGGAATGGTCACCGCGATGGAAGAGCTGCACCGATACGCCGACAGGCCCTTCGCCTTCGTCGGACGGTATCTCCGCCGCCGCTGGCTGCCGCACCTGGTCATCCTGATCTCCGTGCTCGGCGCCGTCGGCTTCTCGGTCTCCACCGACTACGCCCTCAAGGGCGTGGTGGACGCTCTGACGAAGGGGCCCGGCCCGGGCAACACCGTGGTCTGGAGCGCCCTCGCCGTGCTCATCGGCTTCATCGCCGCCGACAACATGCTCTGGCGCGTGGCGGCGCTGACCGGCGCCTTCACCTTCGTGGGCATCACCGGCGATATCCGGCGGGACCTGTTCCGGCACCTGACCGGACATTCCCCGACCTTCTTCTCCGACCGCCAGCCGGGCACCCTGGCGTCGCGGATCACGGCGACCTCGAACGCGATCTTCACGGTCGAGAACATGTTCGTGTTCAACCTGATGCCGCCGACGGTCGCGGCCTTCGGGTCGATCGCCTACATCGCCACCGTCAACCCCACCATGGCGGGAATCCTGGCGGGCGTGTTCGCCGCCGTCGTCGTGCTGATGTTCAAGATGGCCTCGGCCGGCAAGCCGCTGCACCACGACTTCGCCGCCAAGGCGGCCTCCGTGGACGGCGAGATGGTCGACCTCGTCGGCAACATGTCGCTCGTGCGCGCCTTCTCGGCGTTCAAGCGCGAGGGCCAGCGCTTCGAGGGCACGATCGCCACCGAGATGCGGGCACGCCGCTCGTCGCTGCTCTACCTCGAGAAGCTGCGCATCGTGCATGCGATACTGACCGTCCTCGCCGTGTTCGGCCTGCTCTACTGGGCGATCCAGATGTGGGAGGCCGGCCAGGCGACCAACGGCCAGGTGGTGCTGGTCTGCACGCTGGGCATCCGCATCCTCGCCGCCACCCGCGACCTCGCGGTGGCGCTCGTCGACGCGACGCAGCACACCGCCCGCCTGTCCGAGGCTCTGCACACCCTGCTGCAGCCCCACGACCTCGTCGACCATCCGGAGGCGAAGCCGCTCACCGGCCAGGGCGCCAAGATCGAGTTCGAGCACGTCGCCTTCAGCTACCCGGACGGGCGCCCGGTCTTCACGGATTTCGACCTTGTCATCGAGCCGGGCCAGCGGGTCGGCCTCGTGGGCAGATCGGGCGGCGGCAAGTCGACCCTGTTCTCGCTGATCCAGCGCTTCTACGACGTGCAGAGCGGGGGGATCCGCATCAACGGCCAGAACATCGACCGGGTGACGCAGGAATCCCTGCGCGAGGCGATCACGGTGGTTCCGCAGGACGTCTCGATGTTCCACCGGTCCCTGCGCGAGAACATCCGCTACGGCCGCCCCGAGGCCACCGACGAGGAGGTCTGGCAGGCCGCCGAGGCCGCCCATTGCACCGACTTCATCAAGGCCCTGCCGGAGGGCTTCGACACGATCGTGGGCGACCGCGGCGTGAAGCTCTCGGGCGGCCAGCGCCAGCGCATCGCCATCGCCCGGGCCATCCTGAAGAACTCGCCGATCCTGCTCCTCGACGAGGCGACCTCGGCGCTGGACGCGGAATCCGAGCAGGCGATCCGGCATGCCCTGGCCAATCTGATGCAGGGCCGGACCGTCATCGCCATCGCGCACCGTCTCTCGACGTTGCAGGACTTCGACCGGATCGTCGTGCTGGAAGGCGGCCGCATCGCCCAGGACGGCTCGCCCGACAAGCTGACCCATCTCGACGGCTTCTTCCGGGAACTGATGAAGAAGGAATCCATGGCGATGGCCCTCGCCGCCGCCTGAGGCGATCCAGCGCTCACTTCCATCGGCCGGGCCTGCGCGGGTCCGGCCGTTTCTGTTTTCGGCTTGGCCGGCACGGCTTGACGATTGCGCGCGACGGGCGCACGCCGGACCTGAACTTGCATCGCCCGAGACGTCGCGAGCCGACCCGGCTCCGCCGCAGCCGACGGACCTGGACGCCCGAGCCCGACCGTGACCGACCTCGCCCTCGTCATCCGGGACATCGCCGAGGAGATGGCCCAGCGCACCGACCGAGGGGCGGTCGCGGACTACATCCCCGAACTCGCCCGCGTGGACCCGAACCAGTTCGGCATGGCGGTGATCGACGCCGACGGACGCGTCTTCACGGGCGGCGACAGCGAGACGGCCTTCTCCATCCAGAGCGTGTCGAAGGTCTTCACCCTCACCCTGGCGCTCGGCATGGTCGGCGACCGGCTGTGGAAGCGGGTCGGCCGCGAGCCTTCGGGGAACCCGTTCAACTCCATCGTCCAGCTGGAGCGGGAGCGCGGGGTGCCGCGCAACCCCTTCATCAATGCCGGCGCGATTGCCGTGACCGACGTGATCCTCTCGGGTCACGAGCCGCGCGAGGCGCTCGGCGAGATCCTGCGCTTCATGCAGTTCCTGGCCCAGGATTCCACCATCGCGATCGACGAGAAGGTGGCGGCCTCGGAGAAGCGCACGGGCTTCCGCAACACCGCGCTCGCCAACTACATGAAGTCCTTCGGGGTGATCGACAATCCGGTGGATTACACCCTCGGCGTCTACTTCCATCACTGCGCCATCGCGATGACCTGCCGCCAGCTCGCGATGGCGGGGCGGTTCCTGGCCCATAACGGCCTCAATCCCTCGACCGGCCACTCGGTGGTCTCGGCGGAGCGGGCGCGCCGCATCAACGCGATCATGCTGACCTGCGGCCACTACGACGGCTCGGGGGAGTTCGCCTACCGGGTCGGCCTGCCGGGCAAGAGCGGCGTCGGCGGCAGCATCCTGGCGGTCGCCCCCGGCAAGGCCTCGATCGCGGTGTGGTCGCCGGGCCTCGACGCGGCGGGCAACTCCCATCTCGGCCGGATCGCCCTGGAACGCCTGACGCAGCGCATGGGCTGGTCGGTCTTCGGGGCGTGAACCGCCCCCTTGTGAACCGCCCCCTTGCGCCCCGCCCGCTTCCGCGGCACTGCGCCGGCGGGGCGCCGCGGCGCGGAGACAGGGCTCACCATCATGGCGACGCGTAGGGCGGTCCGGGCTGCCGATGAGGTCCTGGATCCCGGCGCCCTCCTGGCCCGCCTCGACCGTCTTCCCGCCACCCGCACGATCTGGCGCCTCGTCGCGCTGCTCGGCCTCGGGTTCTTCTTCGAACTCTACGACCTCCTGTTCACCGGCTACGTGGCGCCGGGCCTCGTCAAAGCCGGGATCCTGACGCCGACGACGCCGGGTCTGTTCGGCGCGAGCGGCGTCGCGAGCTTCGTGGCCGCCCTCTTCACCGGCCTGTTCATCGGTACCCTCGCGTGCGGCTGGCTCGCCGACCGGTTCGGCCGCCGGGCGATCTTCACGTGGTCGCTCCTCTCCTACACCGCGGCGAACGTGGTGATGGCCTGCCAGAGCCACGCTTTCGGCCTCAACCTCTGGCGCCTGATCGCCGGGATCGGCCTCGGCCTGGAGATGGTGACGATCGGCAGCTACCTCTCGGAACTGGTGCCGAAGGCGATCCGCGGTCGCGCCTTCGCCCTGTGCCAGGGGATCGGCTTCACCGCCGTGCCGGTGGTGGCGTTCCTGTCCTACCTGCTGATCCCGGTCGCGCCCCTCGGGATCGACGGCTGGCGCTGGGTCGTGCTGATCGGGGCCTCGGCGGCCGTCGTGGTCTGGTGGATGCGCGCGGGTCTGCCGGAGAGCCCGCGCTGGCTCGTGGAGCACGGGCGCCTCGCGGAGGCGGAGGCCGTCCTGCGGCGCCTCGAAGCGCAGGTCGCGGCCGAGTACGGCCGCCCGCTGCCGCCGCCCGCCGCGCCGGATCCGGTGCAACCGCGCGGCGCGTTCCGCGATCTGTGGGTCGCGCCCTACCGGCGCCGGGCGCTGATGATGGCGGGGTTCAACGTGTTTCAGACGGTGGGCTTCTACGGCTTCGCCAACTGGGTGCCGACCCTGCTGGTGGCCCAGGGCATCACGGTGACGTCGAGCCTCGCCTACACGGCGCTGATCGCGCTCGCCGCCCCGATCGGACCGCTGATCGGCCTCGCCATCGCGGACCGGTTCGAGCGCAAGCACGTCATCGTGGCCGCCGCGCTCGTCTACATCGCCTGCGGCTTGGCCTTCGCGCAGACGAAGGACATCACCGCCATCGTGGCGCTCGGGATCGGCCTGACGCTCGCCTCCAACATGATGTCCTACAGCTTCCACGCCTATCAGGCCGAGCTGTTCCCCACCGGCATCCGCGCCCGCGCGGTGGGCTTCGTCTATTCCTGGAGCCGCTTCTCGGCGATCTTCACGGGCTTCGTCATCGCCTTCGTCCTGCGCGAGGCCGGAACACCGGGGGTCTTCCTGTTCATCTCGGCGGCGATGCTGGCGGCGGGCCTGCTCGTCGGCCTCCTCGGCCCCCGGACGCGGGACGTGGCCCTGGAAAAGATCGCCGGGTGAGGCGCCGCACAGGGCCCTCCAGGACGGAGCCCGTGGGAGAGAGCATCGTCCCGGTCCGAGAGCCGCATCGTGACCGAGGGCGCGCTCGATCTCACCCCACCCGGCCTCACCCCGCCCGTCCCCGACCTGTTCGCCGATCTCCCGCCCCACTCCGACGACGAAGCTTGATCCGATTCGAGGCGGATGCCACAGCGGCGCGAACTCGAATCAGGACGCCCGGATGACCGCACCCCTCGATCTCCTCGTGCTCGGCAACGCCATCGTCGACGTGATCGCCCGCACGGATGACGCCTTCCTGTCCGCGCAGGGGGTCACCAAGGGCGCGATGCAGCTCATCGACGAGGCACGGGCGGAGACGCTGTTCCAGGCGATGGGTCCGGCGACGATCGTCTCGGGCGGCTCAGGGGCCAACACCGCGGTCGGCGCGGCGCTGCTCGGTGCCAAGACCGGCTTCGTCGGCAAGGTCCGGGACGACGAACTCGGCGGCCTGTTCCGTCACGACCTGAAGGCCACCGGCGTCGGCTTCTCCGTCCCGGCGGCGGCCGACGGGCCGGCCACGGCCCGCTGCTTCGTGCTGGTGACGCCGGATGGCGAGCGGACGATGAACACCTATCTGGGTGCCTGCCAGGGGCTGTCGCCCGGGGACGTCGACAAGGCCCTCGTCAGCGCCGCCCGGGTCGTCTACCTCGAAGGCTATCTCTGGGATCCGCCGGCCGCCAAGGACGCGTTCCGCAAGGCCGCCCTGATCGCCCATCAGGCCGGCAACGCCGTCGCGCTGACCCTCTCGGACGCGTTCTGCGTCGGCCGCTACCGGGACGAGTTCCTGGGCCTCGTGCGCGATGGCAGCATCGACATCCTGTTCGCCAATATCGGCGAGCTCCAGAGCCTCTATCAGACCGACGACCCGGAGGCCGCCGTCGCCGCGCTGCGCGACGAGCGCAATGCCCGCGGCCGGCACCTGCTCGGCCTCGTCACCCGCTCGGCGGACGGCGCCCTGGTGGTTCAGGGCGGCACGGTGCGCGCCGTCGAGGCGAGCCCGGTGCACGAGGTGGTGGACACGACCGGAGCCGGCGACCTGTTCGCGGCCGGCTTCCTGGCCGGACACGCCCGCGGTCTCGACCACGTCACCAGCGCTCGCGTCGGCACGCTCGCGGCCGCCGAGGTGATCCAGCATATCGGCGCCCGGCCCCAGGCCGATCTGGTCGGCCTGGCGAAGGCCCGCGGGCTGCTCTGACACGCCTCAGAGCAGCGGGCGTCCGGGAACGATGGCCTCGGGTCACGGCCGCCGACCGCGTCGGGATCGGCCGCGCCTCTAGGCGGCCCGGACCGTGGCCAGGAACCGGGCCACCTCGCCGCTGAGATGCTCCGCGTGGTGTGACAGCTCGGAGGCCGAGGCAAGGACCTGCTGAGCCGCGGCCCCGGTCTCGTTCGCCGCCCCCGCGACCTCGCTGGTGGTGCTCGTCACCGCGCCGGCGCCCAGGGCGGCCTGGGAGACGTTGCGAACGATCTCCTGCGTGGCGCTGTCCTGCTCCTCCACGGCCGCGGCGATCCGCGTGGCGACCGCACTGATCTCCCGGATCCTGTCGCTGATCCGGTCGATCGCCGAGACCGCGTCGCCCGTAGAGGCCTGGATCCGGCCGATCTGCCCGGCGATCTCCTCGGTGGCCTTGGCGGTCTGGCCGGCCAGCTCCTTCACCTCGGCGGCGACCACCGCGAAGCCGCGCCCCGCCTCCCCGGCCCGGGCCGCCTCGATCGTGGCGTTCAGGGCCAGAAGGTTGGTCTGCTCGGCGATGCTGCTGATCATCGTCACGACGTCGCCGATCCGCGCCGCCGCGCCGCTCAGGTCCTGGACCAAGTGGGCGGTCGCCTCGGCCTCCTCGACGGCGGCCTGGGTCAGGGCCGCGGAACCCGAGACCTGCCGGCCGATCTCCTGGACGGAGGTCCCGAGATCCTCGGCAGCGGCCGCCGCCGTGTTGACGTTGGCGGCCGCCAGTTCGGCCGCGCGCGCCACATCGGCGGATCGGCCGGCGGTTCCGGAGGCCGCCCCGGTCATCCGCGCCGCCGTGTCCTGCAGCGCCGCGGCCGCCCTGGAGACCGTCCCGATGATGCCGCCCACGGTCTCTTCGAAGCGGTCGGCCATGTGGCGCAGGCCGGTCTTGCGTTGCGCTTCGGCATCCGCGCGCGCGCGGGCGGCCTCCTCTTCGAGGGCCCGGGCCCGGAGCAGGCCGTCCTTGAAGACCTGAACGGAGGCTGCCATGGCGCCGATCTCGTCGCGCCGGCCGGCGGCAGGGATCGCGACGGTGAGATCCTGCGCGGCCAGACGGCCCATGGCGGCGGTCATGGCGCGGATCGGCCGGGCGATGCCGCGCAGGACGTCCCAGAGCATGGCGCCCGTCCCGGCGAGGCCGGCGATCAACAGGATGACGGTGATCGTCCAAGCCGTGCGATAGGCGTCCTCGGCGCGCGCCTCCGCGGCGTTGGTGCCCGCGGTGTTGACCTTGGCGAGGTCCGACAGCGCCCCGAACACATCCACCAGGGGTTGGCGGGCCGGCGCGATGGCATCGCGGGCGGCCGCCCGGTCACCGCGTTCGAGCGCCGCGATGATGGGCTCGCGCGCCGAGCGGTAGGCCTGCCACCGCGTCTCGAACGCCTTCCATAGCGCCCGCTCGCCCGATGACCCGACAAGGGTCCGGTACTGCGCGAAGCGCTCCGGTATGGACGCGTTCATCTCGATGAACTCGTTGTCGAGGTCGCGGTTCTCGCTCCCGTCGATCGCGACGACTTTCCGGATCGTCGTCGTGTGATACCGGAGCGCCAGGAACTGAAGCTCGGCGAGCCCGTCGTTCTTGCGCGCCCAGAGGTCGCGGATCTCCCGTGAGGAGTCGTTCACACGATCGATCTGCGCCACGTTAGTCGCTGAACTCAAGATAATGAATATAAGTCCGGTCAATGCGGGAATAATCAGCCGAAACGTGATATTTCTATTCCAGATCATCGTGCCATGCCTTCGGTCAACCTCGCGAATCACAGGCCGACACGGCGACAATGCACGGTGAGTCGCGCTTTGTCTTGAGGTAATCTTGAAACGATTCAAAAGACGGGCGCGCACGACTTCGGCCGCCCGCAAGGGAGGCCCTGGAGAGGGCGCCGGCGACGGTGCGGGCCGCCGGACCCGTTCAGGGTCGCAGCAGGACCTTCCCCACCGCAGCCCGGCGGGTCAGCAGGCCGAAGGCCTCGGGGAACGCCGCCAGCGGATAGACGCCGTGAACCTGCGCGGTGAGCTTGCCCTCGGCCTGTCTCTTATACACATCTGACGCTGGCGACGAAGAGGATAGTGTAGATC
>CAXDNE010000295.1:0-9346 GCA_963990595.1 uncultured Methylobacterium sp.
GGAGGGAGGGGCCGCCGAGATCGAAGAAATTGTCCTCGGCGCCGACAGAGTCGATCCCGAGCACCCGGCGCCACTCCGCGGCGACGCGTTCCTCATCCGGTCCCCGCGGCGGAACGAAGGGGCGCCCGAGGTCGGGGCGCGTCCGCGCCGGCGGCGGAAGCGCCCGGCGGTCGACCTTGCCGTTCGGCCCGAGCGGCAGGGTGGGCATCACCGTGAGCGTCCCCGGCACCATCGCGGCCGGCACACGCTGCGCGAGCGCGGCGCGCAGGCGCTCGGGCGAGGACTCCGGCGCGTCCAGCACCACGTAGGCGGCGATGCTCTTGCCGCCGCACGGGTCGGCCCGGACCACCGCCGCGGCGTCGCGGACGCCCGGCAGGAGGCGCAACGCGGCCTCGATGCCCTCCAGCTCGACCCGGTGGCCGTTGATCTTCACCTGGCTGTCGACGCGGCCCAGGAAGGCGAGACTTCCGTCGGGGCGCTCGCGGACGAGATCGCCGGTCAGATAGAGCCGGGCCCCGGGCTCGGACGAGAACGGGTCGCGGACGAAGCGCTCGGCCGTGAGGTCCGGGCGACCGAGATAGCCGAGGGCCACGCCGTCCCCGCCGGCGCAGAGCTGGCCGACCGCCCCGCGCGGCACCGGCTCGAGCCGGGGATCGAGGATATGCGCGCAGGTATTGGCGATCGGCCGGCCGATCGGGATGGTCTCGGTCGGCGACGCATCGCGCGGCACCGTGTGACAGCAGGTGAAGGTCGTGTTCTCGGTCGGCCCGTAGCCGTTGATCAACCGGCAGTCCGGAAGGGCGTCGAGCACCTGCCTGACGTGGCGCGGGGAGAGCACGTCACCGCCCGCGAGCAGCTGGCGCAGGGAGGCGAGGTCCTGAAGCGGACCGTCGGCCATGAGATGGAAGAGCCCGGCCGTGAGCCAGAGTGTCGTGACTCCGTAGTCCCGCGCCGTGCGGGCGATGGCGTCGAGCGCGGCATGGCCCGCCGGCATGATCACGAGCTGTCCGCCGTTGAGCAGCGGCGCCCAGATCTCAAGGGTGGCGGCGTCGAAGGCCAGCGGCGCGAGCTGGAGGAAGACTTGGTCCGGGCCCAGGCTCGCGAAGTCGGTGTTGATCACGAGCCGCGCGATCGCCCGATGCGGGACCGTCACGCCCTTCGGGCGGCCGGTCGTGCCCGAGGTGTACATGACGTAGGCAGGGTCTCCCGCCGCCACCGGGACCGGCAGCGCCGCATCCGACTGAGAGACCGGGGCAGGATCATCGATCCAGAGCGTCGGACAGGTCCAGGTCTGCGCGAGGGCGCGCTCGGCGATGAGATCGCGCCGCGAGACGACCACCGCCGGGTCGCTGTCGGCGATATGAATCGCCAGGAGTTCGGCCGGATGGGCGGGATCGAGGGGTACGTAGACGGCGCCTGCCTTGAGCGCCGCGAGATGGGCCACGATGGTGGAGCCTGACCGGTCCAGGAGGAGGCAGACCCGCGCGCCCGGCGTCGCGCCAAGGCGGACCAGGGACCGGGCGAGCGCGTCGGCCTCGGCATCGAGCGCGCTGTAAGTCCAGGCGCGCGCACCGTCCCTCAGCGCGATCGCGTCCGGCCGGAGCCGGACCTGCGCGGCGAAGAGGTCCGGGACCGTCGCGTCACGCGGATAGGCCCGCTGCGCGCCCTGCGCCCTGGTGAGCCGCGCCTGACGCTCCTGCGGGCTCAAGAGGGGCAGGCGCGAGACCGCGACGTCGGGCGCGGCGTCCGCGGCCTCCAACAGGGATCGCAGCGCAGACAGCCAGCCCGCGAGCCCATCCGCATCGAGAATGCCGTCGGCCCCCGATAGCGTGACCCGATGCTCCGCCGCGCCGGGCGCCACGCGGAGCACCACGCGATCGGCCTCCCACCCGTCGGCGACCAGGCTGATGAGGAGAATCCGGTCATCGGCCGACGCCGCAGCGCGGAGCCGCGCGGTGAAGGCCTGCACGTCGTCGCGCGCGTCGACCGCGTCGCGAAGCGCGTTCCAGCTCGGATCCGCCGAGAAATCCGACTCGAACGCGACAGAGGGACGATCGTCCTCAGGGCCGCTCCCGCCGTCTTGGAGACGGACCCGCACCTGCATCGCGCCGGTGTAGCGATGAAAGACGGCGCTCGCCGCGGCGCAGAGCGGCGCCACCGTCGCGGTGAACGACGCCGGCTGCGAGCCCGACCTCATGAGAAGCGATATGGGCAGCGCGCCCGTTGCCGAGTCGCCCCTTGCCGCAATGCCGTAATGGTGATGCGCGGCGACACGCGGCGCGTCCGCGGCGACCGTCCCATGCTGCATGCCCCTGACCTCGCTCGCGTGGAAAGACGGTGTCGTTCCACGCCGCTATTCGAACTTAATCTACTGGTTCAGCGCTGACGCATGTTGATCAAAATCAATACCAAATTACGGATGGTGCCCATAACTGATTTCCGCGGCGCCAAACGGTCGGAATGCCGATGCGATGAAGCGCAATGATTTGATGAGCACGCATTTCAGATATCGGTCGCAAGGCCCCGATTTTTTTGCACTGCAACAACTTAGGATTGTAGGGCATCTGGCCCGATCGCGCGCGTCTGTCAAATATAGCCGCCAAGGATTTGTGCGATGTCCGCAGTATAATCGCGCCGGACCGTGCTGACGGAAAACTACTTAAGCTGCGTTCGGCGGCGTCGCAACGATGTGCGATTTCGCATCGCGGTGAGATCAACGGTCGCGCGTGGTTCCAGGGTGCTCCGGCGTGCGCTCCTCATGGCGGCGAGCCGCCTTGCCACAGGCTCGCCATGGCGACTCCGCTCGGAGCTGCGCGCCCCGCCCGGACGGGCGAGTGGCAGACCAGAGTGCAAGAACGCCGAAGCGCTCGTATCGAGACGCGCATCGGGCCGGATATCTTGGCCATAGTGGCGGACGATCAACAGATTTCAATGCGGACCATGACTCAGCATAGGCGCATGATGTCCCAGATATATTGATTGTGCTCAATATTGATTTTGCTCATTGACGAGATCGAAACGCGCTTCAAAAATGCGACGCGCTGGAGTGGACGCCTCGACATATGATCACCGAGACGAGTGGGACGCCGCTGCGCGTTCGTCAGATACGGCTCACCGGAGCCGCGTTGAATTGGGTCGGGCGACTGTCCCCGGCTCAGCGCTTGATCGACCTGGTGCGGATCGCGCCGGTCTCGCGCGCTCTGTACCGTTGGGCTCTCGGTTATCACAGATCCTTCAGCACGCTCGAAGAGGCGGAGACTGCCGTCTCAGCTTACGCGCAGCAGGGCCACCGAAATCCGAGCAATGCGGACATGCATCTCGACCTCAACAAGCGGCCGCGTCCGAGTGACTACGCGGCCCTGTTTCATCTGCAGCAACGGCTCCCGAACATCCGTCGTGTTTTCGATTTAGGCGGCAATGTAGGAAATCTCTACTATTGTTACATGGAGCATCTGACGCCGCCCGAGGATTTTATCTGGCAAGTCCACGACCTGCCGGAAAACATGGCGCGGGGTCGCGCGCTGGCACGGGAACGCGGTGCGGATCGCCTGCTCTTCGCCGATAGCTGGGCCGAAGCGGACGGCGCGGATCTGCTCCTGATCTCCGGAGCGATGCATTATCTGAAGGAGCCACTCGCGAGCATGCTCGCGAAGCTGAAAACGGTTCCCAAGTACATCCTCATCAACCGAACGCCGATGACTGAGGGTCCGTCGTTCGCCACCATCCAGGACGGTGGACCCTTCCGCGTGGCCTGCATGGTCAGGAACCGACACGCACTTCTGCAGGAACTTGAGCAGGTCGGCTATCACCTAGAGGATAGCTGGCAGGCCGCGGAACTCTTTCTCCGCGTCCCGGCCGATCCGGACCATAGCGTCCCCTCCTACTCCGGATTTCTGCTGCTGCACGCGTCGGAGACGGGTGCGCGTTCGGCCTCGTGACCGGTCGCGTTCCGAGACGTCGGCCTGACTGCGCGACCGGACCACGAGGCCGGGTCTGGCGCGACGTCCGCGTGCGCGTGCGCTGACAGGTCTGCCGTTCGCCGGCCCCGCGCACGCAGGCGGATCGCGGTCGGCGATGCGGCACCGATCCGTTCATGTCACGCGCGGATGAAGAGCTGCAGAACATGATCGCCGTGCGGACCTGACCACGCAGCGATGTCCCGTCGATCGGTTCTCGGATCGATTTTCGGGAAATGTTGGCCATCCGGCCCGACAGCATACAATTAGACATTCCCGTTAGATCCGACGACCGATCAACATCGCCCGTCCGCGCCTCGCCCGTCAATGTTGCGCAGCAAACTCTTCAACGCTAGCGTGTGCGCATCCAAGGCCGAGACACCGGCATCCTGAGCTGGATCCCGATCGATGCTCGGCGGCCTGACAGGACGATGTTTATTGAAACCTCAACGAGGGGTTGAATCCCTCAGATTGCCTGAAGGATACAGCCGCCGCGGCCATGAAGGTGCAGACATCAGTGACTGATTTGGCGATCCGGATCCTTGATCGGTCGAGCGTCGCGACACAGGGCCGACGGCGAGGAGGAACGGAGCGCAGAGCACGGAGCGATGTTCCGCCGACCATCGCCGGCCGCGGATAGTCGGCTTCCGGTGGCGAACAAGCTTATCCACGTGGTGGACGACGACCCGGCCATGCGGGACTCGATCGCCTTCCTCCTCGAGACCGCAGGTTTCCAGGTCGCCCTCTACGAGACCGGGATCGACCTTCTGGACCGGCTCCCGAAACCCGCGCGGGACGGTGTGCTGACCGATCTCCGCATGCCCGGCATCGATGGCCTGGAATTGCTGCGCCGCCTGCGCGCGGCCGGTCAAACGGTACCGGTGGTGATGATGACGGGGCACGCCGACATCCCGTTGGCCATCGAGGCCATGAAGCTCGGAGCCTGCGATTTCATCGAGAAGCCCTTCGCCGACGAGGTCATTCTGCACGCCCTGCACGCCGCCACGGAGCGCGATCTCCGGCCGGACGTGCTGGATCCAACCCTGCGGGACTTCGTCCGCCGACTCGGCACGTTGAGCGAGCGTGAACACGAGGTGCTCAATCTTCTGGTCGCCGGAAACACCAGCAAGGACATCAGCCGCGCCCTCGCGATCAGCCATCGGACCGTGGAGGTCTACCGGGCCAAGCTCATGACCAAGACGCAGGCCAGCTCCCTTTCCGAGCTGATCCGGTGGGTCGTTCTGATCGAGCAGGGCCGGGCCTGATCAAGCTCGACGGCGGGGAACTCAAAAGGCACCGGGATAATTATTCGGCCTGTGGCTTCACCCGAGCCAGTCCATGGACGCGCCGTATCTTCCGGGACCGCCTTATGCCGATCTTCATCGTGGAAGATGATCCAGAGGTACTGAATTCAGCACGGTTCGTACTGGAAGGCGAGGGTTATCCGGTCGTCACCTTCGAGACCGGAAGTGGATTGCTCGCCGCCTTCCCTGAGGCGAAACCGTGCTGCATCGTGATCGACTATATGCTGCCGGACATGACCGGGCTGGATGTTTCCAGATACCTGCGGACATTGGGCGTGACGGTCCCGATGATCATCATGACCGGGCATCCGAGCTTCGTCATCCGCGAGAAGGTGCGGGACGCCGGCTTGCCGCTGGTGGAGAAGCCCTCGGTCGAGGAGCTCCTCAGCGCGATCGAAGCGATCGGTCCGCTGCATTGAGGCCCGCAATCTCGCGACCCACCACCATCTGCCGACATGATCGGTCGACTGTCCGGATCGTCGGCACGCGGCGTCGGCCGGCCGGCGGTCACAGGGTGGATCGGCCCGGCGCGGCCCGGGTGCCCTCGTTTTCCGGTAGAGGCTGGCGCCGCCGGCCGGCTGTCCGAGACGCGCCACGCCCGTCGGGAGCGGCTCAGTACTTACTCGTAAGGACGGCTTCGATTCCGTATTTCACCAGCATATTCTTCGATCGCACGCCCCTCCGGATGCGATGGGCGACTTCGAAAGCGATATGATTTTTTGAAATGTATTCTGGTATGACGGGGAATGCGACGAAATACTCGGACAGCGCCTCGACCGCCTCTTTGTGGGCCTCGACTGCAAGCCGAACATCCGATGGCGACATCTCGACCTCCCTCCGCGCAACAGGGCTTGAAGCCGAACCCAAGAACGTCAGCTTTGATTTCTATCAATTCAGGACGTCGCAGCGTGACAGTAATATTCGGCACACGGCCAGTGCGATTCTGTCGCAATCGCACCGCTCAATGGCCGTGGGCGGGAGGCAGCATCGTGATGACGTTCACGTCCTCGGATCAGGCGCATGCCAGCGACTATGCCGCGCGCCGCGCGACGGCGATCGCCAATGCCAACTGGTTCCGCGCACTGGCCCGCTGGGCGCTGCGTGACGGCAAACCCGAGAGTGAACTGCGGGCCGCCAAGGCCCGAAAGGCCGCACGGCTCGTGGTCGCCCGGGCGCGGTGCGACGGCCTGCTCATGCATCGCCGCGTCGCGGCGATCTGAGCTGCGGACGTCCCGGAGCGCGTGCGCCGGCCACGTTTGAGGCCGGCGCTTCAGACCGGTGCATCGCGCACGGGTGCCGACCGGGCTCCGCGCCCGCGCGAACGGGGCCCGGACCGACTTGCCGCGAACCGACTTGCGCTGGATCAAGGGAAACCCTGCCGCTGCGGTCAGGATGCCGCTGGCCGAGATTTGCCGGAGCGCACGATGTCCAAGCCGACAGACGAAACCCGGCTCTTCGATCCGTTCGGGATCCTGCCCCTCCTGACCAGCTGGGGCCCCGTCCGCGGTGCCGCCCAGGAGCTGCGGGATATTGATTCCGATTGCATCCAGACGATGCTGGAGGGTGACAGCTCCGGGGCGCAGGAGCGGTATCGCAAGCTGACGAGGCTGATGCGGATCCTTCACGTCGATCCGGAAGCGATCAGGTTGAACGAAGCGGCACTCATGCGGGAGCTCGAGGCCAATTGCAGCCGCTGCCCGCATCGCGACCGCTGCCTTCGGGAATTGGCGGCGGGAACGATCGCCGAGACCTACCCGGACTTCTGCCTGAACGCCGGGTGCCTCGACCGGCTCAAGCCGGACTGAAGCGACCCGCACCGCCTACGGGGGACCGCCCGTCGCGAGGGACGACGCATCCGACCCGTCGCCGCCGGAGCCGCCTCGCGCGCGATCGCGGCCGGCCGGAGAGATTCCCGGCCGCTGCCCGGCAGGCGTCACACCCCGACGGCGAGCCGGCCGGCCCGAACGCGCCGCTGTGCCTCTGCGGCATCCGCGAAGGCCGTGCCACCCGTCTCCAGCCGCGACGCGCCCTGCGCGTGGCGGCCCGCCCGGGATTTCCCGGACGACGGGACTGCCGCACAGTCCGGGCTCCCGTGGCAGGGCTGTTCGACGAACGAGAGGTATGCCGGCCTGAAATGCGCCATCTCCTCCAGCCTGTGCCGGTTCAGGATGGTCAGGCGTCGGCTCTTCAGCGCGACCAGGCGACCGCCGCGCAGCTCCTGCAGGATTCGGTTGATGTGCACGCTGGTCTGCCCCAGGGCGTCGGCGAGATCGCCCTGCGTGATCGGCAGGGGGCAGGTCTCCCCATCGGCGAGCCCGACGGCGGCCAGACGGGCGTACAGCTCACAGAAGAGATGGGCGAGACGCTCGATCCCGGTGCGGCAGCCGAGGCTGACCGTCCATTCCCTCTGGATCGCCGCCGCCGACAGCGCTTCGAGCTGGAACGCCTCGTCCAGCGCCGGGCTGCGCGCCATCACGTCGCGCAGCGACAGCATCGGGATCTGCGCCAGGGTGACGGGGGTGAGCGACGCCAGCGCGTGGCCACAGCGGGATTGGCGCGGGATGGCGGGTTCGCAGAGGTCGCCAGGCAAGAGGATCGAGATGATCTGCTGGCGTCCATCGGCGAATTGCCGATAGCGGCACGCCCAACCCGTCAGGATAATCAGGGCGCTGTTCAGGAGATCGCCTTCTGCCGCGAGCTCGGTGCGCGCGGCAACGCTTCGCGGAGGGGTGAGAGCCTCGTGGAGGCTGACGCGATCGGCCTCGCTCAGGCGCGCGAACAGCTCCAGCTTGCGGATCAGGTGGTCAATCAAGACATCCCTCCCCATGCACCCTGCCGACCCGAGGCCGCTTTCCGGATAGGAGCGCGCGGGGCCCGGCGGTTTGACGCACATCAATCGGGCGGCCGGGCATCGTTGAGGAGCCGGTCGGTGTATCGGGCCGCCGCGGAAGGCCGGCCTCACGCACGCGTCCGATACGTCCCCGTCAGCTCGGCTTCACTCAGAATGTTCTCGCGCGCGCGGTCCCAGATCTCCGCGGCGGAGGCTTGGGGATCGAGGCCGAGCTTGGCGATCCCGAGGGCGGCGAGACGGAAGCGATAGGTATGCGGCGGGTCGCCGGCCGGCGGTTGGGGGCCGTCGTAATGCGCGTTCCGGAAATCGTTCACCCCGTGCGGCAGCCCTCCGACCCGGGCTCCTGAGCTGCCCCCCTCCGGCAGATGCCGCCGCTCGGCCGGGATGTCGTAGACGATCCAGTGCCGGAACGACGGGGTCGGGGCGTCGGGATCCTCCATCAGAAGGACGAAGCTTCGCGTGCCGGGCGGCGGCTCCGTCCAGTTCAGCGGCGGAGACAGGTTCTCGCCGCGGCGGGCGTAGCGATCCGGGATCGTGCCGCCGTTCTCGAAGGCCGGGCTGCGCAGATCAAAGGTCATCGTCGATCCCCCATATGGCCGCGCCCGCAGCGCGGGCCGCGCTCGCGCGCGGAGCCGCGGCAGCTCGGCCGATAATTCCTGGCGGCCCGGACGCTGCGGGGACAGATCCCAACCCGGCCGGTCGAGAGGCCGGTGCCCGGAACGCCGCGCAACCGTGGCTGACGGGCTGAACCCTGCCGCGAGCCCGCGCCGCGACGGGCGACGGGATCAGCGCGTACAGCCGACGCAGATCCCGCGCGTGATGGCATCATCGCGGACCTGATCCGGCGTGCGCCGCTCCAGGGCACTGCTCGCGTTCAGGTCGAGCTTGTCCGTCCCGGCACGGCTGCGCCGCTTCTGACCGTGTCGTCGCTCCGATTGGCCGCGATCCCCATCGGATTGGATGCATCACCGCTCCAGACAAGCCCCGGAAACTGGGGCGAGATCTCGAAAGCACAGGCCATAGCGAGTGGATACCGCATAGCCGCCTCCGCTGCAGAAGCCCGACCAATACTCATGAGCGATCATGTCGCGAAGCATTGATGTAGCTCAAGTCCAGCGGATCGGCCGCCGGGCGCGCAATCGGTTCCGCGTTTCGCGCCGCCTCGCCGGAGAACGCGGCGCGCCGGGATGGGGTCTGGGGTTGCGCTAGATCAAGGTTCGGCGGCGTAGGGCGGG
>CAXDNE010000296.1:0-9234 GCA_963990595.1 uncultured Methylobacterium sp.
GGGGCGTGCGCGCGAGCCCCGCGCCCTGTGTGGCGATCCGTGCGCGTTCGGGCGCGTAAGGCTGCCCGCCCGGCGGCCGCGGGGCCCGGCCTCGGGCGCCTCGCCTGCCGACGGACGGTCGCGGCAGTCTCGGCAAACGGCGTGCCAGGCGGGACGCCCGCGAAATCGCGCGTCGGCGCAAGGCCTTGGCGGTTCCGCCGGCCTACACGACATCTCGTCGGGAACGCGATATCGTGACCGGATGACGAGATCTCGTGAGCCACACGCGCCCGGCGCGTTCGGACCCGTCTTCGAGGCGGGCCCGGACCCGATGCTGGTCCTCGAACCGGAGGAGGACCGGATCGCCGATGCCAATCCGGCGGCGGCGCGCCTGCTCGGCGCTGCGCGGTCGGCGCTCCGGGGCGCGCGGGCCAGCGCGCTGTTTCCGGGCCAGCTCGCGGCGCTCACGGTGTTCACCCAGGCGGCCCTGGCGCGGGGGCATTGGTGGACCCGGGCCCTGTCGCCACGCCACGCTGCGGGCCGGGACCTGCGGGTCGAGGCCACGGCCTTCCCGCTCGCCGGCCCGCCGATCCGGCTCCTCGTGACCCTGGCGGATCCCGACGCGCGCCACCGCCGGCAGGTGGACGATGCGGCGGAAGCCTACATGCGCGCGGGCCTCACCGAGTGGCAGCGGGTTGAGCGCATCTTCCGCGACATCGAGCGGGGCAACCAGCTGATCCTGCGCGCGGCCGGGGAGGGGATCTACGGCGTCAACGCGGAGGGCGTGACCACCTTCGTCAACCCGGCCGCCGCGCGCATGCTCGGCTGGGAGGCCGCCGACCTCGTCGGCCGGGACATGCACGCCGCCGTGCACCACACCCGCCCGGACGGCAGCCACTACCCGCACCGCGACTGCCCGATCTACGCGGCCTTCCGGGACGGGGCGGTGCATCAGGTCGATCACGAGGTCTTCTGGCGCGCCGACGGGACCTCCTTCCCGGTCGCCTACACCTCGACGCCGATCCGCGACCGGGGGCGTCTGCTCGGGGCCGTCATCGTGTTCCGCGACATCAGCCAGCGCCGGGAGGACGAGGCCCGGCTGAAGAGCGCGCTCGCCGAGGTCGACTCGCTCCGGGAGCGCCTCGAACTGGAGAACGCGTATCTGAAGGAGGAAATCCGGGCCGAGCGCCACCACCAGGGCATCATCGGCCACTCGCCGGCCATCGCGGCGACGCTCCGGCAGGTCGATCTCGTGGCCGGGACCGACGCCACCGTGCTGATCACCGGCGAATCCGGCACCGGCAAGGAGCTGATCGCCCGGGCGATCCACGAGGCCAGCCGCCGCAGCGACCGCCCGATGATCCGGGTGAACTGCGCGGCGATCCCGCACGCGCTGTTCGAGAGCGAGTTCTTCGGCCACGCCAAGGGCAGCTTCACCGGGGCGCTGCGCGACCGGGTCGGCCGGTTCGAACTCGCCGACGGCGGCACCTTGTTCCTCGACGAGGTCGGCGAGATCCCCCTGGAACTGCAGGGCAAGCTGCTGCGCGTGCTGCAGGAGCGCTCCTTCGAGCGGATCGGCGAGGCGCGCACCCGGGCGGTCGACGTGCGCGTGGTGGCGGCCACCAACCGGGACCTGCGCGCGGAAGTCCGCGCCGGCCGGTTCCGGGAGGATCTCTACTTCCGCCTCAACGTCTTCCCGATCGAGGCGCGGCCCCTGCGCGAGCGGCCCGAGGATATCCCGCCCATCGCCCAGCACCTCCTGACGGCGGCCGCGCGCCGCCTCAACATCCCGGAGCCGCGGCTCTCGGAGGGCGATGTCCGCCGCCTCTGCCGCTACGCCTGGCCCGGCAATGTCCGCGAGCTGGAGAACGTGATCGAGCGGGCCGCGATCCTCAGCGCCCGGGGGCGGCTGCGCCTCGACCTGCCGGACGAGGAGCCGGTCCGGCGCCCGGATCCGGCGCGGCCGGCCGCCGCGCCCGAGGGGCGGCCCGCCACCGAGGCCGAGCGCCGCGCCCGCGACCGGGCCGAGATCGTCGCGGCGCTGGCGCTGGCGGGCGGCCGGATCTCCGGACGCGGCGGCGCGGCCGAACGGCTCGGCCTGCGCCCGACCACGCTGGCCTCCCGCATCAAGGCCCACGGGATCCCGCGCGGCTGAGCCGGTGTCCCGGCGCGCACGCGCGGCCGGCGGAAGCCGGGCGGCGGCGACGCCGCAGCGATCTCCGGAGCGGCCTCGACGCCGGCGTGCCGTCCCGCGGCCGGCCGGGATCGGGATGGCCACGCGAGCGTCGCGGCGCTCCGCGAGCGTGGTTTCGGTGCACCGGGCGGCCGGGAAGCGCATCGCCGCGGCCGGAAACGCTTGCATCCGTGGCGTGTTTCCGGACCATGCGCCCTCTGGTCTCGGAGGCAGGCTTTGGGCGGGGACGATCGGGACGGGCAGAAGGCCGGCGGGGCGGTGGGCGCATCCGCGCTGCCGACGCCATGGGAATTCGTGCTTCCGGAGGAGACGGCCACCGAGGATCTCGGCCTGTTCCTGTCCGAGTTCCTGCTTCCGGGCGACGTCGTGGCCCTGTCGGGCGGCCTTGGCGGCGGCAAGACGACGCTCGCCCGCGCGGTGATCCGCGAGCTCGTCGGCGACCCGCAGCTGGAGGTCCCGAGCCCGACCTTCACGCTGATCCAGCCCTACACGGCCCGGGACGGCCGGACGATCATCCATGCCGACCTCTACCGGCTGCGCGACCCCGACGAGTTGGTGGAGCTCGGCTTCGACGAGATGGCCGAGGGCGCGATCACCCTGGTCGAGTGGCCTGACCGAATGCCCCCGCGCGACGGCCCGGTGCTCACCGTCGACCTGTCCCTGCGGGCGGAGTTCGGCCCCGGGGCGCGGCTCGCCCGGATCGACGGCACCGGCGGCATGCGCGCGCGCCTCGACCGGGCCCGGGCAGTGCGCCGGCTCCTCGACCGGAGCGGCTGGGACATCGCCGAGCGCACGCTGATGCAGGGGGACGCCTCCTCCCGGGCCTACGAGCGTCTGACCAAGCCCGACGGCACCAGCGCCGTGCTGATGATCGCGCCGCCCCGGCCCGACGGGCCGCCGGTGCGCGACGGCAAGCCCTACAGCGCCATCGTGCATCTGGCCGAGAGCGTCCACGCCTTCGTGGCCCTCGACCGGGGCCTGCGGGCGCTGGGCTTCTCGGCGCCCAAGATCTACGGCGAGGATCTGGCCGAGGGCCTGCTGATCCTGGAGGACCTCGGCACCGAGCCGGTGGTCGAGGCCGGCCTCCCGCGGCCCGAGCGCTACGCCGAGGCCGTCCGGCTGCTCGCCAAGCTCCACGCCACGCCGCTGCCATCCGTCCTGCCGGTGGCGGACGGGATCGAGCACGTGCTGCCGCCCTACGACACGGAGGCGCTGCTGTTCGAGGCGGAGCTGATGCCCGACTGGTACGCGCCGGCGATCCGGAACGTCACCCTGTCGGCGGAGGCGCGGGCGGACTTCGTGGACCTGTGGCGGGCAGCCCTGCAGGGGGCGGTCCCGGACCGGCCCACCTGGACCCTGCGCGACTACCACTCGCCCAACCTGATCTGGCTCCCCGAGCGCGACGGGCTGGAGCGGGTCGGGCTGATCGACTTCCAGGACGCCGTGATGGGCCATCCGGCCTACGACGTCGCCTCGCTGCTGCAGGATGCGCGGGTCGACACCACCGCCGAGTTCGAGCTGCGGCTGCTCGGCCTCTACGCCCGCGAGCGCCGGGGCCGGGACCCCGCCTTCGATGTCGGCGCCTTCGCCACCGCCTACGCGCTGCTGGCGGCCCAGCGGGCGACCAAGATCCTCGGCATCTTCGCGCGGCTCGACCGGCGCGACGGCAAGCCCGGCTATCTCGCCCACCTGCCGCGGATCGAGGGCTATCTCGCCCGCAACCTCGCCCATCCGGCGCTGGCCGGGCTGCGGGCCTGGCACGCGGACCACCTGCCGGGCCTCGTCGCCCCCGCTCCCGAATCCTGACCACCGGATCCGTCCCCGCATGAGTGAGTTCGAGCCCGCCGTCAGCCGCGCCTTCGTCCTGGCCGCGGGCCTGGGCAAGCGCATGCGGCCGGTGACCGCCACGGTGCCCAAGCCCCTGGTGGAGGTGGCCGGCAAGGCGCTCCTCGACCACGCCCTCGACCGGACCGCCGAGGCCGGGATCGGCACCGCCATCGTCAACGTCCATTATCTCGCCGACCTGATCGAGGGGCATCTCGCCCGCCGCACCGGGGGGCCGGCCACGATCGTGTCCGACGAGCGCGCGGCGCTGCTGGAGACGGGCGGGGGCATCCGCAAGGCGCTGCCGCTCCTGGGCGAGGCACCCTTCGTGGTGCTGAACTCGGATTCGTTCTGGCTCGAAGGGCCCGCCTCGAACCTGCGCCGGCTGATCGACACCTGGGACGGGAGCCGCATGGATGGCCTGCTGCTGGTGGCCCCGACCGCCACCAGCCTCGGCTACGAGGGCGCGGGCGATTTCGTGATGGACCCGGACGGGCGCCTGGAGCGGCGCGGCGAGCGCGAGGTGGCGCCCTTCATCTACGCGGGGGTGGCGATCCTGAGCCCCGGCCTCTTCGGCGGCACGCCGGAGGGCGCCTTCTCGCTCAACCTCCTGTTCGACCGCGCCATCGCGGCCGGCCGGCTCTTCGGCATGCGCCTCGACGGCCAGTGGCTGCATGTCGGCACGCCGGAGGCGATCCGGGCCGCGGAGGAGCGGGTGCGGGCGAGCGCCCGGGCGCCGTAGCCGGATGGCCGGCCCCGCTGCAGGGCATCCTGCGGTGCGGAGGGCCGTCGTGCGATGTTGTGTGCGGATGCGTCTTGCCAAGCCCGATCCGACCCTCTAGAAGCCCCCTCACACCGGCGGGCCAAGACCCCGCCGCCGTGTCAGGCGCCCGTAGCTCAGCTGGATAGAGCACCAGACTACGAATCTGGGGGTCAGAGGTTCGAATCCTTTCGGGCGCGCCACTCATCTCAAGTCCTTAGCAGCCGATCTTCTCACAAGTGCTTCCCACGACATGCGATGGGGAAGCGCAAGGGAAGCTGACGCGTGCAGGCTTAGGCGTATGAGCCCGTTCGAACGATCCCCTATGAGGCGCACGAAACGCGGATCTGCGCGTGCCGCTTTCGCCAGCGGCCTCCCGCGTTCGGCGCGGCCCGTTACCGCCTCGGACCGCCGCGCGTGCCTCGGCCGAGCGCCGCGCCCTCGACCGCATCGGGTGCGGCTCGCTGAAGGCCCTCAAGGCTCTGCTGGACCCCGGCTCAGCGCTCCGTGATGATCCGCTCCAGCGGAATGTCGTGTGGCTGCGGGTAGATCGTGTCCAGGCGTCCGAGTTCGAAGCCGACACCGATGGTGCGTGGCCTCTCGGGCATCGCGGCAATCGTCCGATCATAGAAGCCGCCGCCATAGCCGAGCCGGTAGCCCTGCCGATCAAACCCGACCAGCGGCACCACAAGGAGGTCGGGGAAGACCGCGTCCCCCGACTCGGGCATCGGGATCTTCCATGTGCCCTGCACCATCAGGCTGCCGGGAGACCACGCGCGGAAGACGAGCGGCTGCCCCCGTTCGACGATCACCGGCAGGGCAAGGTGCGAGCCGCGTTCCCGCATCGCGGTGAGAACGCCGCGCGGATCGTACTCGCCCCGGAACGGCCAGTAGAAGCCGATCAGTCTGCCGGCATACGGCTCAAGAGCCGCTTCCAGGGTCCGGCTGATCCGCTCGCTCCAGGCGGCCCGATCCTCGGCCGCGATGCCGGTCCGCTGCGCGATCAGCCTGTCCCGGGTTTCCTTGCGCCAGTCACGGATCGTCGGCCAATCCGCATTGGCGGCCGGCAATGCCGGGCCGGAACCGGCGGCCGCGGACACCTCGCTCACGGAACTCATGGTCTTGCTCCCCGTCGCTCCCGTGTTGCTGCCTGTGAAACGCCGCTGGGCGGCGCGGGTGCACCGCGTGGCACGTCGGCTACTGCCCGCCGAAAGCGCGCAACGGCCGTCCGGCCTCCGAGCGGTGCATCATCACGGCCGTTCCTGAAGCGTCATCAATCGCGGCAAGCCGAGGCCCCACGGCTGCATGAAGGGACATCTCACTGCGATCCAGAACGAGGTTGACGCGCTCGCACCACTCGGCGTCCGGGCTGTTCGCCGCCTCCGCCTCCCGCAAGGCCTCGGCGATCACCTGACGAACCTCGTCCACGAGCTGGCGCGTCAGGGGCGGTCGCGTCCTGGCCGCATACGCCTCGGTGATGATCCCGGCCCACGCGTCGGCCGTTCGACCAGGGTGCGTGCCCATATGCCCTCCCTCGTCACCTGAACTGTGATCAGCCTCGAAAAGGACCCGCCCACGCTCTGAATTCAGACACTCAATACACTGATCAGCGTCGAAATCGTACTCTGCATCGCGGACGGGCCGGCGGCGTGCCGGTTCTGGCCGCGCCGGAGGGGCGGGGTCCGGCGGCACCGTCCGCCTCCGGCACCGGCGCACCGCCGACAATCCGGTCACGGAACTGTCGTCAGAGCCGAGAGCCGGGTCGGGCCGGGAGCCGCCTGGCGGCCCTCGCGCCTCTGAGCCCCGGACGCAGACTTTCGGAACCCTCTCGTCGTCCGGCCGCCGACTGGCTCGGCGGCATCCGACCGGAACGAGTAAGCCTCTCTCAACCAAGCGCAGTTCAGGCCGCGGAGGCGTAACCGGACCTTCAGCACGCGCTGGGACACTTCTTCATCCGTTGGAAGAGTGACCCACCATGCCGCAGAAATTCCGCCTCGTGACGCGCAGTGATTTCGATGGGCTCGTCTGCGGCATGCTGTTGCGCGAACGCGACTTGATCGACGAGATCAAGTTCGTCCACCCCAAGGACATGCAGGATGGCATCGTACCGATCACGGATCGGGACATCATCACCAACCTGCCCTACGTCGCGGGCTGCCACCTCGCCTTCGATCATCACGCGAGCGAGATGACGCGCCATGCCGGACGGAGCTTCCCGAACCACGTGATCGACCCGACGGCGCCGTCCGCGGCCCGCGTCGTCTACCGGCATTTCGGCGCCGCCGCCTTCCCGCGGATCAGCGACGAGCTGATGGCGGCCGTGGACAAGGCCGACTCGGCGCAGTTCACCCGCGCGGAGATCCTCGACCCACAGGGGTGGGTGCTGCTGAACTTCCTCATGGACTCGCGCACCGGGCTCGGACGCTTCCGCGACTTCCGGATCTCGAACTACGAGCTCATGATGCAGCTCATCGAGCATTGCCGCGACCACAGCATCGCCGAGGTCCTGGCCCTTCCGGACGTCAAGGAGCGCATCGACCTGTACGAGGCGCATCGCGCGCCCTTCGCGGACCAGCTCCGCCGCTGCACCACGGTCCACGGCAAGCTGGCGCTCATCGACCTGCGCGACGAGGAGATCATCTACGCGGGCAACCGCTTCACCGTGTACGCGCTCTTTCCCGACTGCGACGTCTCGGCCCACGTGATGTGGGGCTTGAAGAAGCAGAACACCGTCTTCGCCATCGGCAAGTCGATCCTGGACCGCGGCTCCCCGGTCGATGTCGGCGCGCTCTGCCTCGGTTATGGCGGCGGCGGACACCGGGCCGCCGGAACCTGCCAGATCGCCAATGCGCAGGCCGAAGCCGTCAAGGCCGAGCTGATCGCCGCGCTCTCGGGCGAGCCCCGCAAGGCTGCGGCCTGAGACGGCCGGCATCCCCGGGCTCCGGGCGGTCCCGAACCGGGGGCGGGCTCGGCCCCCGGGGCGCTGCCCGTTACGAACGACCACCGATCCGATACGGGTCGACCGGGGCGGCCCTTTGACGGCGTCCGGCCAGCGGCTAGAGGCCGTAGGCTCCGGATCAAGTCCGCGCGCGAACGACGCGGACCCGAGGAAACGCCGGGCCACCGCGCCCGCACGAAGAGGCCCCCGATGTCGCGATCCCGTTTTCCCCTGTCCCGCCGGCAATTCCTGGCGACCGGCTCCACGGCCCTCGTCGCCGGCTCGGTGGCGGCGCCGCATGTGGCGCGGGCGCAGAAGGCGGATTTCACCTACAAATACGCCAACAACCTGCCCGATACGCACCCGATGAACATCCGCGCCCGCGAGATGGCGGAGGCCTTGCGCGCCGAGAGCGGCGGACGGTTCGACCTCAAGATCTTCCCGTCGAGCCAGCTCGGCTCGGACACCGACACGCTGAGCCAGCTCCGCTCGGGCAGCGTCGAGTTCTTCACGATGTCGCCGCTGATCCTCTCGACGCTGGTGCCCAACGCGTCGATCAACGGCATCGGCTACGCGTTCCCGAACTACGAGGCGGTCTGGCCGGCCATGGACGGCGAGCTCGGCGCCTGGGTCCGCCAGCAGATCGCCAAGGCCGGCCTCGTCGCCATGGAGAAGATCTGGGACAACGGCTACCGCCAGACCACCTCGTCGACCCGGCCGATCGCCACGCCCGACGACTTCAAGGGCTTCCGGATCCGCGTGCCGGTCTCGCCGCTCTGGACCTCGATGTTCAAGGCCTTCGACGCCGCCCCCGCGTCGATCAACCTGAACGAGACCTACTCGGCCCTGCAGACCAAGATCGTCGAGGGCCAGGAGAACCCGCTCGCGGTGATCGCCACGACGAAGTTCTACGAGGTGCAGAAGTACTGCTCGCTCACCAACCACATGTGGGACGGCTACTGGTTCCTGGCGAACCGGCGCGCCTGGGAGCGCATCCCGCCGGACCTGCGCGCGATGGTGGCCCGCCACATCGACGCCGCCGGGATGAAGGAGCGGGCCGACGTCGCCCAGCTCAACGCCAACCTGCAGGCCGATCTCTCGAAGAACGGCATGATCTTCAACAAGCCCGACCCGGAGCCCTTCCGCGACAAGCTGCGCAAGGCCGGCTTCTACGCCGAGTGGAAGGGCCGGTACGGCGAGGAGGGCTGGTCGCTGCTGGAGAAGGCCTGCGGCAAGCTCACCTGATCGCCGCTTCCGAGAGGGCCATGGCGGTCTCGGCGCAGCCCCGCGGCGCGCCGGGATCGCCGGCGCCGATCCGCTCGGTCGCGTCGAGGGCGGAGGAGCGGATCGCGTCGGCCCTCCGCGCCGTGCCCGTGGGATCGGGCGTCCCGGGCATGGCAGCAGCGCGGGCGGTCTGGATTCACTCCGTGCGGGAGCCGACCGGACGGCACCGCGTCCGCCCGGAGCTGTTCTCCCGGACCCCATCGGCCGGCCTCAGAGGAAGCCGATCGAGAACCAGGGGACGAGGATGATGACGAG
>CAXDNE010000297.1:0-9201 GCA_963990595.1 uncultured Methylobacterium sp.
CGTTCCTCTCACCTTGATTGACGCGCTGGCCTCATCCTGATTGTCGCGCTGCACCGAGCAGGACTTCTTCGCGGACGGCCTGACCGAGGATCTCACCACCGACCTGTCGCACCTCGCCGGCAGTTTCGTGATCGCGCGCAACACGGCCTTCACGTACAAAGGAAAGGCCGTCGATGTAAAACAAGTCGGGCGCGATCTAGGCGTCCGCTATGCTCTTGAGGGAAGCGTCCGGCGCACGGGAGATCATGTTATTCTCAACGCACAGCTTATATCGACGGAAACCGGGGCGCATCTTTGGGCTGATCGTTTCGAGGGTGAACGTAACCGACTCGGTGAGATACAAGCCGAGTTCGTGGCGCGACTTGCACGGTCTCTGGACGTTCAACTTAGCCAAGCGGAAGGGCTTAGAATACTCCGCGAACGATCCAGCAATCCGACAGCGGCAGACCTGAACATGCTCGGACGGGCCGCTCTTAACAGGCCTCGAATGCCAGTCAACACCTCTGAGGCTAGAGCAAGATTTGAGCAAAGCCTTGATGTAGAACCAGATAATCCCCAGACTAAGGTCGGGTTGGCTCGAGCTATTGCGCAGGCTGTCAATACCAGAATAAGCAAAGATATGGACGCCGATAGCCGGTTGGCGTTGAAGTTGGTTGATGATTCGCTCGAAAAACTTCCGCAAAATCCTATGGCTCACTATGTGAAGGCGGAAGTTCTAAGGACAACTAAAGATTTCGAACAAGGGCTAGGAGAGATCGGTATTGCTGTAGAGTACGATCCAAACATGGCGATTGCGCACGCACTGGCCGGCATCACTAATCTTTGGGCGGGTAGGGCGGCCGAGACATTTTCTCATGTTGAGAGGGCGATCCGTCTCAGTCCGAAAGATCCGCAGCTTAGTACTTGGGAGTATTATTATTGTCATGCGCACACTCATCTTGGGCATTGGGAAGAAACAATCAAGTGGTGCAGCAGATCGGTTCAGCATACACCGTACTTTGCAACGTACATCGATCTTGCGGCAGCATATGCTTGGCTCGGCCGCAATGATGAAGCGGCCGAAGCGGTGAAGAACGTTCTCAGGCTAATGCCGGGGTATACAGTGCAGAAGTGGATTCATGCCGATTGGTCGCGCAATCCGACTTTCCTTAGGGAATATCAGAGTATAACCGAAGGATTGCGCATGGCCGGTTTGCCCGAAGGCTCCACAAACTGACTGCAATCAAGGCATGTTATCCTATTTATTGAGTGTACGCTTCCTGCCCCATAGTTAATAAATAACCAGGACTAGTCTCGTCTTCCATCCCATTTATTGTTCCCAGGGTGCGTCTGTGCTACAGTTTTCTAATGCACACCCACACTGTCTCGGTCTGGCTCAAGCACGGTTCGCCGGACCTGACTGAGGACCCGGCACCCCTTCTTCCGCCAGCCGTCATCCAATGTGAACAGCTATGGCAGGGACGGGGTAGGCGCAGATCATGGCCTCGGGCTCAGTGGGAGTTTGTTAGGCGCACCATAGAACCTTTGCTCTACGCCAGGATCGAACCTGAGCCTGAGCACTATGCGGGCGGATTGCTGAACCCGAGGGGAGCGATCCAGGCACAGGCAATCGAACTGTCCTCTGTCAGTTTCGAGAACGGCCCACTCCCCATCGTCTCAGGCTATGCGCGGTTCCAGATGACGTTTGATCGGGCCTTCGCGGACACGGCCGCCTTCTATGAGTGGCAGGAACAGACGGATTGGTTGGATTGGGCCCTGTGCTACGGCTTCCGCTTACAGGATGGTGGCGAGTGGGACGCGACCTATGAGCATGGAGGCATAGATTTCGAAATCGTCGCGCCGTAACACTTATCCCGGTTAAAGGCTGTCACCGATCCGGCAGATCAGTACCCGTCCCTAAGTCCAAGAACATGCGACCATGCCGCTCGGACCACAGGTCGAGCCTTGCTGGCCCAAGATGGGTCGCGGCTATCGCAAAGGAGCTCTATCCCCCAAGCAGCGGACTCCTGAAGCGCTCTCTGGGTGGGCTCCTCATGGCAAGTACCGTTGGATCGATAGCCGCTAGGGCCTCATCCAAGGTGCTCACTCTGCGTCTCCGAATGTGCACGGGAACGTTGAAACTTACCGGCGTCGATACGTTTGCCGCTGAGACACGAATGCGTATCGTTCCCCGGGCTGCCTCCACACCGTCGTTCTTCGTCAGCACACGCCAATCGAAGTTCTCAGGATCAAGCTGGTGCCTGAACTGATCACAACGAAGTTGCCATTCTTCAGACGGTTCATCATGTCGGGGATGAAAATAGAAGCGGTAGGGATCGCGCAAAGTGCTGCCCGCAAGGGATTTGTAAAGTGGAATCGCGGGCCTGCCCGATCCCTGAAAAGCGTCCGAGTTACCGATAGATCGAACTGCATCAAAAATACTTGCGCCCATCCCTCCGACCGGAACATATACACCAGATGGCGGCTTTGGAGGAAGTGTTAGGCCGCCATTGTTCTCCTCTATAAACTCCCTCACCAAATCTAAATAGATACCTGGTGTACACTCGAACGAGATAACCAAATCATCAGCGGGTGTTGAGCCGCTGTTGGTTAACTCGAAGTGAATGTGCGCCCTTGCCTCCTTGTTGTTAAGATACGTATGGTATGCCTTCAGTGATTTCTCGATGCCCTCTCGCCACCTCTCGTGCCTGGTAATGTAGTGAGACACGTCGATGTCAGAGGGGGGACTCCAAACGGTCCGGCCGAACACGCCCTGGTATGGCGCAGTGCTCCCTTTGCGGCTCCTATTGGCATCAGGTTCCGAGAAATCACGCACTGGCGGGTGCAGGCGGCCAAGCTCTGCCTTGATAATCGCTAGCTCTTCGTCTGTGAGAGCCTCGTATTGAGTAACTTCAATGTCGATTCGTTGTATAATCGCGCCGTTAATGTCTTTTGATTGCACCGTAAGGAGGGGCTTTGACTTCTCCAACGTCGAGATGCGCCGCTGCAACTCTGCAATCTGCTTTGCTTCTGCGCTTGGCTCTGGCGGCAGGAGCCATGCATCTGGGATCGGTGCGTAGGGCAGATCAACATCACGAGCCGTGACCATAGCTGGTACATCATGTGTTAGAAGCGCTACCGGCGTCTCGGCATGCTGCTCTTGGAAGCATAAGACTTCCTCCACAATGCGGTCATCTGGTTGTGAGAGGTCCAGCAAAGGATTCTTTGTGCGTCCCGGGTTAAGTCTCGGGGCTAGCTTCAACACAACACGCGGCCGTTCTTCGCGAAGGACTAGCGCATTATCTGGACTTTCGAGAACTGAACGCAACAATCCGGAGATGCGGCGCGCACGATCCGCGCGTCTACTGTTGCCTCCGCCCTTGTGCCTGTCGATTTCTTGTTGAACAGTCCGAGCGATGTAAAGCTCCACATCTCTATCCTGAGTCACGTCAGGCCAATCCAACTCTCTAGCGTCCCTGCACTGAAGGAAGAAGTTTGTGTCCGGGAAATATCGCATGTTGGCTCAGGTCTCGTAGTCAGTCAGGCGTCATATTTTATCTCAGGTCGTACGCGGCGACCACCAGCCGGGCCGCGCCACGCCCCTCCACTCTGCAAGGCTTGGGAGCAAACCCTACCTGCTATCCGGCACCGGCCTTCCATCAAGCCGCCCGCAACCGAGACACTGAGCCCCTATGTCCGCACTCACCGTCATGTTCATCCGTCACGCTGAGAAACCGGGCGGTAGCTTCCCCGGCGATGGCACAACGGTCGATGGCACCACGGACGATAAGTCCCTTGTGATCCGTGGATGGCAAAGAGCCGGTGCCTGGGCTGCGCTGTTTGGGTCGGATCTGTGCAGCGCCGACTACCCGAGGCCCAACGTCATCTATGCGGCCAAGCCCGAGCCGGTGATGAAGAAGGCTAAGTTCAGCCACCGACCTTTCGAAACCTCCTTGCCCCTATCCGAACGCTTGAGCTTACCTCCGCGAGCCGATTATGGCATCTCACAGGAGCACGAACTTGCAGTCGAGATACGGAAGCTAACCGGGGTCGTGATCGTCTTCTGGGAGCACAAGGCTATTGTCACCGACCTGATCCCCGCCTTGAAGGGTAAGCAGAGCATCCCGGGCGTTCCGACCAAATGGGACTCGGACCGCTTCGACGTGGTGCTCCGATTCGATAGGGCTATGCCAGACGCTCCGTGGTCATTCCGCCAGTTGTCTCCGCGACTTATGAGCGGGGACAGCGAAGCACCGTTCTCGCAACGTGAGGGCTGAAACAGCGGTTGGCCGACGATGATGATGACCACAACCGATCTGTGCCTCCGTCTTGGAGCTTCTGTGATCGTCGGCATGGTGGTCGGCGTGGATCGGGAGATGCACGCAAAGCCTGTCGGTGTCCGCACCCTTGGATTGGTTGGTCTGGGATCGGCACTCGTAACGATGGCAGGTTCAGGGTTCTCAGCCGAAGGTGTCGACGCCAACGCCAGCCGGGCCATTCAGGGCATCGTCACGGGTATCGGCTTCTTGGGCGCGGGTGTCATCGTCAAAGGCGCCCGCAAATCGCGCGTCCACGGTATGACCACTGCCGCTGCCATCTGGGTAACGGCCGCGCTCGGGATCTCGTGTGGAGTTGGCGCCTATCTCCCTGTCGCGGTTGGGGTGATCCTACTGCTGCTGCTAATCGGGATCGGTGGCCGCATTGACCGGATCATCGACGCACGGTGGTCGAGGAAGCACGGGACTGATGGGGAGAAAGCGGAAGCATCAGGACAGGGAAGCGTTGCACCGGATTAGCCTGTAGCGATTCTTCGAGGCATCCAAACACGATCCCCTACGGCTACGGCCCGGCCCTGAATCGTTGATTGATGCTGGCGGCTACGGTTCGTTCGATGCCCGTCCTATCGTCTCGGGAACGTCGGATCAGGCTTCGGCTATGGCCTGTTCGCAAACATGGTCGTGACACGGTACCGCGGGAACCGGTCCATTGCATTCGCGAGCATCTTGAGGGTCGGTGTTTCGTATCGCCGGCCCACTGATGTAACACGGTGCCCGGTGATCGCGTCCCGAATGCGCTCTTCAATACCGGCTCCAAGTGCGCGCGTCTTCCAAGTATGCCGCCATCCGTGATTGGGGTCGACATTGGGATCAAGCTTGACGTTATCGCGCACCCACTTTCCAACTTTATGTCCTCTCAGTTCGCCTGGAGGGGTCAGGGTCTGCTTCCCGTGTCGAGTGGGGTCGAAGAACAGGGGGCCGGGCCCGCGCGCTTCCACAAACGCTCTGAAGCCCTGTTCTATGAGATGGGAGTGGATAGGAACAGTTCGGGGCTCGCCGGTCTTCGTCACCCGTAGATCCATTACTGTGACCCCGGCCTCCGTCCGAATGTCACGCCGTTCCAAATGGGTCAGTTCTCCGATCCGTGCCCCAGAGTATGCCGCAAGCCAAGGGCACCAACGCTTGGCATAGGAAAGGGTCGGGTTCCCAGGATCAGGCTGAACGGCCAAGGCTGCCGACAGGATCGCCCCTATCTCACCATCTCGGAACGTCCGCTCTCGCTGTGGGGCGATCCTGGGCTCATCCAGGGATATGCCGGTCGCCGGGTTCACGGGAACGAGTTGGCCGGCTGCACGCCCGGCCGCCCATCGGAACACCGAACTGACGGCGACCAGGTCGTTCTTATTGATTGCCCGTGGACTGATCCCTTCCATGTCACGGCGCCGTACAGCCCAGGCATAAACATCATCCCCGGTAAGCGCCCGAACGTCCCGCCCTCTAGCGAAGGCTTCGAATGACCGGATGCTCCCACGGTAACGCTTGATCGTGTTGGGCGCCCGCTTGTCGGCCCTGTCCGTCGCCCATCGTTCGAATAGGTCGGTGACAGTCAGGAGAGTTGAATCCCTCCGGTTGGGGGAGGGGACCGTTACCGGCGGTCGCACCTCCTCAGGGATCACCGTTGAGGCGGTGGTGAGAGGATGGTGTCTCGCCTCGACCGCACGGAATGCATTGTCGTGCGTGTGTGAGACTGAGCCGGTTCGTTGAGCGTGCCAGAACCGCTTGAGTGCACCGTCCGCGAGAGAGTGCCGAATCCGTGCTTCACCAGGCTCTTTGGTCCTCAACGATGCCTGGACGATGGGACCGACGGTGACAGAAGCCCAAGCCTCACCAACAGGAAGCTGGATCCTAAGGCCCTGCAACCGTGGGAACAGATCGGCGGGCGTTCGTTGGCGGAGATGATAGACCCCGGTCTTAGGATTCTTCCATGGTCGAGCGATTCTGAGGGACAATGTGTGACACCGCTGTGTGAGAGTAGCGGTTATCGTCCCCTAAAACGTCGCCTAACCTCCTGTGACCGTTCGCTAAATGCTGGTGCCGGTGGAGAGGATCGAACTCCCGACCTTCGGTTTACAAAACCGCTGCACTACCGCTGTGCTACACCGGCAGGCGCCCTGAAACCATTGAGGAAATTGGCGGTTTCGGCGCGTCAGGAGCGTCTTTGACTACGTTTGTGGGCCCCGCGTCAAGGCACGGGACGCGGGGCAATCCGCCCGCCTCCGTGCGTGCGCGCCCCGGGCGGGAGCCGGCCGGCCGGCTCCCGGATAGATCGGGGGCGGCACAGGGCTGGCACACGTCACGGCCCAGGATCCGAAGGGACGCAAGCCCGACCGGCGCCGGCCGTCCCGAAGGCGAGGCGGGCCGCTCGACCCCGCCGGGGCGCCCCTTGCGACCGCGGCGCGGGCGGACACGATTCGGATGCCGGCGGCCTGCACCCGCACGGACAGGCAATTGATCGCGAGGCGACGCTTTCAGTACATGAGCGCTCATGCCGTACATGGGCGCTCATGGGCGCGTGAAAAAATTCACGCGTGGCGCCGTTGGAGGTTGGATGCACGAGCCGTCTGCCGACCCGAGTACCCGCAATCTGACTTGGCAGCCGCTGCAGCCCCGGGAGGTGCGCTGGCGAGCGCTCGGTCAGCGTCCCGCGATCGCATGGCTGACGGGACTGTCGGGCGCCGGCAAGTCGAGCATCGCCGACGCAGTGGATCGCGCTCTGATGCAGGCCGGGCGCCACACCATGGTGCTCGATGGCGACAACCTGCGCCATGGGCTCAACCGCGACCTCGGCTTCAGCGCGGCCGATCGCGTCGAGAACATCCGTCGCGCGGCCGAGACTGCGCGCCTGATGGCCGAGGCAGGGCTGATCGTGATCGTCTCGCTGATCTCGCCCGCCCGTGAGGAGCGGGCCATGGCCCGCCGCCTGGCCGGCGACATCCCCTTCCTGGAGGTCTTCATCGACACGCCGCTCCGGGTCTGCGAGGCGCGCGATCCGAAGGGGCTCTACGTCCTCGCCCGCAGAGGCAAGATCCCGAACTTCACCGGCATTTCTGCGCCCTACGAAGCGCCGGACAAGCCCGATGTCGTCGCGCGCACGGAAGGATGCACGGTCGGGCAATCCGCCGAGTCGCTCATCCTCACGTTGTTGCAGGTCTCTGAACTCGCTTCGGCGCGCGATGGCGGGACCATGTCGGAGGATTTTGAAGTATAAATACGAGTTCCTGCGCGGGAATTGGCGCGCGCCGCCAGCCGGCATCATCCCGTGATTTGACGCCTGCCCCGCCGGCGACGCTCGGGCCGGATCGCGATCATGACGCTCTTCCGGATCCGCCTCGGTCTCGGGCAGCCCGGTCGCGGGCATGATCGTCGCGCTCTGGCCCGCCGAGAGGGGGGCGAAAGCGCCCATCAGGCCGCTCAACGGCGGCGATCCGATCCGGGTGTCTCTTCCGGCCGGGCCGGCCGCGCCCGCTTCCGCACGACGCGGGCCCGGTCCCGAAGCGTGATCTCATGGGTCGGCCATTCCCGGCAGGCGGCCTCGAAGGCGGCGAGCGCCATGGCGAGCGGGTAGATGGTGGCGAGGTGCCATTCGATCGTGCCGCCGATCCGGTCCCAGACCTCGATCGTGTAGGGGATGCCCGGCGGCACCGGCGCGTCGGCGTGCCGGCGCGTGGGCAGGGTGAGCGCGGCGAGGCAGAGATGCTCGTATTTCCGGGCGGGGCGTGCGCCGGGCCGGCGCTGATAGCGACAGGACGCCGTGAGATGGCGCAGCAGGTCCACCGTGGAGATGTCGGGCCCGAACCGCTCAAGAAGGCTGGCGACGCTGTAGCGCCCCGAGCGCCGGCAGGCGGCGCAATCGACCCAGACCCGGCCAGGCTGCACGTCGCCCAAGCGCCCCGCCATGCTGCCCTCCGCGCGAACGGATGTGGAACAGAGCCGAGGCGGCGGCGCGCTTCAACCGAGGGCGGCCGGGCTCGCGGAGATCGCCGTGGACGCGTGTGGATGGCGTCCGAGAAGGCAAGCGGCTACGAACACTTCGGCTGCCCGGCGCCGATGGCCGGCGGCGGGAGGATGGGGGACCGCGCGTGACTCTTCCGATCACTCACGGTCGCGGCCGACCGGTGCCGGATCGGCTCCGCAACCCGCGTCGTGCCTATGACGTGGATGGGCGTGAGATCGCGCCGATGACGCTCCAGCAGGCGATCGACAGCGGCATCAAGGCCCTGCGCGCCATCTGCGACTGCGGGCACGCGGAGGAGGTTCCCATCTATGTGGGCAACTGGCCGTCCACGAGCTTCGTGCCGGATGCCGGCATGATGCTCCGGTGCCGCGCCTGCGCGAAGCCGGATCTGCGGACCGAGCCGGCTTGGCCGCGACAGGGCGCCGAGCCGCGGCTGCCCGGCGTCCCGGACGCGCGGATCGGCACCTCCGGCCTCTGACCCTCAAGGACGCGGTCTCCTGGGGTCTGGCCGAAGGTGGCGGTCGCCACGGCGCGTCCGGACAGCCCCCGATCCGAGTACGTCCGCGTTGCTCAACGCGCGGCGGTCAGTACACTCTGTGATGCCCTGCCATGGATATCTGGACCAATTTCCAATTATGCCTGGATGCGGGCCGCGAGCGGGAGCGCGCTCAGAAAAAGCAGCTCGCGGAAGAGCGCGAGCGCGTCGAGGCCATGAAGATCGTGTTATCCGCTGTGGTCGACAGCACGGGTTGGTTCGGTCTCAACCGTCGCAAGTTCAAGAAAATCATGCTCGATGCGGCTAGAGAGACGCCCAATGCGGGTCCGCAGGCCGCCCGCCACGAAATCTTCCTCGCGCAATCGGGCAAGGTTCTGGGCCTAGTGCACTGACTCAGACGGATGGTTCAGGGGATCGGCCGACGGCTTCGAGGA
>CAXDNE010000298.1:0-9131 GCA_963990595.1 uncultured Methylobacterium sp.
CTATCCTCTTCGTCGGCAGCGTCAGATGTGTATAAGAGACAGGGGTGATGGTTGCGGCGAGGCGTGAGGCGGTGCCTGACCGGACGCGCCTTCGGTCCCGCCGGCCTGGACCTGCGCCGCGGCTCCCGACGCCCAGAGGGCGAGCGTCACGGCCGCGATCATCCGGTTGGTTCTGAACACGCTTCGTCCTCTGAGGAAGGGTCGGGCCGAACCGGCACGCCGGCGCAACCGCGACCGAGTCGGCCGGTTCCAGGTCCGCCGCCGGCAGGACCCCGCCTGCGGGTGGCTTCGTGCCGCAGGACCTGGGCGAAGTTATGGATCCCCGGGGCCGGGCAGCAAGATCCCCGCACGTTCTCTGCCCACCTCTCGACTGGCGCCTCGACTAACATCCGCATGTGGGCGCCCGGCGCGGCCCCCGCGACCCTGTCTGGTTTTCGCCGCATCCCGCGCGTAGAGAACCGTCCAAAGGCCATGCGAGCTGCGGATGTCCACCGCGGCCCCTTGTGAGGACCACACGATGTCGACCCTCCCTTCGTCGAGCCGCGCCGCCGCGCGCAGCCTCGCGCTCGGCGCCGCCCTGGCCGGCCTCGTGGCCGGCTGCCAGGCGCTCGGAGGCGGCGGCGGCGTGATGCCGGCCACGGAGGTCGGGCTGCCGCCCTCTCTGCGGGGTTCCCTGCCCAACCGCGAGCCGCGCAATGCCGCGGTCGACGAGAACGGGCAGCCGCTCCAGACCGCACCGACACGGCAGCTGGCGATCCCCAGAAGCGCCGGGAACGCGACGCGCACCGCCGATAGCGGCGAGCGCCGGATCCGGCGCGAGGATCTGGACGGCGGTAACGCCGCGGTGGGCGGCAGCGGCGGCAGCAGCGCGATGGGCCCGATGCTGTCGCCCGGCGGCAGCGTCGGCCTCGGCGGCAAGTTCTGAGCCTCGGGCGCTGCGGTATCCGGTCCGCCGCGCTGAGGCCCCGGCCGGTCACGCGGTGGGCGCGCGCAGCCCGTAATAATCCTCGATCCGGCCGCCATAGGTCGGGTCCGCGAAGCCGTCCTCGCCCGGACCGTGGCTCGGGGCGCCGGCGAGGACGCCGGGATCGATGTCGACCACGTATCCCCCGAGCTTGGTGCTGTAGGTCAGCGCCTTCCAGGGCAGGGGATGGTGATTCTCGCCGAGCCCCAGGAAGCCGCCGAAGGCCAGGACCGCATAGGCGACCTGCCCGGTGACCTTATCCACCATGAAGTTGTGGACGGCTCCGAGATGGCGGCCGCTGCGATCGTAGACGGCGGTGCCCTCGACCTTGTTGGACGCGATCAGCCGGGTGGTCTCGTCGATGGCGATGCCCTCGCCCGTCGGGTCGAGTTCCAGGGTCCCGGGCTTCCTCACGGCGCGTTCGTTCGGCAGGTCCGTCGGCATGTTGTCTCCCGGCTCGCGGATGCGGCACGGCCGCATCCCGTCATCTCTGCGGACTAAGCGGGCCGGCGGGGGCAGGTTCCGCGCGTCGTGCGCCGTTCACGGTCGCGGCCCGGCGCGGCGGCCTTCCGCCGCGCGGAGTCAGGGATCGGTCTGCAGGCCGGCCATCGCCCGCCGCTGGTTGACCCGGTCGCGGACCGAGCGGTTGGCGAGGAGCATCTCGAAGCCGAAGGCGACGAGGGCGCACAGGGTGCACAGGATGGCCGCGCCGAACAGGCCGAAGAGCAGGGTCGCGACCGTGCTGTCGCGCAGGGCTCCGACGAACAGCGTCAACACGGAGCCGCAGGTCGCGACGCCGCCGAGGGCGGCCAGGAAGACCGCGACGTCGAGGGCGAGCGAGCGCCGGTGCAGCCGGTCGAGGCGCCGGCCGAGGAGGATGCGCTCCGCATCCCCGGCGCCGGCGAGCTGGCCGGAGACGCGGTCGGCCTGATCGGCCACCCGGGCCAGCCTGGCGCCGAAGACGTTGAGCAGGGTCGCGATGCCGGACAGCAGGAAGACCGGGCTCAGGGCTACCTGAACGACATGGGCGGTGCTCTCGAGGGTCGCGAGTGTGATCGGATCGGTCATGCCGACCGGCAGATGCCGCGGGCAAGCCCGTCCGGCAATCCCCGCGCGCTCAGACCAGGCCGCGGCCCGGTTCCATGCCGGACGCGGCCGGCTCGGCGCGGACACCGAGCCCGAGGCCGATGACGAGACCGGTGGCGAGCAGCAGCGCGAGCGTGAGGGTCGGAGCGAACATCCCTGTACATCAGCGGCAGGATTGTTAAGAGCAGGTTTCGCGCGCTCGAGTCCCGCGAATAATCTTCACCATCGCGCAGAACGGCCGCTTCCGGTGTGGATTCCTGCGCCTGCCTTGTGGATGAGCGGGCCGCAAAGACAATTTCCCCTTGGAACGGCGGCGGCACCGCTTAGTTGCTGCTATGCTGGCTCGGCCGTGGGGCGATCATGCCCCGGCCTGCGGCCCGAGAACCGGAGGAAGTTTATGGCCACAAAGACCGAGAAGGCTGCGCCGAAGGCGGCCGCCAAGACCACCAAGACCGCGGAGAAGGCCGCCCCGGCCAAGGCTGCGAAGCCCGCTGCGACCAAGTCGGCCGGCACGAAGCCGAACGCCCTGCAGCAGCCGCTGAAGCCCTCGGCCGAGCTCGGCGCCATCGTCGGCACCAGCCCGCTGCCGCGCGGCGAGGTCGTCAGCAAGGTTTGGGATTACATCAAGAAGAACAACCTTCAGAACCCCGAGAACAAGCGCGAGATCGTCGCCGACGACAAGCTCAAGAAGGTCTTCGGCAAGGACAAGTGCTCGATGTTCGAGATGAACAAGCACCTCGCGGCGCATCTGAAGGCCTGATCGCCCAGCCGGAGCCGTGTCCGGCCCGTCCGTCGGACCGGAGCCTCCAGGTCACTCAGGGCTCTTCCCGGCGCGATCCCCGTGATCGCCTCGGCGGAGACTGCCTAGGCGAGTCCCTGCAGGACGCCGCCATCCACCCGCAGCGCGGCGCCCGTCGTGGCGCTCGCTGCCGGGCTGCAGAGATAGGCCACGAGATTCGCCACTTCCTCCACGTGCGCCAGCCGCTGGATGAGGGAGGAGGGGCGATGCTCGGCCACGAACTTGCGGCCCATGGCATCGAGGTCCGCACCGGCCTGGCCGCCGGCCATCTGCTTCATGAACTCCGCCACGCCCTCCGAGAGGGTCGGGCCGGGCAGCACGCTGTTCACGGTGACGCCGCTGCCAGCCACCGTCTGGGCGAGGCCGCGGGAGATCGCGAGCTGCGCGGTCTTGGTCATCCCGTAATGGACCATCTCGGTCGGCGTGTTGATCCCGGACTCGCTGGAGATGAAGATCACGCGGCCCCAGCCGCGCTCCGCCATGCCGGGCGCGTAGGCGCGCGACAGGCGTACGCCGCTCATCACGTTGACGTCGAAGAAGCGCTGCCAGTCGGCGTCGGGGATGTCGAAGAACGGCTTCGGCTCGAAGATGCCGGTGTTGTTGACCAGGATGTCCACCGCCGGCAGGGCGCGGACGAGGTCCGCCGCGCCCTGGGCCGTGGCGACGTCACCCGCCGCCGCGAAGGCGCGGCCGGATTTCGCCTCGCCCCGGAGCTTGGCGAGCGCCGCCTCGACCCGCTCGGCGGTGCGGCCGTTGATGCCGACCTCGGCGCCGAGATCGCAGAGTTCCCTGGCGATGGCGTAGCCGATGCCGGCGGTCGAGCCGGTGACGAGGGCCTTCCGGCCGGTGAGATCGAGATCCATGAGGGGCTCTCCAGCGCGTGAAACGCAGCGTGCGGAACGTGGCGTCAACGCGCGCCCGCCCGGCCGGTGGCAGACCGACGCCGCCTATCCGCTCCGACTCCGCCGCAGGACGCTGGCGCAGCCGCCGATGACGGCCAGCGCCACCGCGCAGGACAGCGACAGGGTCACGGCCCGCTCGGGCCCGAGCCCGTGGGTCAGGCCGAAGATCACCGCCACGAGGGCCGCGCCGAGCGACTGGCCCGTGAGCCGTGCCGTCGACTGCATCCCGCTCGCCCCTCCGGCGCGCTCGCGCGGCGCCGAGGTGACGATCACCTTGTTGTTGGGCGACTGGAACAGGCCGAAGCCGAGGCCGCACAGCGTGAGGCGCCAGATGATGTCGAGCGTGGTGGGCGCCGCGGGCAGGAGCGTCACGCAGACGAGGCCGGTGGCCATCATCGCCAGCCCGATCCCGCCGAGGATGCCGGGCGGGTAGCGGTCGGCCAGCCGCCCCGAGACCGGGGCCATCGCCGCCACGGCGATCGGCCAGGGCGTGAGCAGGAAGCCGGTCTGGGTGCTGGAGAGGTGCAGCACGTCCTGGAAGTAGAAGGGCAGCGCCACGTAGGAGACCATCTGGGCGCAGAAGGACGCGACGGAGGTCGCCATCGACAGGGCGAAGGCCGGGATCCGCAGCAGGTCCACCGGGAGGAGAGGCGCGGCGAGCCGGATCTGGCGCCGCACGAACACCGCGCCGATCACGAGGGCGCCGACGAGTTCGGCCGCGGCGGTCCGCCGGCCGTCGGGGTCGCCGAGCCCGTCGATCCCGATGATCAGCAGCCCAAAGGTCAGTGCGTTGAGCACGGCGCTCGCGAGATCGAACGGGCGCCCGCTCGCCGGGGTCGCCGGCAGGGTGCGGGAGGCGACGGCGAGCGCCAGCAGGCCCACCGGGATGTTGACCAGGAACAGCCAGGGCCACGTCGCCACAGAGAGGATCGCCGCCGCCACGGTGGGGCCGGCCGCCGAGGCCACGGCCACCACCAGCGCCACGTTCGCCACCCCCTGGCCGATCATCCGGTGCGGGTAGATGAAGCGCACGAAGCCGATATTGACGCTCATGATCGCGGCGCCGCCGAGCCCCTGGACGACGCGCGCCGCGATCAGCAGCGGGAGGTTCGGCGCCACCGCGCAGGCGAGCGAGGCGGCGACGAAGAGTGCCAGCCCCGGCAGATAGACCTTCCGGAAGCCGAAGATGTCGCCGAGGGCCGCGAAGGGCAGGAGGCTCGCCGTCACCGCCACCTGATAGGCGTTGACCACGAAGATCGCGTCGGCGGGCTTCACCGCGAGATCCTTGGCCATCACGGGCAGCGCCACGTTGACGATGGCGCCGTCGAGGACCGCCATGGTCATGGCGAGCCCGATCGCCGCCATGGCGAGCACGCGCTCGCGCGGCGGCAGCCCGTCCTGCGGGCTGCCCTGCGCGACGGGGCCTGTACCGGGCGGGACCTGCGCCATGCTCGCGCGCTCCTGCGGCGTCCCGGAGGGCCGTGACGTCGATGGCTGGGGGAATCCGGGCGCAGGATGCGCCGCGGATGCAGCCTCCCTCTCGCGCAGCCGCGGCGGGCCGTCGAGGGCCGCGGTGTGTCCTATGTCACGGGACGGGCGGGTTCGTGCGCGTCGGACGGGGGCTGCGCGGGACCTGGGGCAGGCCGGTTTCCGCGCGCGAGCCTGCTTCCGCTCACGCGAGCATGTAGGTCAGCAGCGAGCGGAGCTGGGCCGGCTTGATCGGCTTGTGCACGAGCTCGGCCCCGGCGGCCGCGACCCGCGCCTCGACCGCGCCGGAATGATCGGCGGTGGTGACGATGACCGGGATCGGTTCGGCTCTCAGGGCGCGGACATACGCCGCCACGTCGAGCCCGCAGGCGCCATCGTCGAGGTGATAGTCGAGCACCAGGATGTCCGGCGGCGCGGCGCCGGCCTCGATGGCGGCCTGCACGTCGGCGAGATCGCGGAAGGTCGAGACCCGCGCATCCCAGTTCTGGAGGAGCCGGGCCAGGGCATCGGCCGTCGAGGCGTCGTTCTCGACGACCAGCACATGCGCACCCGAGAGCCGGGTCGCCACCGGGGCGGGCGGCGCTGCGGCGGCCCGGACCGCGCTCAGGGGCAGCGTCAGGGTCACCCGGGTGCCGCGGCCGGGCCGCGAGGCCAGGGTCAGCGGATGGTCGAGGGCCTGGGCCATGCGCCGGACGATGGACAGGCCGAGGCCGAGCCCCGGATCCTCCCCGGCGCAGGTCCGGGCTCCGCCGCGGAAGAACTCGTCGAAGACCAGATCCTGATCCTCCGCGGCGATGCCGCAGCCCGTGTCGGTCACCTCCACCCGCACGCTGCCGGCCCGCCGCCGCGCCGCGAGGACGAGGCCGCCCGCGCTGGTGTACCGGACCGCGTTGGAGACCAGATTCTGGAGGATGCGCTGCAGGAGGATCACGTCGCTGGTGACGGTCAGGTCGGGGCAGCGCACCGAGAGCCGGAGGCCCTTGCGCTCCGCGAACGGCTTGAAGCTCCCCGCAAGCTCGGCCAGCAGATCGGGCAGGCAGACCGGCTGGAGCTGCGGCCGGACGATGCCGGCATCGAGCTTGGAGATGTCCAGGAGCGTCTTGATCAGGTCCTCGATGGTCTGCAGGCCCCGCTCCACCTGGCCGGCGATGGTCCGCGCCTCCGGCGGCAGGGCGAGGTCGCCGAGGGCCGAGATCGACAGGCGGGCGGCGTTGACGGGCTGCAGCAGGTCGTGGCTCGCCGCCGCCAGGAAGCGGGTCTTGGAACGGTTGGCGGTCTCGGCCTCCTCCTTGGCGGCCGCCAGCGCCTCGTTGGAGCGCTCCAGGCGATGCATCAGCCCGGTCAGCTCCTCGGTCCGGGTGCGGACCCGGCCCTCCAGCATGATCGCGGTCTGGAACAGCGAGTAGGCGCTGCCCCGCTGGTCCATGGTGCGCTCGACATGGGACATCAGCGCGGCGTTGATGCGCTCCAGCTTCTCGATCCGCCGGCGCAGGGACTCGTCGGTCTCCAGCCCGCTGGGGTGCAGGGTCACGACGCCACCGGGGCGGTCGTGCCGCCGGGCTCCCCGACCGCCAGGCGCTTTCCGATGGCGATGCCCGTGAAGGTCTGGTTCAGGTGCATCGCCCGGTACTGCTCGCCGAAGGTCTCGAAGCCGACGACGTTGTAGCGGCGGTAGAGATCGGCGATGCCGTGGCGCACCTGGCGGCTTTCCGCGTCGAGGCGGCGCAGGACGCATTCGAAGCCGATGATCAGGTCGACGCCGCCGAGCACCGCGTCGAGGCGGGACAGCTCGGCCCGGGTCGAGGCGACGATGTCGCGGGGTTCTGCCAGGGTCAGCACCACGCCCTCGTCGACCGCGCAGAAGAAGCTGAGCGAGCCGTCCTCGTTCATCCGCCGGATCGAGCGGCAGAAATACTCGCCTCCGACCTTCACGGCGAGCGGGTAGGCGGCGAAGCTCATCGGGGACAGCCCTTCCGGGTCGAGGCCGATCGCCATCTCGTATTCCCGGGCTGCCGGCTCGGCGTTCAGCTCGTGCACGGTGCGCCGCTCGCCGTCCGAGGCGGTGACGACGAACTTGGTCTGCGTCGGCTCGAAATTGTCGCTCTTGAAGATCTCCACCGAGAACTCGGTCTCGACGAGGATGAGAACCGCCGCCTTGCGGTGGATCCGGCCGCCATGGAGCAGCACCGCGTCCCGGAAGCGCAGGTCGTCACCGGCGGAGCCGCCGACGATCGGGATCCCGTCGAGCGCCCAGGCAATGGCCGAGACCACGGTCTCCTCGGCATTCGTGAGCCCGTCGATCAGCGACAGCGCGAAGCGCCGCCCGGCGGCCGCCGCATCGCCGTCCCGGCACCGATCCAGCGGATCGAGCGTGCGGCGCAGCGCCCGCACGGCGGAGGCGGTCCGCTCCACGTCGAGATGGTCGATGGCGTCGAGCACCGTCGAGACGATGCGGAACCGCTCGGCCGGAAACGCGATGGCCACGAGGCCGCGATCGAGGCCGCCGGCGGGGGCGATGCCGCCCGACATCGAGCAGCCGGCCACCGGCACGTCGGGGAACCGGGTCTCCAACTCCCGGGCCAGGATCTCGGCGTCGTAATCCGCGGAGAAGAACACGACGATCTGCGACAGGGCGGATTCACCGACGGCCCGGGCCACGTCCGCGACGGCGTCGGCGGCCGAATCCGCCTCCGTCCAGGCCGTCCAGATACCGCACAGATGGCGGCGAACCCCCGTTCCCTGAGCCACGTCTCACCCCCTGGCGACCCCCCGGCGGACTTGCTGCCCGCTCTTCAATGCCTTGGTGCGAGTATGTCGTGCGCAACCGAGCGGTGCAACGGGGCGCCGCGCCGCTCGTGGCCGCGCCGCCGGACGCATCCGGGCTCACTTCATGCAGGCGTCCTCGGCCTTCTCGAAGGCAGCGGGTTTGGCCTCGTGTTCGGGCGGGCGGTTGCGGCCGAGGGCGCCATCCGAGCGGGCGCGCAGATACGTGTAAATGTCCGGCAAGTAGCACATGACGTTCCGATTATCCCCGAAGGCTGGCATGACCAGCTCCTGCGAGGCGTTCACGTCCTTCTTGCCGCCGACCACGATGCCGGCGAAATGCGCGTAATCCATGCCCTTCAAGGCATCGACCAGCGAGGGCGCATAGGTCGAGCCCATGCCGTCCGGCCCGTGGCAGACGATGCAGTTGGAATTGTACCGCAGGTAACCGGACATCGTGTACCAGTCGACCTTCTTACCGCCGTCCGTGACGTGGTAGGTCGGATCGCCGTTCTTGTCGGTGTACTGGCCATCCTGGACCTTGGCCGGTTGCGTTGGACCGTCGCTTTTCAGATCGGCGGACGATGCCTGTCCGGATGACGGCGGCGTGGCCGGTGCGGCGGAGACCGCGCCCGTCCCGATCCATCCTGCTGTGAGTCCGGCCAGGACGATCCCGGCGAGCCTGCTTTCCGCGCACCCCATGAGCCTTCCTCCTGCCGCCCACAGGCATTTTCGCGGTGGCGCGGCGCGGGGATAACGGCGCTCGCCGGCCGAGAACGTGCCGGCGATCCTTCACGTTTTCGCGCATTCACGACCGCCTGTGCCGGGATGGGGCGGCGGACGTCCTTTATCCGCGTTGCGCACAGCATTAACCTTTTGTTAATCGGCGGATTGCCGCCGGCCCGCCGGCGTGAGAGCTTTCGTTAACGAGAGCTTAACGGTTGGGTTGCGGCGATGCGGTTCGCGGTTTCCATGATGCAGGGATTGGTCTCCGGCTCTGCATCGCGTCGGCTCTCCCGCGCGGTCCTCGGCTTCGCCCTGGCGGCGCTGAGCCTTTCCGCTGCCCCTGCCACCGCGCAGACGCTGGCGAGCCTTCCGAGCGAGGCTGGGGCGCGGGTTCAGGGCGATG
>CAXDNE010000299.1:0-9094 GCA_963990595.1 uncultured Methylobacterium sp.
GGCTGGGCGGGGCCGGCCTCGTGGCCCTGTTCGCCGAGAAGATCTCCGACGCCTTCGAGGGCAACGGGCAGGACATCCTCAACGCCGCGGTGCTGATCGTCGCGGTGCTGCTCCTCGTCTGGCACAACACCTGGATGAGCAAGCACGGGAAGGAACTGGCGGGCGAGCTGCGCGCCGCCGGTGCCGCGGTGCGCTCCGGCGAGCGGGAGGCGGCCGCGCTCTCCATCGTGATCGGCGCCGCCATCCTGCGGGAAGGGGCCGAGCTGGTGCTGTTCCTCTACGGGCTGGTCGCCTCGGGCACCTCAGGCGCCGACATCCAGTTCGGCGCCGTCGCGGGCATCGGGGCGGGCGTGCTCCTCTCCGCGGTGACCTATCTCGGTCTCGCCTCGATCCCGAGCCGCTACGTGTTCTCGGTGACCAGCGTGCTGATCGTCTTCCTGGCGGCGGGGCTCGCCGCGCAGGCGGCCCAGTTCCTGGCCAATGCAGGGGTGGTGGACGTCCTCGGCCGCACCCTCTGGAACAGCTCCGGCGTGATCGCCGAGAATTCCTGGCCGGGTCGCGTGCTGCACGCCCTGGTCGGCTACACCGACCGCCCCACCGCCCTGCAGGGGCTCGTCTACGTGGCCACCATCGCCGTCATGGTGGGGCTGATGCAGTGGAGTGCCGTCGACAAGCGCCGCGCCGTGCGGGCGGCCTGAGACCGAGCGCGCTCGACCCCGGCGCCCGTCACCGCGCCCGTCCGGGGCACGCCCGCCGCGCCCCGGACTGATGGTTCATGCGGCGGGGGCTCAAGCGCCGGTCGCGACGGGCCGCGCCGGGTCGGCGCCCCATTCCGACCACGAGCCGTCGTAGAGACCGCGGGCCGGCCGGCCCATGGTCTCCAGCGCCAGCGCGAGGATGGCGGCGGTCACGCCGGAGCCGCAGGTGGTCACGACCGGCCGGTCCGGATCGACGCCGCTCTCCGCGAAGACGCGCGCCAGCTCCTCCGGGCTCTTCATGCGGCCGTCCCGCTGAAGGGTCGCGTAGTGCAGGTTGCACGCGCCCGGCATGTGCCCGGGGCGGACACCGGGCCGGGGCTCGGGCTCCTCGCCGCGGAACCGCGTCGCCGAGCGGGCATCGACCACCTGGGCCGAGCCGGTCTCCAGGGCCCGGGCGACGTCGTTCGCATCCGCCACCGCGCCGTGATCGAGGCGGGCGGTGAAGTGCCGGCGCTCGTGCGGGCGCGGCGCGCCCTCCTCGGTGGGGTAGCCCGCCGCGACCCAGGCCGGCAGGCCGCCATCCAGCACCAGCGCGTCGCGCACGCCGAAGGCCTTGAGCATCCACCAGACCCGCGGGGCCGAGAACAGGCCCTGGCCGTCATAGACCACGATCTGCATGCCGTCGCCGACGCCGAGCGCGCGCATCCGCGCGGCGAAAACCTCCGGGCGCGGCAGCATGTGCGGCAGGCTCGACTCGGTGTCGCTCATGGCGTCGAGATCGAAGCGCCGCGCGCCGGGGATGTGGGCCGCGCGGAACTCGGCCTCGGGATCGCGGCCGGCGGCCGGCAGGTACCAGGAAGCGTCGAGCACCACGATGTCGGGGGCGTCGAGACGGTCGTGCAGCCAGTCGGGTGACACGAGGGGCGCATGGGCCATGATCGGCGGGTCCGGCTCTGTTCGTGAGGGCCGGTACCAAACCACAGGTCGAACCGGCTTGCACGTCCGCGCGTTGACCGATCCGACGGGTTCGGGCGGTTTCGTCAGGCCCGGCGAATGGCAATCCAAGCGCTGCCGTATGCGGCGAGCTACGCGCCCTGCACCGTGGTCCGATGCAGCCAATGCAGGCTGGTCTTGTTTTAAATCGCCGTAACCCCAGTTACGACAGGATAATGACGCCGATCGCGTCGGCTTTCAAAGCCGGCATCGAGCCCGTCGCCCCGCAGGCCGCTCCGACGGACGCGAGACGGGGTCACGGCTGAAGGAAAGGCGTTCCACTCTCCCTCTCTGCCGGGGCGTCCGTACCCACCGAGCAGGATGCTTATTGAGCCGATCAAGCCCATGAATCAACTCGTTCGCATGTCCCAGATCGGCGAGGCCGAGACCGTCGAGGAGCCGTCGGCCGATCTGCGCGTGCCCTTCGCACAGTCGGGGGCCTTCGTGTGCAAGTACATCATCGGTGAGCCGAACGACCGCGCGATCTGCTGCGGCGCGCCCGTGTCGGACGGCAAGAGCTGGTGCGCCTACCACCGCCGCATCGTGTTCGAGCCGACCCGCCCCGGCCGCATCCGCTGAGCGGGGCGCGCGCACCGGCCGTCACTGCGTCCGCATGATCTGGATGACGGCCGGTGTGATGATGACGACGAACAGCACCGGCAGGAAGAACAGAATCATCGGCACCGTGAGCTTGGGCGGCAGTCCGGCCGCCTTCTTCTCCGCCTCGGTCATGCGCTGGTCGCGGCTTTCCTGGCTGAGGACCCGGAGCGCCTGACCGACCGGCGTCCCGTAGCGTTCGGCCTGGATCAGGGCCGTCGCCACGGATTTCACGGGGTCGAGCCCCGTGCGCAGGACCAGGTTCTCGTAGGCCTGCCGGCGATCCGGCAGGAACGACATCTCGGCGGTCATCAGGGCGAGTTCCTCGGCCAGCACCACCGAGGCGGTCGCGATCTCGGTGCTCACCTTCCGGAAGGCGTGCTCGATCGCCATGCCGGATTCGACGCAGATCAGCGTGAGGTCGAGGGCGTCCGGCCAAGCCTTCCGGATCTCGGTCTGGCGCTTCTTGGCGGCGTTGACCAGGAACAGCTCCGGCGCCTTGATGCCCCCGTAGGCCGCGCCGATCACCAGTCCGAACCGCACGAGGTAGGAGGTGTCGAGCGCCTCCAGCACGAACAGGTAGAACAGGGCGCCGATCACCGAGGCGCACGGCACGACGAGGCGGAAGAACAGGAACGCCGTCTCCGCCCCCTGGCCGCGATAGCCGGCCTGCATCAGCTTGCGCTTGGCCGTGTCGGTGCCCAGCCAGCGGTGCAGCTGGTACCGCTCCACGATGGACTTCATGTAGGCCTTCGGCTCCACGCGCAGCGTGACCCGGTTCGCGGCGCGGTCCCCCTGCTGCCGCTCGCGCCGCCGGATCTGCTCGCGCTCGTCGCTGACGAGCTTCATCCGCTTGGCGAGCTTGTCGGTCTCGAAGAAGGGCTGCGCCACCGCGAAGGCGGTCGCGGCCGCCGCGACGGCGGTCAGCAGCGTGCCCATGAAGCGGGGATCGAACAGCTTCGCGGCGATGGCGTCGATCATGGGGCGGATTCCGGGACCATGCGCACCGAGCCTCAGAACTCGAACGCGATCATCTTCTTGATGGTGAAGACGCCGAGCGACATCCAGATCGCCGCGGCCACCAGCGCGACCTTCCCGGTATCGGTCGTCCAGAGCAGCGAGATGTAGTCAGGGCTCGTCAGGGTGGTGATGCCCGCCACCGCGAAGGGCAGGCAGGCGATGATCGAGGCCGAGGCCTTGGCCTCCATGCTCATCGCCTGGACTTTGCCCCGCATCTTGGCGCGGTCGCGCAGCACCGTGGAGAGGTTGTTCAGCGCCTCCGACAGGTTGCCGCCGGACTGCTGCTGGATGTTGATCACGATGACGAAGAAGTTCACCTCGGCGGTCGGCACCCGCTCGAACAGGCGCGTGACCGCCTCGCCCAGGGAGAGGCCGAGCGCCTGGGTCTCCACGATGGTCCTGAACTCGCTGCGGACGGGCTCCTCGGCCTCGCGCGAGACCATGCGGAAACAGTCGCCCACCGGAATGCCGGTGCGGATGCCGCGCACCACCACGTCGACGGCGTTGGGCAGTTCCTTGTTGAACTTCGCGATGCGCCGGAGCCGCAGGTGGCGCAGCAGCCAGGCCGGCAGGCCGAAGCCCCCCGCGAAGGCCGCGCCGGCCGCGGCGATCGGGCTGTCGGTGATCACGAAGAGCAGGAGCCCGAGAAACGCCGCGCAGCCGGCCGAGATCGCGTAGTAGGTCTGCTTGGTCCAGCCGAGTCCGGCCCGGGCGAGCCTCAGTTCGACGGAGGCCTTGGACGCCCCCTTGGCCTTCGCCTCGATCTCGCTCAGCGTCTTGGCGACCTGCTCGCGCCGGTTGACCGCCACGCCCCGGATCGCCGCCCCGGAGGCGGAGACGCCGATCGCCTTCAGGCGCTTGCTCGCCCGGCGCTCGCCGCTGAGGAGCGGCAGGATCGCCACGTAGGCGACCGCCGCCACGGCGATGCCGATGAGGCCCGCCGCGATCGGCAGGTTCGCGGCGCCCGCGGCGGCGACGGGGAGATCCGGCATAGGCTCAGTTCCGATCGACGACCTCGGCGGCGTCGAGCGCCTCGCCGAGCCGGCGCTCCAGGCCGTAATAGCGGGCGCGCTCCCAGAATTTCGGCCGGCCGACGCCGGTCGACCGGTGGCGCCCGATCAGCTTGCCGTTCGCGTCCTCCCCGACGATGTCGTAGAGGAAGATGTCCTGCGTGGTGATGACGTCGCCCTCCATGCCGAGCACCTCGGTGATGTGGGTGATGCGCCGCGAGCCGTCGCGCAGGCGCATGGCCTGGATCACCACGTCGATCGAGCCGCAGATCATCTCGCGCAGGGTCCGGGACGGCAGGGTGAAGCCGCCCATCGAGATCATCGATTCGATACGCGACAGGCACTCGCGCGGGCTGTTGGCGTGGAGCGTGCCCATCGAGCCGTCATGGCCGGTGTTCATCGCCTGAAGGAGATCGAAGGCCTCGGGTCCGCGCACCTCGCCGACGATGATCCGCTCGGGCCGCATGCGCAGACAGTTCTTGACGAGGTCGCGCATCGTGACCTGGCCCTGGCCCTCCATGTTGGGGGGGCGCGTCTCCAGGCGGACCACGTGGGGCTGCTGGAGCTGGAGCTCCGCCGCGTCCTCGCAGGTGATGACCCGCTCGTCGTGCTCGATGAAGGCGGTGAGGCAGTTGAGCAGCGTCGTCTTGCCCGAGCCGGTGCCGCCGGAGATCACCACGTTGCAGCGCGACTGGCCGATGATCTTCAGGACCTCGGCGCCTTCGGGCGAGATCGCCCCGAAGCGCACGAGCTGCTCGAGGGTCAGCTTGTCCTTCTTGAACTTGCGGATGGTGAGCGCGGGACCGTCGATGGCGAGGGGCGGCGCGATCACGTTGACGCGGGAGCCGTCGGGCAGGCGCGCGTCGCAGATCGGCGAGGCGTCGTCGACGCGCCGGCCCACCTGGCTGACGATCCGCTGGCAGATGTTCATCAGCTGCTGGTTGTCGCGGAACCGGACACTGGTCAGCTGGATCTTGCCGCTGACCTCGATGAAGGTCCGGTTGGCGCCGTTGACCATGATGTCGGCGATGTCGTCGCGGGCGAGCAGCGGCTCAAGCGGGCCGTAGCCCAGCACGTCGTTGCAGATGTCGTCGAGCAGCTCCTCCTGCTCGGCGATCGACAGGACGATGTTCTTGAGCCCGATGATCTCCGTGACGATGTCGCGGATCTCCTCGCGGGCCGTCTCGGCGTCGAGGCGCGAGAGCTGCGTCAGGTCGATCGCCTCGATCAGGGCGCCGAAGATCAGGCTCTTGGTGCGGTAGTAATCCTCGGATCGCACGTTCTCGACGATCACGGGCGCGGCCGGCTCCGGGCGCTTGGCCGGCGCCGCGGCTTCGCGCGGGACGGGGGCCGGCGCCGCCGCGACCCGCATCTGCGGGCTCGGCGGGGGCGCGGCCGGCGCGTTCCCACTCTGTCGCCTACCGAACATGACTCGGATCCTTGCCGGGCTGCCGCATCACGAAGCCTTCCGGCCGGTGAGCTTGGCGCTGGCGAGCTTGGCGAGCAGCGGTTCGAGGAGGCTCGCACGTCCGCGCCGGGTCTCCGGACGCCCCAGGGTCGCGGCCGCCAGATCGTTGAAGAGATCGGCCACCTTCGAGCCGGACTGGATCTCGGCGACCATCTGGCCGTTGTTGGCGGCAGTCCCGAACAGGGTGGGCTCGAAGGGGATCGTCAGCGCGATCGGTGCCTCCAGGGCCTTGGCGAACTCGGCGGTCCCGATCTCGGGGCGCTTGGGCACCCCGATCCCGTTGAGCAGGATGCGGGGCGGCTGGTCGTTCGGGCGCCCGTGCTTGAGCGCGCCGAGCAGGTTCTTGGCGTTGCGCAGGCAGGCGAGGTCGGGGCCCGCGACGATCAGGATCTCGTCGGCGGCGGTCAGCACGCGCTTCGTCCACGCGCTCCACTGGTGCGGGACGTCGAGGACCACGCAGGGCACGCTCGCCCGCATGTACTCGATCAGGGCATCGAAGGCCGGTTCGGACAGGTCGATGGTGCGGTCGAGGCTCGCGGGCGCCGAGAGCAGGCTCAGGTTGTCGCTGCATTTGGACAGCAGCCGCTCGACCAGGGCCGAATCCAGGCGCTCCGGAGCGAACACCGCCTCGGCGATGCCCTGCGGCGGATCCTGGTTGAAGTTGAGCGAGGCGGTGCCGAAGGCGATGTCGAGATCGGCGATCACCGTCTGGACGCCCTGGTTGCGCGCCACCGACCACGCGAAATTGTGCGCCACCGTCGAGGCGCCGATGCCGCCCTTCACCCCGTAGACCGCCACCGTGCGGCCCACCGGCTTGACGCCCGGGGCCGTGAACAGGTCGGAGATCGCCCCGATCAGGGACAGCGGCTCGACCGGTGCCATCAGGTAGTCGGACACCCCGCGCTGGATCAGCTGCCGGTACAGGGTCACGTCGTTGAGATGGCCGATCACCAGGACGCGGGTGCCCTCGTCGCAGACCTCGGCCAGGGCATCGAGGCACTCGATCGGCTTCGAGCGCACCCCTTGCGTCTCGATGACGATGACGTTGGGCGTCGGCGCGTGCCGATAGGCCTCGATCGCGGCGGCGCCGCCGCCCATCCGGACCTTGACCTGCGCCTTCTGCAGGCGCCGATCCAGGGCGGCGCCCTCGATCATCGCGGCGGTCTCGCTGGTCTCGCAGAACGCCTGGATGGTGATCCGGGGCACCGGTGCGATCGTGCGCTCGGTCGTCTCGGACAGGTCTGCCATGACGGCGCTTTCAGGTTCGCGTTCGAGTCGCGGCGTAGGGGTGGAGACGGGCAGTTCTAGTTGCCGACCTGAGACTTGACGGCTGTCTGCCCATCTTGCCGCCATGTGGTTGACGGATCCTTGCCATCCCGCAGCTGACCGATGTCCCGCACCCGTTTCACGGTGTCGATGCGGCCCTCGGGGCGGCCGCGCACCAGGTCGACCGGATCCGCCACCTGGGCGGCCACGTTCGCCTGCATGGCGCAACCCAGGTTCCAGCTCGGCTGGTTGCTGTAATCGACCGCGAAGCTGCTGGTCCCCATGTCCTGGGGCCAGAGCCCGCATTTGTCCGCCACCTTGGCCTGCATGCGCTGGAAGCTCAGCCGGATCGGTGCCGCGAGAGTCGGCGCCGCCACGGCGTAGCCGGTCACGGTGACCTCGCGGGCGCCGACACCGTTCTGGATCCCGAGCCGGGCCAGGGCCGCTTCCGTGCGTTCGACGGAGGCGGCCTGAGCCGGCGGAACGCCCCGGGGCACCTCCATCAGCAGGATCCCGCGGCCGTAGCGGCGGTATTCCAGCAGGAAGGCATCGACATCGGCGACCTGACGCGGGTCGAGATGGCCGACCCCCGTCGGGAACACGTCGAGGCTGCGGGCGCCGTCGGTCAGCACGATCGGGTGGCGGGCGCGGTAATCCGTCATGTCGATCCCGCCGGTGACGGGCGGATCGCCCTTGCAGGCGGTGGCGAGCGCCCCCAACGCGCAGGCGGCGAGCAGGGGCGCGGCGCGGCGGGACAAAGCGGGCGGGGGACGTCCGGTCATGGATCCGATCCTGGGCCTTACTCGACGATGAAGCCGACCCGGCCGCGATAGGTGCGCTCGAGCGGTGCCGCGCCGGCCGGGCCGACGGTGCCGTAGAGGCGGTTGATCTGGCCGAGCAGAACGGCCTGGCCGTCGGAGGCGTCGACGAAATTGTCGTCGGGCCGGCTCACCTGCTTCGGCTCCATCGCCCGGGCGATGTAGGGGGTGCACATGATCATCAGCTCGGTCTCCTGGCGCTGGTAGTCCCGGGAGCGGAACAGGGCGCCGAGGATCGGCAGGTTGATCAGGCCGGGCAGGCCGGTGATCGCCTGCTTGTTCACCTGCTGGATCAGGCCGGCGGTCATCATCACGCCGCCCGAGGGCAGTTCGACGGTGGTCTCGGAGCGGCGCACCCGGGTGCCCGGCACCGAGACCGAGTTGTTCCCGAGGACGTAGCTGAAGCTCTGCTGCGGATCGATCTCGGTCACATCCGTGGCGACGCGGACCGAGATCCGGTTGTCGGCCAGCACCACGGGGGTGAACGACAGGGCGACGCCGTAGGGCTTGTAGGTGATGCCGGGGGTGCACGATCCGATGGTGCACGACGCGGAGGCGGGGACGGGGAACTCGCCGCCGGCGAGGAACTTCGCGGCCTCGCCGGAGATCGCGGTGAGGGTCGGCTCGGCCAGGATGCGCGAGACGCCCGCCTGCTCGAAGGCCTTCAGGGTCGCCTGGAGCGAGAAGCCGCCGGCCTTGATCGATGCCTGGAGCTGATTGCCCGACGGGGTGCTGCCGCCGGTGATCGGGAAGGGCAGGCTGTTGTTGAGGGCGGGACTGTACGAGCCTGCCGGCGCGGCCGAGACGAGCCCGGTGGCCGTGTCCGTCAAGGCGCTGACCGGGTTCAGCGCCGTCCAGTTGCCGGTCATGTTGATCCCGAACTGCTTCAGCACGTTGCGGGACACCTCCACCACGGTGACGCGGAGCATCACCTGATCCTTGTTGCGGATCGTGAGATTGTTGATCACCGCGCCCCGCGCCCCGGCGCCGCCCCGTTCTTTTATTCATGCATAACTTCGCATATGTTTTTGAGGGTTTTGTCTTTTCGTTGGTTTTGAGTTTACGCTGCTGTCTGGATACACCGCTTGTCATGCATCATCCTCTGTCATGCATCACACTAATTCAAAGATCACAGTGAAGAACAAGTTTATAGAATATAAAAAAGATTACAAAGAATCAATTAATAAAAACACCCATACGTTTTTACGACGTAATCCAGCCATT
>CAXDNE010000300.1:0-9034 GCA_963990595.1 uncultured Methylobacterium sp.
GCTCGGCTACACCGAGGCGGAACTCGGCGACATCGCCGAGTCCGGAGCCATCGGGGTGGTGCAGAAGATCGCCGCCGAGTGAGCCGTTTCCGGCGGTCGCCGGTTTATCATCACTGAACGGCTTGCCCGGAGCGGGGTCGAACCGCCCCGGGCAAGTTTCTGATTCCGCGATCCGGCTCGCTGGCTGGCCAAGCTCGGACCGGCCTCGCGTCCCGGATTTTTCTCCCGGGTCCGTGACGGGTCCGGACGACGCCCAGGAGTTCGCATGCGCATCGCCTTCATCGGTCAGCAGGATTTTGGAAAGGCCGTCCTCGAGGCGTTCCTGAAGCGCGGCGATGAGGTGGCGGGCGTGTTCTGTGCCCCGGAGAAGCCGGGCGCCAAGCCGGACGTGCTGAAGACGGCGGCGCTGGAGAAAGGCCTCCAGGTCTTCCAGTTCCCGAGCCTGAAGAGCCCCGAGGCGGAGGCGGCGATGCGCGGGCTCGACGCCGATATCGGCGTCATGGCCTACGTGCTGCAATTCGCACCGCAGAGCTTCGTCAATATCCCGAAGCACGGCACGATCCAGTATCACCCGAGCCTGCTGCCGCGCTATCGCGGGCCGTCCTCGATCAACTGGCCGATCGCCCGGGGCGAGCAGCAGACCGGGCTCACCATCTTCCGTCCCACCGACGGTCTCGATGAAGGGCCGGTGATCCTTCAGAAAACCTGCCCGATCGGCGCGGACGCGACGCTGGGCGAAGTCTATTTCGACAACCTGTTCCCCATGGGCGTGGACGCCATGCTGGAGGCGGCCGACCTCGTCGTGGCCGGCCAGCACATCGAGGTCGATCAGGACGAGGACGCGGCGACCTACGAGGGCTGGTTCCGGGCCGCCGAGGCCGAGATCCACTGGTCCGCGCATGCCGAGCAGATCTACAACTTGATCCGCGCGGCCAATCCGGCGCCCGGCGCGTGGACGACCGTCGAGGGCAAGAAGCTCCAGATCTTCGATTCATGCCTCCACCCGTTCCGCCGCATCGCCGACGTGAAGGGCAAGCCCGGCGAGGTCATCGCCGTCGAGGCGGACGGGTTCAGCGTCTGCGCCCAGGGCGGCCGGATCGAGGTCCGGAAGGTCAAGGCGGAAGGGGGCAAGAAGGTCTCGGCCGGCGACTATGCCCGGGAGACCGGGTTGGCTGTCGGCCAAGTGCTCGGCCGTTGAGGGTGCCCGGCCGCTGAGGGTGCTCGGCCGCTGAGGACGGCGTCCGGATCCGCCCCCGGCGGATCAGCGGCCGGCCGCGTTCAGCCCATAGCCGCGGAAGCGCTCCACCGTGGTGCCGATGTCGCGGTCGGACAGGATGGCCGGCGTGCCGACCTGAAGCGCCACCGCATATTGCTGACACAGCGTCTCCAGCTCGACGGCGAGCCAGAGCGCCTTCTCCAGGTTCGCTCCGGCCGCGATCATGCCGTGGTTCGCGAGGAGGCAGGCATTGCGGTCCGCCAGCGCGGCGAGCGCCAGCTCGGAGAGTTCCGCCGTGCCATAGGGTGCGTAGGGCGCGCAGCGCACGGTCGGGCCGCCGAAGGCCGCGATCATGTAGTGCACGGCCGGGATCTCCCGCCCGCACATGGCGAAGGCGGTGCAGTAGACCGGATGCGCGTGCACGACGGCCCCCGCCTCGGGTCGGGCGGCCAGGATGTCGCGATGGAAGCGCCATTCCGAGGAGGGCTTCTGGTCCGGCGGATGGGAGCCGTCGCGTTCCATCGCAACGACGTCATCCGGTCGCATCCGGGCCGTGGGCACGCCCGAGGGGGTGATGAGCAGGCCGTCGCGGAATCGCATCGAGACGTTGCCCGAGGTCCCCCGGTTCAGCCCCTGCGCGTCCAGTTCCCGCGCCGCCGCCACGATGCTGTCCCGCGCGTTGCGCTCGTCCGTATCCATGCCCGGTCTCCGGAAGCTCCGATCCCGGGTATGCAGGAAGCCCGGCGCCGTAAAGACGGCGCCGGGCTGTTTTCGCGATCGCCGTGAGGGCTACTGGGCCAGAGCCGGCGCGAGGCTCGATTCCGGCTTCTTGGTGTAGGCCGCCCGCATCGGCTTCAGCACGAAGAGCGCCAAGAGAGCGGCCAGGATGTTGAGCGCCGCCGCAGCCAGGAACACCGCGTGCCAGCTTCCGGTCATGGTCGTGAGCACGCTGGTATAGGGGACGATGAGGGCCGCGGTGCCCTTGGCGGTGTAGAGCAGGCCGGCATTCGTGGCCGCGTATTTCGACCCGAAGGTATCACCGCAGGTCGCGGGGAACAGCGAGTAGATCTCGCCCCAGGCGAAGAACACCAGACCCGTGAGCAGCACGAAGGCGATCGGGTTGTGGCCGAGCTGGCTCAGCGCGTAGATGCCGAGGCCCTCGATGGCGAAGGACAGGAACATCGTGTTCTCGCGGCCGATATGGTCGGAGACCCAGCCGAAGAAGGGCCGCGTCACGCCGTTGAGCACGCGGTCCAGCGTCGCCGCGAAGGTCAGCGCCGGCAGCGTGATGCCGAGGAGCGAGACCGGCACGTCGGCGATCTTGAAGTCCTTGGCGATGGGGCCGAGCTGGGCGGTGGCCATCAGGCCGCCGGCGGCCATCATGACGAACATCGCGTACATCACCCAGAAGATCGGGGTGCGGACCATCTCGGACGGCTTGTAGTCGCGCTTCGACTGGCTAACCCGGGCCACCTCGGGAACCTGACCCTTGGCCGGCGCGCGCAGGAACAGCGCGATCAGCATCACGATCACGCCCTGGCCGATGCCGAAGTAGAAGAAGGCGGCCTCATAGCCCTGCGACTTGATCATGGCCTGGATCGGCACGACGGTCAGCGCCGAGCCCGCGCCGAAGCCCATCGCGGTGATGCCGGCGGCGAGTCCGCGGCGATCCGGGAACCACTTCAGGGAGTTGCCGACGCAGGTGCCGTAGACCGCGCCCGCGCCCGTCCCGCCGATCGCGGCGGCGACGTAGAGCATGGTGAGCGATTCGGCATAGGAGTTCATTACCCAAGCGATGCCGCAGAGAAGGCCGCCGAACAGGGTGACGATCCGCGGGCCGTACTTGTCGACGAACCAGCCCTCGATCGGCACGAGCCAGGTCTCGGTGACGACGAACAGCGTGAACGCGACCTGGATCGCGGCGCGATCCCAGCCGTGGCGCTCCTGCATCGGGTTCACGAAGAACGTCCAGCCGTACTGCATATTGGCGATCATGCACATGCACACGACGCCGAAGGCGAGTTGCAACCATCGGCCGCGTCCCACCGGTTTGTCGATCTCGGACATACGCTTCCCTCCTAGACGGTATTATTGTTGCGGCCCGCACGGAACGGTTTTTATGCCCTGCCTCAGCTCGGCTGGGCAGAACAAAGCGACATCCGTTCTTCGAAAAATTCTTGGCTCGCGGGCAAATAAAGTCTCGAACCCTCCGGCATGCATCGCCGTGACCAGCATTCGCGCAACCATGGTCGACGGTATGCCAGAATAATGGTGCTGATATCGTGCTGGCCTGTCAATCGAACGTGCAGAAAAATACCGGAATCTCAGCCGGGATTAATCTCGCTCCGTGAGACGTGCGCGGAGACGCGAAGTCCGGCGGCGCGGTCTCACCGCCGCGCGGGCCGTGGCGGCCGCGCTCTAGTCACAGGTCTGTGGGAGCGGCCCCTAATCGACTAGGATCGGGCCAAGGTTTGGGTTAGTCCGCTTGTGAGCGCACGACTGAGAACGCGTGCGAGAAATCATGATTGTGAGCCGACTGGACGAGGGATGTCGAACTCCGAACCGTTGAGCGTGAAGCCGATCGTCGCCAGCTCCAGTCTCCGGACCTTGGCCTACGAGGCGCTCAAGACCGCCATCACCAATATGGACATCTATGGGCGTCCCGACGAGGTGCGACTCGATGAGCGGAAGCTGTCGCAGGATCTCGGCGTGAGCCGCACGCCGGTGCGTGAGGCGCTGACGGTCCTGGAACAAGAGGGGTTCGTACGCTCGGAGGCGCGGCGCGGCGTCTTCGTCATCAAGAAGAACAAGCGCGAGATCGTCAGCATGATCCACGCCTGGACGGCGCTGGAGAGCATGGCGGCGCGCCTCGCCTGCAGCCGGGCCACCGACGCGCAGCTCCGCTCGCTGCGCGAGGCCTTCCCGGAATTCTACGAGGGGCAGCCGTCCGAGCACATCGACGAGTACTCGGACGCCAACATCCGCTTCCATCAGCGGATCATCGCGCTGGGCCATTGCGACGCGATCGCGGAGCTCACGAGCAATCTCCTGATGCACGTGCGCGGGATCCGCAGCACGGCCCTCCGCCAGGGCGACCGGGCGGAGCGGTCGATCAAGGAGCACGTGGCGATCATCGCCGCCCTGGAGGCCCGGGATGCGGATCTCGCCGAGCGGCTCGTGCGCGAGCATGGCCTCGGCTTGGCCCGCCACGTGGACACCTACGGGGATTACCTCGACTGATCCGGCGCCTCCGGGCGACCGCGTTCGAATCGGTTCTCCGCGCCGCCCGCGACCGGCATGCCTCACGGCCACCGTCGCGGGCGGTTGCCGCTTCCCCGGCGCTCACCCCGGTCGGATTCCGTCGTCGAACCCGCCACGCGGTGTGAGGACCGGGCTTCGCGCCCGCGCGCAGACGCGGAAGCAACCTGCGGTGCGGGACCGAACCCGCGCCTGAGTCCATCGCGTTGGCTGTCCTGATGCCGGGCCGCGCGGCGACGCACGGCTTCGCCAATCGAGCGCCTGATCCGACACTGTCGATCAAGCCTCGACCGCGCAGTCTTCTCAGACAAATCGATTTTCGCCGCGGATGCCTGCTGCACTGCAATATTGTGCTGATTGCCACAAGGCCGTCCCGGCTGCCGAATACGCCCGCCTGGCGCATGCAGCGCCGTTAGCACTGGCGATTTCCGGCTCAATGCCGCAGATTATGCATGGGTCGCATGCGCGGTATTCGTTATCTGGCATACCAGTTTGCGGGGCGCCATCGTACTTACCGCATCGCAACATACGAAACGTGCCCTCGCCCCGGAGAGCCTCATGACCGTCAGCTTCCTCGCCATCTTCACTGCCTTCGCCGCCTGCCAGGCTTTGCTGACCGTGAAGTTCGCGGATTTCCTGAGCCCGGCCTCGGAGACCGGTCACAGCTCCGCCGGGTCCACGCGCGCGGTCGGTAAGGCCAAGCTGGCCTGACGTCGTCACGCGCCGCATTCACGCGGCCGAATGCGTAGGGTTAACGCTTTCCTCAAAGCTTCCCGCTAAGGTGAACGGATCGTTGACCGTGCGGCCGAGGGAGCAACCGCGTTGGCCCTCGACAGCCCATCGCGATTCGCGGACGGTCCCTTCGTCCTTCTGATCTCGGACCGTCCGACCGAACGCGCGGCCCTGGAGCGAGCCATCACGCTGGTGATGGACTGCCGGGCCGTAGCCCCGGGCGCCGCCATCCCCGCCGGGCGCCCGCACCTCCTCATCCTGGATCTGCCGCCCGCGCTCACGGCGCGGGTGGAGCCTGCCCTCGCCTACCCGGGCCCGCCGGTGCCGCGCCTCGTGCTGGCGCGCGGCGAGCCTCATCCCGCCGCGCCGCATCTGCGTCAGCTTCCCGCCGCCGCGTCGCGGCAGATCGTGCTGGCGAATGTCTTCGCCATGATCGAGGAGGCGACGCGCTCCGTCGAACTGCGTCACCGGCGCCTTCACGAGCGTGTCTCCGGCGCCACCGCCCTCATCGCAGAGCTGTTCGACAGCGCGGCCCTCGGCGCGCGGCTCCTGGCGGCCGACCTCGACCGCGGCACCGAACTGGTTCTCGCGGCGGTGTCGGAGGTCGGGATCGGGGATTGGCTCGCCGAAGTGTGGCGCCACGAGATCGGGGTCTACCAGCACACGCTCGGCGTTGCCGGCCATGCCGCGACCTTCGGTTCTCAGATCGGACTCGGCCGCGCCGACCTGCGGCGCTTGGTGCGTTCGGCGCTGCTGCACGATATCGGCAAATCGCGGATTCCGGTCGAGATCCTGAACAAGCCGGGGCCGCTCGATCCCGAGGAGCTGCGGCTGATGCGGCGCCATCCCGATATCGGTGCCGACCTGCTGCGGGCGCAGAGCGGCTTCGAGGAGGCGGTGATCGACGTCGTCCGCCACCATCACGAGCGCCTCGACGGCGCCGGCTACCCGGACGGGCTCCCCGGACCGGCCATCGCGGACCTCGTGCGAATCGTGACCATCTGCGACGTGTACTCGGCCCTGACCGAGCGCCGGACCTACCGGCGGCCCGCCAGCGCCGCGGAGGCCCTGGCGATCATGGCCGACAGTACGGGCCACCTCGACCCGGATCTGCTGCGCGCCTTCGCACCGGCGATGCTCGGGGGCCAGACCCTGGCGGCCTGAGCAAACGGGAACGCGCACGTGGCGCGTCTGCCACGCCGGTCCGGAAGGGTTGATCGCGCCAGCCGAGCGCCGCGCTTTCGCCGCAACCGAACCGGAGGGAAGCTCCCTCTCTCGCAAGCGCGCAAGCCGGACCGTGACCAAGCTCTCCCTCGCCCTCGCCGCCGCCCTGCTTCTGTCGCTCACCGGATGCGGCGGGCTCTCCTTTGGCCCCGAGCCGACGGTGGAGAACGCCACGCGTGAAACGGTGCTCGACGAGGTCGCGGCCGCCGCCGCGATCTCGGCCTACCGGGTCCAGCACGGCCTGAGCCCGGTGGTGGTCGACCCGACTCTGGTGAAGGCCGCCGCCTTCCAGGCGGGCAACAATGCGCGCCACGGGCAGCTCAGCCACGAGATCGGCGGCAGCTTCACCTCGCGCATGGCCTCGGTCGGCCTGGCGAAATCCTGGGCCGCCGAGAACCTGAGCGCCGGATCCGAGACCCTGGATCAGGTGCTCGCCCGCTGGAAGGCCAGCCCGGAGCACAACAAGAACATGCTGCTCCCGCAGATCCGCCGGATCGGCATCGCCCGGGTGGATGCCCCGGGCACGCGCTACAAGCGCTTCTGGGCGCTGGTCATGGCGGGCGCCTGACGCGGAGTCAGGTGTCCGCCGGGGCGAGATCCACGATCCGCACCTGCGCGCGCTCCGCACCGCGCCAGCGGTCGCACGACAGAGTCCCGGCCACGTGCAGCTCCCGGCCGATCCCGTTCAGAAGGGCGAGGCCGAGCGGACGCTCGGCGGCCCGGAAGCAGATCGCTCCCACCGCCTGTCCGTCGCGGCTGCGCAAGCGCGCGCGGACATGCCCCGCTCCCACCACTCCGGCATCGACCAGCCGGTGTCGCCCGAGGGCGAAGACCGGCTCCGGCGCGCCCTGTCCGAACGGTCCGGCGCGCTGGAGGAGCCGGACAGTCTCCGCCGTCGCGCCCCCTGCGCTGAGGCCGCCATCGATCAGCAGGGCATCGGCGGCCCGGGCAAGCGCGATGCGCGTTCCGAGAAGTGCGGCGAGATGCGCCTCGAAGCGCGGGATATCGTCGGCCCGCAGGGTGACACCCGCCGCCATCGCGTGACCGCCGCCCTTGCTGGCCAGTCCGGCCTCGACGCCGGCGCGGACCGCGAGGCCGAGATCGGCACCGGGAATCGAGCGCCCCGATCCGGTGGCGCTGCCGTCCGGTCGGATGGCGAACGCGAAGGCGGGGCGGTTGAAGCGCTCCTTGAGCCGGGACGCGATCAGGCCGACGACGCCGGGATGCCAATCGGCGCTCCCGGTGACCAGCACGGCGCGGCAGGGATCGAGGGTCAGGGCGCGATCCATCTCGGCCTCGGCCTCCATCACGGCCTGCGCCTCAATCGCCTGCCGCTCCCGGTTCAGCCGGTCGAGTTCGGCGGCGATGCGGGCGGCCTCGAGGGGATCGCCGGTGGTCAGCAGTCGGGCCCCGAGGGCCGAGTCGCCGATTCGGCCGCCGGCATTGATCCGCGGGCCGAGCACGAAGCCCAGATGCCAGGCCTCGGGGGGCTCGCTGAGCGAAGCCGCGTCGAGGAGCGCCGCCAGACCCGTCCGGCCCCGGTGGCGCATCACCGTCAAACCCTGGGTCACGAAGGCCCGGTTGAGGCCTGTCAGCGGCACCACGTCGGCGACAGTGGCGAGCGCCACGAGGTCGAGGGCGTCGGTGAGCGCGGGCTCGGGCCGGTCCGGGCCGAAGAAACCGTCCAGCCGCAGGACGCGGTTGAGGGCGACCAGGGTCAGGAAGACGATCCCGGCGGCGCAGAGATGGCCGAGGCCCGAGAGATCATCGAGGCGGTTGGGATTCACGACCGCACGCGCCGGCGGCAGATGTTCGGAGGCCGCGTGATGGTCGAGGACGATCACGTCGAGCCCCGACTTCGCGGCCGCCTCCAGCGGCCCGTGCCCGCTCGTGCCGCAATCGACGCAGACCAGCAGGGTCGCGCCCTCCGCCGCCAGGGCGGTGATCGCCGCGACGTTGGGGCCGTAGCCCTCGGTGATCCGGTCCGGGATGTGGATCGGCGCAGGGACGCCGAGCGCGCGCAGGTAGCCGGCCAGCAGGGCGGCGCTCGCCGCCCCGTCCACGTCGTAATCGCCGAAGACCGCGACGGTCTCGCCCTGCCGCACGGCGCGCGCGAGCCGGTCGGTGGCCGCGTCCATGTCGAGCAACGTGTCGGGATCCGGCATCAGGTCCCGGAGCCGCGGTGCGAGATGGCGCGCCGCCTCCTCCGGGACGACGCCGCGGCCGGCCAGGACACGGGCCAGCAGCTCGGGCAGCCCGTGGGCCTGGACCATCTTGGCGATGTGGTTCTGGACGGCCGCGCCGCCGCAGCGCTCCTGCCAGCGCCGACCGGTCACGGAGGCGGCCACACCCAGAACGGGCGGCGGATCGGCGAGGAGCGGGGCGCAGGACACGGGTGACATCCTACACCGGGTCGGCCCCGGGCGCGCGGGCGCCGCGGCAACAGCCCGGACGAACACGCAAGGGGCCGGAAACGACGAGGGGCGGGCATCGCTGCCCGCCCCCGACGCACACCCGAGACCCGGACGTCAGAGAGACTTGAGGATGTTGTCGACGACTTTCTTGGCGTCGCCGAACAGCATCATGGTGTTGTCGCGGAAGAAG
>CAXDNE010000301.1:0-8953 GCA_963990595.1 uncultured Methylobacterium sp.
CTATCCTCTTCGTCGGCAGCGTCAGATGTGTATAAGAGACAGTCCCAAGACCGCCATGCCGCTCGCGCTCCCCGACACCCTCCGGGCCCTCCTGCCGCGCCGCTTCCGGGACCGGCGCCCGCGCGTCGCCGTCGTCCGGCTCTCCGGCACCATCGGGGCGATCTCGCCGCTCCGCCCGGGCCTCTCCGTCGGCGGGGTGGCGGCGAGCCTGGAGCGGGCCTTCGCGATGCCCGGGGCGAAGGCGGTGGCGCTGGTGATCAACTCGCCGGGCGGCTCGCCCGCGCAGTCGCACCTCATCCACCGCCGCATCCGGGCACTGGCCGAGGAGAAGCACCTGCCGGTCATCGCCTTCGTGGAGGATGTGGCGGCGTCCGGCGGCTACATGATCGCCTGCGCGGCCGATGAGATCGTCGCGGACCCGACCTCCATCGTCGGGTCCATCGGCGTGGTCTCGGCGGGCTTCGGCTTCCACGGCCTTCTGGAGAAGCTCGGCGTCGAGCGCCGGGTGCACACCCAGGGCGAGGCGAAGTCGATGCTCGACCCGTTCCGCCCCGAGGATCCGGCCGATGTGGAGCGCCTGAAGCGCATCCAGGCCGACGTCCAGGACCTGTTCACCAGCCTCGTCACCGCCCGCCGCCCGACCCTGTCCCGGGACGAGAACCTGTTCACCGGCGCGGTTTGGACCGGGCGGCAGGCCCTGGCTCTGGGCCTCGTCGACGCGCTGGGCGACGTGCGCACCGCGATGCGGACGCGCTTCGGCGACAAGGTCGATCTGCGCCTCGTGGCCGAGGCGCGCGGCGGCCTCCTGTCCCGCCTGCTGCGCCGCGGCGGCGCGCCGGGCGGGATCGGAGCCGGGTTCGCCGAGGACGCGATCGCGGCCCTCGAGGAGCGCGCGGCCTTCGCCCGCTACGGGCTCTGACGGTGCGCCCGGCGTCGCCGCCCCGTTTCAGGCGGCGACCTGCGCGAGGAAGTGCTCGATCTCGCGCTCCAGATCCGCCGCGACATTGTCCACGGTCTGGGCCGCCTCGGTGACGGTGGCGGCCATCCGGGCGGACCGGCGGGCCGCGCCCGACACCGTGGTCAGCCCGCTGGCGATGGCCTCGGTGGCGCCGGCCGTGTCGGCGACGTTCCGGGAGATCTCGGCGGTGGCCGCGCTCTGCGCCGAGACCGCGGAGGCGATGCCGCCCGTGGTTGCGCTGACCGCCCGCATGCGCTCGCCCATCCGGCCGATCGCCGCCACGGTGGTCGCCGTCGAGGCCTGCACCCCGGCGATCTGGCCGCTGATCTCCTCGGTGGCTCTGGCGGTCTGCGCGGCCAGCGCCTTCACCTCGGCGGCGACGACCGCGAAGCCCTTGCCGGCCGCCCCGGCCCGGGCCGACTCGATGGTCGCGTTGAGGGCCAGCAGGTTGGTCTGCTCGGCGATCTGACGGATCAGCCCGACCACGTCGCCGATGCGCCCCACGGCATCGGCGAGGCCCGCGATGTCGGTGTTCATCGCCTCCGATTCCGCGGCCGCGGTGGCCACGAGCGCCTCGGCCTGGTCGAGCTGGGCGCCGATCTCGCCGATGGAGGCGGAGAGTTCCTCGGCCGCGCTCGCCACGGTCTGGACGCTGGCCGAGGTCTCGTGCGAGCCGCGCTCGGTCTCGGCCACGGCGACCTCCGCCTCGGCGGAGCTGGCCGCCATCTCGCCCGCCCGGGCGCGCATCGCGCCGGTGCTGGCGGTGAGCGCGTTCTTCAGCGCCTCCACCTGCGCCCGGAAGGTCGCGATGGCGCGGTCGAGCGCGGCCCGGCGGCGCGCCTCGTCGGCGGCACCGGCGCTCTGCAGCCCTTCCAGTTCCCGCGTCCGCAGGCCGGCCGTGCGCAGCACCTCCAGGGACCGGGCCACCGCCCCGATCTCGTCGCCGCGCCCGGCATGGGGAATGGCGGTCTCCAGATCCCCCGCCGCCAGCGCCTCGATCCGGGCCGAGATCGTCGCGAACGGCCGGAACAGGCGGGCGGCCGCCAGCCCCACCAGGGCGCAGGCGAGGAGCGCGATGACCAGGGCGGCCACGCTCAGGCTCGTCATGGTCTGGGCGTGGGCGTCGAAATACATCTCGATCGGCAGACCGATGAACAGGATGCCGTTCACCGCTCCGGCGGCATCGTGCGTCGGCTGATAGGCGGTGTAGTAGCGGCGCCCGAACAGCCGTGCCGGCCCCTCGTAGGCCCGGCCGGCGCGCACCGCGTCCTGGGCCGGGCTGTCGGCGGCGAGCGCCGTGCCGACCGCGCGCGCGCCGTCCTCGCGCCGCACGGTGGTCTGGCGCCGCACGAATCTGTCGGTGGCGGGCTCGTAACTGAACACCGTGGCGACGCCGCCGGAATAGGCGACGGCATCGTCCACCGCGGCGGCATCCGCCAGGCCCGACAGGCTCGGCACGGTCACCCGGTCGACGCGCGTGCCCGTGAGTTCCGCCTTCGCCCCCGGCATCCGCGCCGTCAGGACGAGGGCCAGAGTCCGCAGGTTGCGCTCACCGTTGGCGCGCTGCCGCTCCTCCATCTGCGACCAAGTCTGACGCGACACGGTAATCCAGATCGCGCCTGCGGTGAGAGTCACCGCCAGCATCGCCAGCAGGATGACCTTCGTGGACAGCGTCATCGCATGCAGCGAGACAGAACGTCGGGGCATGTACTTGTATCCGCACGGAATGTGTGTGCGGGTACTGTTGCCTGGGGTTGAACAGAGCGTTAAAGACCGCAACCAGCACGCGAGATAATCGCCGATCTCAACCCCGCCCTGCGCGGCGTGCAGAGACCCGCGCCAGGGCGGCGAGATCCTGCTCGCCATCGCCGTGGCTGATCGCCTCGATCAGGCCGTCGCGCAGGACGCTGGCGAAGGGCATCGGCAAGCCCGCGCCCTCCGCGGCCTGGAGCGCCAGCCGCACGTCCTTGGCGCCGAGCTTGAGGATGAAGCCCGGCGGCTCGTAGCGGTTCTGCGCGATCGAGGCGCCATAGCCCTTGTAGACCGGGGAGGCAAACAGGGTGTTGGTCATCAGGTCGAGGAAGTCGGCGCCCGGGACCCCGTGCCCCTCCGTGAGGGCGCAGGCCTCGGCCATGGCCTCGATGGCCGAGATCAGCATGAAGTTGCCGGCGAGCTTGACCGCGTTGGCGCGCGTCGGATCCGCGCCGAAGCGCCACGTCTTGGCGCCCATGGCGTCGAGGAGCGGCGCCGCGCGGTCGATCAGGGCCGCCTCGCCGGCCGCCACGATGTTGAGCTTGCCGGCCTCCGCCACGTCCGGCCGCCCGAAGACCGGAGCGGAGATGTAGGGGATTCCGACGCGCTCGTGCACGGCGGCGAGCTGCTTCGCCAGGGCCACCGAGACCGTGCTCATGCCGATATGCACGCCCGGGCGCTCCGGCCGATCCAGCAGGCCGCCGGCCACGATCACGGATTCGAGGGCCGCGTCGTCGGCCAGCATGGTGATGACGGCCTCGCCCGCGAAGGCCTCGGCGGCGCTCGCCACCGGCGTGACCCCCTCGACGCCCCGCGCGGCCTCCGGCGAGCGGTTCCAGGCGCGGACCGTGTGGCCGGCCCGCACGAGGCTGGCGGCCATGCCGCGGCCCATCCGCCCCATTCCGATGATTCCGACGTCCATGCCGTGCTCCTCGACGCGATCTGCCGACTGCCAACCTGGGAAGCCCGGATCGGGGGTCAACGGCACCCGACGGGATTTGCGCCGATCCTGGAGCATGGCAAGCTCGATTCATGCTTCACAGCCGCATCACCGACATCCCCGGCCTGCGCGTGGGCCACGCGAGCGATGTCCGGATTGCCAGCGGGGTCACCGCGATCCTGTTCGACGCGCCCATGGTCGCCTCCGTCGACGTGCGCGGCGGCGGGCCGGGCACCCGCGAGACCGACCTGCTCGATCCCGAGCGCACGGTGGAGCGGATCGATGCGCTGGTCCTGTCGGGCGGGTCGGCCTTCGGGCTCGACGCGGCCTCGGGCGTGACGGCGTGGCTCGCCGAGGCCGGCCGCGGCTTCCCGGTGGGCGGGATGCGGGTGCCGATCGTGCCTGGGGCGATCCTGTTCGACCTGCTCAACGGCGGCGACAAGGCCTGGGGCCGCTATCCGCCCTACCGCGAGCTGGGCTTCCAGGCGGCCGCGGCCGCGGCCGCGGAGTTCGACCTGGGCTCCGTGGGGGCCGGGACCGGCGCGCGCACCGGGCGCCTGAAGGGCGGGATCGGCTCGGCCTCGGCCCTCGTGGCGGGCACCGGCTTCCGGGTCGGCGCGCTCGTGGCGGTGAACGCCTTCGGCAACGCGACGATCGGCGACGGGCCGCATTTCTGGGCCGCGCCGTTCGAGGAGGGCGCCGAGTTCGGCGGTCTCGGCGCTCCGGCCCGGGTGCCGGAAGACGCCCTCGCCTTCCCGGCCCGGGCGCTGCCGGGCGCCGCCACGACGCTCGCCGTGGTGGCGACCGATGCGGTGCTCACGAAGGCGCAGTGCCGCCGCCTCGCGGTGGCGGCCCAGGACGGTCTCGCCCGCGCCCTCGTGCCGGCTCACACGCCCCTCGACGGCGATCTCGTCTTCGCGGTGGCCACCGGCGCCGTGCCGCTGGCCGACCCGGTGGCGGATCTCGCGCGGCTGGGTGATGCCGCCGCGCGGGTGTTGGCGCGGGCGGTGGCGCGGGGGGTGTTCTCGGCGCGGCGCCTGCCGGGTCACGCGGTGGCGCCGCCGCTGGCCTGGACGGGTCTGCCGCCGGCCTGGATCGACCGGTTCGGCGCCTGATCGGCGGAACGGGACGGCCGCACGCGGAACAATGTGGTGAGACCGGGGTTTACGGCCTTCGGCCGCGGCCCAAGGCCGTGGCGCGGCCCGGTCAGCGCCGGGCTGCGACCCGATCTAATCCAGAGGAATCCTCATGAGACTCACCGGCCTGATCATCGCCGCCTCCGTCGCGCTCTTTGCCGGCGGAGCGCAGGCGATGCCTGTGACGCCCCTCTCCGGTGGGGAGGCTTCGATCGTGCTCGTCCGCGGCGGCTGCGGTTTCGGGGCGCATCGCGGACCGTATGGCGGCTGCCGCCTTAATCGCGGGCCGCGCGGTGCCATTCGCCGCGCGATGACCGGCGCGCCCCGCGGCTGCCCGCCCGGCCTCTATCGCGGCCCGCGCGGCTTCTGCCATCGCTGAGTGACGATCCTGGCGCCGCCCGCTTTGGCGGCGCCAGCCCGGGAGAGGTCATGCGCAGCCTGGGCAACGCGTGCTGGGCCGAACCTGTGTCGGTTCAAGAGATTTGCCGGCGGGCCCAATTTGAAGCACGGCTGCGAAAGGTGTCAGCGCGGACCCTTCTATTTCGGCGTCAGAAAAAATCCTTTATCTCGCTCGAAATCTACGATTTCGCCTTCGGACGGGTGATGATGTTCCGGGGTCGTGAAAAAGATCACTTCGGTTCCATTCACGAATTGAGCGCGATGATCGATTTGATGGCGTTGTGATTTTCCGTAGAAACTCACGACAACATGGCTCCAGGATCGGCCATCATTCAAGATGGTCTTGCCCCAGCCGATCATCAGAACGGCGGCCTTGTCGTCGGACCGCTGGTCGGACAAGTGCCGTACGTCGGCGATCTCCGCCCAGGCCGCTGGAGAGATGGCGAAATTGACGGGCAGGATCGGCTCATCCGGCCTGGACCAGTTCCACAGAGAATCACCTGGGAGACTTGGCCAGGCTTCCGGAAGATCTTCTCCGTGTCTACGGTGCGCTACGCTTACACCTCCCCGCGCGCATCCTCGATGAGCTGCGCCAGCCCGGCATCCACCTCCTTGGCGAGCATCGTCCGCTCCGCGTCGGTGAGGTCCTTGGCCCAGGCGCCGCTGCCGAACCCTTCCGTGCAGCGCGCCCGCTCCGAGGCGATGTAGGCCTCGGTCTCGTCGGGCCGCGTCTTCATGGCGTGGACGAGGCCGAACCACGCCGCCCGCTCCACCACCGCCAGCCGCGCCCGGAGGCGGATCGCCACCGCCTTGTCCGGATCGATCCCGTCGTCGCTCATGGTCTGTCCCCCGTATCCTTCTCTGCGAGTCGCTCGATCAGGCCCTGCAGCCGTCCCGGCACCGGCTCGCTCGCCGAGCGCGCGTAGAGCAGGCGCAGCTGTCGCCCGATCTCGGCGAGGCTCATGGAGCCCTTGGCGATCACCCGGTCGGCCTGGACGTTCAGGCTCTCCTTCTCGGCCGTTGTAATCTCCTTGGCGGTCAGCACCACCACGGGCACGTCGCCGTCGGGGCGAGCGCGCAGCGCCCGCAGGAAGCCGAACCCGTCCATCTCGGGCATCATCAGATCCAGCAGGACCAAGCTCGGGCGGGCCTGGCTGATCCGCTCCAGGGCGATCCGGCCGTTCTCCGCCTCGTCGACGGTCCAGCCCTCCCGGCCCAGCGACCGGCGCAGGCGCTCGCGGGCATCCGCATCGTCGTCGACCACGAGGATCCGCGCCTCGTTCGGCGCCTCAGGCCGGTAGCGCTCCATCAGGCCCTTGAGCCGGTCCCAGTCGATCGGCTTGACGAAGTAGTCGGTGGCGCCGAGCGCCTGGCCGAGGCCCTGCTCGGCCACCACCGAGGTCATGATCACCGGCGTCCCGGCGAGGTCGGGATCGTTGCGCACCGCGTGGAGCACCGCCCAGCCGTCCATGCGGGGCATCTCGACGTCGAGCAGGATCGCCCGCGGCTTCAGGGCCCGGGCCAGGGTCAGGCCGGCGCGGCCATCGTTGGCGCTGCGGACATGGAAGCCCTCGCGCTCCAGGAAGCGCTGGAGCAGCTCGCGGGCGGCCGGATCGTCGTCCACCAGCAGCACCGTCTCGTGCTGCTCGTGCGGCTCCACGGGCGAGGGATGGGCCTCGGCCTCGGCCAGGGCTGTCTCCTCCGGCACGAGCGTCGCGGGCAGGCGGATCGTGAAGGTCGAGCCCGTCCCCGGGGTGCTGGCGACCGCGATGTCGCCGCCCATGGTCCGGCAGAAGGCCCGGGTGATGGCGAGCCCGAGGCCCGTGCCGCCGAACTGGCGCGTGGTGGAATCGTCGGCCTGGACGAAGCGCTCGAACAGGCGCCCGATCTGCGCCTCGCTCATGCCGATGCCGGTGTCCTGGACCGCGAAGGACAGCCAGTCCGCCGTGTCTTCCCGGTGACGGCGGACCGACAGGGTGATGGTCCCCTTCTCGGTGAACTTCGCGGCGTTGCCGATCAGGTTGACGAGGCACTGGCGGATCTTGGTCTGGTCCTGGTGCATCGACCCCAGATCGGCGCCCTCCGCCGCGCCCGCGTCGAGGACGAAGCGGTTGCCCTTCTTCTCCGTGAGGGAACCGGTGGAGTCGCACACGTCCCGGAGCAGATCCGCCACCGTGAACGTCTCGGCCGAGGCGGTCATACGGCCGGCCTCGATCTTCGAGATGTCGAGCACGTCGTTGATCAGCGACAGCAGGTGGCGCGCCGCCGCCTCGATCTTGCGCAGGTCCGGCAGGAGGGCGGCCTGGCCGATATCCTCCAGCTCCTCGCCGAGCATCTCGGAATAGCCGATCACCGCCGAGAGCGGGGTGCGCAGCTCGTGGCTCATATTGGCGATGAACTGGCTCTTGGCGCGGTTGGCCGCCTCGGCCGCCTGCCGGGCGCGCTCCACCGCCTCCTCGGCCTCCTTGCGCTCGGTGACGTCGACGCAGGTGCCGACCCACTCGCGCAGGGTCCCGTCCTCGGCGAGGACCGGCACGCCGCGCACCTCCATGGCCCGCCACGCGCCGTCATGGCGGCGCAGGCGATACTCGACCTCGTAGGTCTCGCGCGATTCCACGCAGGCCGCCCAGGTATCGGCGGCATGGCCCCGGTCGTCGGGATGGACCGCGTCCAACCAGCCCCAGCCCTGGTAGGCCTCCTCGGTCTGGCCGGTATAGGTGCTCCAGCGGACCTGCGGCGGCGTCAGCTCGCCGGCCGCGTCGGTATTCCAGATCACTGCCGCGGAGGCGTCCACCAGCGCCCGGAACCGTTGTTCGGAATGGCGCAGACGCTCCTCGACGGCACGCCGGCCGGTGATGTCGGTGTTGGTCCCATACCAGCGCAGGATGCGGCCGGAGGCGTCCCGGTGCGGCAGCGCCTTCGACAGGAACCAGCGGTAGATTCCGTCCCGCCCGCGCAGGGGGAACGTGTCCTCCCAGGAGCGCCCGAGGGCGATCGCGGCCTGATAGCGCTCGGTGACCGCCGTCACATGGTCGGGATGGTGGACGGTGCGCCAGCCCCAGCCGCGCATCTCGTCGATGGTTGTGCCGGTATAATCATACCAGCGCTGGTTGTACCAGATGATGGTGCCGTCGGCCTCGGCGATCCAGGCGAGCTGCGGCAGCGTCTCGGCGAGAATCCTGTAGTCGGCCTCCGTGACGGCCTGCGCGCCGCCCTCAGTTTCGCTCATCGACCCGATGATGTCCCGGCATCCGCCCCGCGGCGGCCTCTCAGTATTCCTTATACACGCATCGCGTCCGGATCCGACGCCACCGGGGCCGCGGCCGGCATCCGCCGGACCCGCAGGGCATCGGCCGTGTAGAGGGCGAGCGCGACCCAGATCAGGGCGAGCATCAGGGCGCGCGGCGGTTCCACGCGCTCGCCGAAGGCCAGCACGCTCAGGCCGAGCAGGCAGGTCGGGGCGACGTATTGCAGCAAGCCCAGGGTGGTGAGCCGCAGCCGCACCGCCGCGGCGGCGAACCAGATCAGCGGCAGGGCGGTGGTGAGCCCCGTGAGCATCAGGAGCGCGAGATTGCCCGGCTCGGCCGGCAGGAACGGCTCGGGGGTCAGGACGAGCCACACGATCGCGGCCGGCAGGAGCAGCAGCGTCTCGGTCAGGAAGCCGACCAGGGCATCGACTCCCGCGATCTTCCGGGCGAGCCCGTAGAGCGCGAAGCTCACGGCCAGCGACAGCGACATGACGGGCAGCTCGCCCGCCCACACCACCGC
>CAXDNE010000302.1:0-8705 GCA_963990595.1 uncultured Methylobacterium sp.
GAAGGGGACCGGCGGGGGAGCGGGCCGCGCCTGCGCGGCCTCGGCGAGGGGCTGGTTCAGCATCACGTGGACGATGCTCGCCACCACGGCGCCCGCCATCATGGGCAGCATCTGGCGCAGGACCTGCGCGCCGACGCCGCTCGTGGCCGAGGCCTGCCGCAGCACCGCCTGCATCAGCTGGGCCGAGCCGAACATCTGGCTGAGCGCGTCGAAGCCCTGCGGTGCGGCCGGCCGGGGCGCCTCGGGCAGGCCGAACATCCGCGCGAAGTTGCTCGGGTCCATGCCGACGCTGCGCTGGAGGCCGAGCGTCAGGGCCGGCATCAGCGCCTCGAAGGCGCGGGCCGTCTGCTCGGTCGTCAGGCCGAATTGCTGAGCCATGGCCTGGAGCCCGGCCTCGCCCTGAGCCTGGAACATCTCGAGCGGGTTGAACATGACGCCTCGATCCTGTCCCGGCCGGATCGGCCGGGACGCCACATCGTGATCCTTTGCGCAGGGAAATACCAGTTCCCGCGCGCGGAACTTTGCGCATGGCGGCTTCGGTCCAGTGGATGGGATCGTGATTTCGCCGCTCCGCACCCGAATGGATGAGCGGCCGCCTCAGCTCACCGGACCCGGATGGGCGTGGCCGACCGGCAGCGGCGCGGCCCGCAGGGGCGCCTCCGGCGCCATCTCGGGCGCCCGGATCCGCGGCCCCGTCCCCTCGAGCCGGTCCACGGTCCGGCGGGCGAGCAGGATGCCGAGCACCCCGAAGATCAGCGAGCCGACCCCCATGCCCGCCACCACGCCGCGGGGGCCGTAGAGCGCCGCGCCCAGCATCGCCGGCGGCATGGTGCCGAGCGTCGCCCGGCCCCAGTTGAGCAGGGTCGAGCGCAGCGGGAAGCCGAGATTGTTGAAGGCGGCATTGCCCAGGAACAGGAGCCCGTTGAAGAACCAGATCGCGCCGCCGACGAGGCAGAAGAAGCCGAACAGCTCGGCCGCGACGCCGGTCAGGCCGAACAGGGCGGCGAGGGACCCGTGGGCGAGCGCCAGGAGGAGCCAGACCGAGACCGCGTAGGCGAGCGTCACCCGCACCGAGTCCCGCAGCACGCTGCGCATCCGGTCGAACCGGCCTGCCCCCCAGTTCTGCGCGAGGATCGGGCCGATCGCCCCCGACAGAGCGAAGAGACCCCCGAACGCCACCGGCGTCAGGCGGTCGATCACCGAAGCGGCCGCGACCGCGTCCGAGCCGTAGCCGGCAAACAGACGCGCCAGGAAGGCGCTCGCCACCGAGGGGGCGAGATTGGTGAGGATGGCCGGCCCGGCGACGCCCGACAGGGCGGCCGCGTCGGCGGGCAGGTCGGCGAGGCGCGGCATTCCGAGCAGCCCGTGTCGGGCGACGCCGCGGATGCCCACCGCCACGAAGGTGGCGCGCGCCAGGCAGACCGTGATCGCCGCGCCCTCCACGCCGAGGCCGGCCCCGAAGATCAGAAGCGGATCGAGGGCGGCCGTGACCAGGGCGCCCGCCAGCGTGACCAGCATGGCCTGCCGCGCCTCGCCGACCGCGCGCAGCAGGCCGGTGAACAGCATGCCGGCGGCGAGCAGCAGGTTCGACGGCAGGGTGATGTGGAGGAACAGCACGGCGACCCGCAGCGCCTCACCCCGCGCGCCGATCAGCGCCAGGAGCGGGCCGGCGCCGAGGGCGATCACCGCCGCGATGACGGCGCCCAGGAGGCTGCCCAGGGCGAGCGCGGAGGTCGCGAGGCGGCGCGCCGCCGCCGGCTCGCGCGCCCCCACCGCCCGGCCTACCAGGGCGCCGGCGGCGATCATCAGGCCGATATTCACCGCCGTGGCGAAGAACTGCACGATCCCCGCGAAGCCGACCGCCGCGGTGAGGTTCGGGTCGCCGAGCCGCGAGACGTAGAACAGCGACAGCAGGTCGACGACGAAGATCGCCATCAGGCCGACCGAGCCGGTGGCCGCCATCACGACCACGTGCCGGAGGATCGAACCGGTGACGAAGCGGCCCGTCCCGGCCGCGGGCAGAGCCTCAGACATCCGGGCCGTCACGCATCCCGGACGCTGCCTTCCGTTTCGAGCTCGGAATCCGGATCGCCCTCCGCCTCCGCGGCCTCGGCCTCCTGCGGGGCGAGCGCGGGCTTCTCCAGGAGGCGCTCGGCCGCCTCGCGCCGGTCGCTGCCCACGAGGTCGCGGGTCTCGGTGCTGAGCGCGCGGGCGGGCCGGACGGGGACGGTGAGCGGCTCGGGCTTCAACCCCGCCGCGGCCCCGCGCATCCAGCTCGACCCGTCCGGCAGGGCGCCCGCCTGCTGCAGGACGAGACGGGCGATGTCGCGCTTGCGCACGTCGTCGGACCGGGCGGCGGCCGCCTCCGGCGAGAGGCCGAGGCCCTCCAGCGCCGCCCGACCGAAGGCGAGGGCGGATTCGGCGGTCTCGCGGATCTGGTAATCCACGTCCCGGTTCATCAGCTCGACGGCGTGCAGGCGGTCGTAGGCGCGCACGAAGGTGCGCACGCTCGAGAATTCCTCGTGGACGATGTCGACGATCTTCAGGGCGCCCTCGCGATCGTCGACGCAGATGCAGACCAGCTCGACCCGCCCGATCCCGGCCGCGCGGAGCACATCGAGCCTTGTGCCGTCGCCGTAATAGATGCGGAATCCGAAGCGCGAGGCGGCGCGCAGCTGCTCCACATCCTTGTCGATCACCGTGACGGGGATGCCCTCGGCCAGCAGCACCTGCGTCAGCACCTGTCCGAACCGCCCGAAGCCGATCACCAGAACCCGGGCATCGCCGCTCTCGGCGAGTTCGGAGGCGGGTTCCTCCAGCGCGCGGGTGCTCTGCGCCGTGCGCCGCTCGATCAGCTTGTCGAGACCCTTGGCGGCGATCGGCCCGATCAGCATGGTCAGCGCGGCCAGCGCCACCGCGAAGCGCGTCGCCGTGGCGCCGGTGAGACCGAGATCCTCGGCCTGCGGCAGCAGCACGAAGGCGAACTCGCCCGCCGGTGCCAGCACGGCCGCGCCCCGGAGCGCTCCGAGATTGTCCGAGCCGAACAGCCGGAACAGGCCGGCCACGAGGGCGACCTTGACGAGGATCGCCGCCAGCGTCGCCCCGAACAGCGCCGGCCAGACCTCGCGCACGAGGGTGCCGTCGATCGACATGCCGACGCTCATGAAGAACAGGCCGAGCAGCATGCCGCGGAACGGCTCGATATCGGCCTCGAGCTGGTGGCGGAAATTCGACTCGGCGAGCAGGATCCCGGCGAGGAACGCGCCCATGGCCATCGACAGGCCGACCTGCTCCATGAGCAGCGCCGTGCCGAGCACCACCAGCAGCGCGGCGGCGGTCATCACCTCGCGGGCGCCGCTCGCCGCGAGCAGCCGGAAGAACGGATTCAGGCCGTAGCGGCCGACCAGCACCACCGTGAGGATCGCGGCGAGCGCCTTACCGGTGGAGGCCGCCGCCTCACCGAGCCAGGACACGTCGGTCGCCTCTCCGGCGGAGGCCAGCAGCGGCATCAGCGCCAGGATGCCCACCACCGAGAGGTCCTGAAACAGCAGCACCGCGAAGGCGCGCCCCCCGTAGGCGCTGCCGAGATCGCCGCGCTCCTCCAGCAGCTGCAGCGCCACGGCGGTCGCCGAGAGGGCCAGCGCGATGCCGATCACCGCAGCGGCGCCGACGCTCAGGCCCGCCAGCACGCCGGCGCCGCCGAGCACCAGCGCGCAGACGACGAGCTGCGCCGTCCCGAGGCCGAAGATGTCGCGCCGCATCGAGACGAGCTGCGACAGGTGCAGCTCCAGGCCGACGATGAAGAGCAGCAGCACCACGCCGATCTCGGCGACGCTCGCGGCGGTCTCGGGCTCGGCGATCAGCGACAGGCCGGAGGGCCCGATCAGCACGCCGGCCACGAGATAGCCGAGCACGGCGCTCTGTCCGATCAGACGGAAGACCGGGACGCCGATCACGGCCGCCGACAGGAAGGTCAGGACCGGCGGCAGGAAGCTCGCATGTTCGACGGGGCTCGCCATGAAGATCGTCCCGGCGGTTCTTCTTGAGGTTCGCGCATGTGGCGTTCCCGCTTAGCGCGGGCGGCGCCGGGATGCGAGCCGGGGGTGGGTGCCGTTCGGCACCCGCGGGCATCGCGCCGCCGGGCGCGATCGGACCAAGCGCTCAGCCCAGCAGGCGCGGTCGGGCCCGCCGCGAGCCGTCGATGAACTCGAAGCCGCCGGCCGCGCTCAGCATGTGCAGGCGCGAGCCGGGCCAAGCGGCTCCGGGCCCGAGGCGCGTCTCGACCCGCTGCGCGTAGCCATCCTCGTCGAGGCGCAGGATCCGGGCGAGGCCGAGGGCCGCGCCGTATCCCCCGCGGCAATCCTGCACCGGCCGGATCAGGGCGCCGCCCCGCGCCACGATCGGGCCGGCGGCGCGGGCCGAGCCGACATCGATCAGGACCGGGTTGCACCGGTGGGGCGTCCAGGGCCCCCGGAAGTCCGGCGCGTGCCAGAGATGCAGGGTGTCGGAGTAGCTGCCCCCGCCGGCCCGGACCGTGGCGAACAGCCACCAGCGGCCACCGTGGCGCAGCAGCGTCGCGTCGCTCGCCACGACCCCGTCCACCAGCACCGCCTCGTGGACCCAGCCGCCCGGGAAGGCGGTGGCCCGGTAGAGGTCGATCGTTCCCGAGGCGTGGGATTCCGGGATCATCCAGACCTGCCCGTCCGCCTCGAACACGAACGGGTAGGAGAGATGGGTCTCGAGTTCCAGAACGGGTTCCGGACGCCCCTGCGGGCCGCCGGCATCGAAGCGCACCGCGGAGATCACCCCCTTGCCGCGCCGATAGTCGAACTCCTCGACGAACAGGGTCACCGCACCGTCGCGGGCGATCGCGACGGGATCGGCGTAGAAGCGGCGCCCGTCGTCGGGCAGATCGATCCACCCGCCCTCCGGATGGCGGCGCAGGTCGATGAGGTCGGGGCCGAGGAGCCGCCGCCAGCCGACCCGCCATTGCGGCTTGTGGAAGCAGAGGGCGTAGAGCCTGCGGGCGATCTGCCGGGCGACCCCTTCGGCGGCGCGCCGGCCGGCGCCCAGGCCGCTGAGATCGAAGGGGCTTCCGGGTTGCAGCGGCGCCTCGGCACCGTCCGGAAGCGTCGTCGAGGGGGCGCCGTCGAGGGCGCCCGCGATCAGCGTGATGGTCCGCGCGAGGTAATCCTCGAACGCGGCGAGCATCACGGTGTGCGACTCGGCGCCGAGGCGCCCGACCGCCACGGGGGCGCCGTCCGACGTGCGCAGCGCCGCCACCGGAGCCCGCCCGGCGAAGAGAGCGGTCAGGAGGCCCGCCTCGCCCGGCAGCCCGTCGAAATCGAGCCGCCACGTCGCCGCGGAGGCGTGAGCCGCAGCCGTCCTCGGAGCCATCCCCGAGAGGTCGAGGATGATCTCACCCTCGCCGCCCGCGGGCTCGGTCTCGTAGGCGGCGAGGGCGACCGGCTCGGCCGCGGTCGCGAGGCCCGGACGGGACAATCCGTGGATCGCGGCTTCCAACCGGAACAGCAGCTCGGCGTTCGGGGGCAGGCCGCCCGGATCCTCGGTCCAGGCGATCCGGATCCGACGGTCGGGCCGCTGCCCGAGCCGGTCGAGGAGGCGGAGGTGCCAGCCGCGCAGGGACCGGCGATTCAGCCGCACGGTGACCGTCCGCACGACGGGGCGGGGCGCGGATGTCCGCGCACCCGGCCAAGCCGGGGACCGGCCGCCGCCGGCCGCAGGCCGGTCCGCGCCGCCGATCGTCCGCTCCATCAGCAGGAAAGCCTCGCGCCCGGCGTGCCGGATTCCGTCAAGACGCTCACGGCGGCCAGGATCCTGAAAGCGCCCGCCGGCACCGTCAATCCGGTCGTCGCGGGCTCGAAAGCTGTTGCTCGACGGCACGATCAAGCAAGAGCAGCGGGCTGTCTACCGGCAGAGGTCTGTCATGCCGAAGGATTTCTGCTGACGTAATCGAGAATCGTCGGGTTTCTCGTGTCTCGGTAAACCGGCGTTACAGGACCGTGATACCGTGTCGCGCGGCGGTCGGCGCCTCGCCCGGGAACCCCCTATCGGCTAGGCCGTTCGCTACCGAAGATGTGATGTGGAGGCAGGACATGATGCGCAAGACGCTGACGGTGCCGCTCGCGGCGATGCTCCTCGTCGCCGTCCCGGGCGCGGCTTTCGCCTTCGGAGGCGGCGGGGGCGGCGGCGACAGCGGCAGCGGGCTCTCGCCCTACGCGGCGCTCAGCGGCAACGACCGCTCGGCGGGGGTCAACAACGGCAATTACCGCGACCCGGCCCTCGACCCGTACATCCGGGCCTACGACCCGGAGGCGGCCGCCCGCTACGCCCGTCCGCCCCTGGCCCAGCCGCACCTGCGCATGCGGCCCTATTACGGCCGCCCCTACTAGGGCGCAGTCCGACGAAGCGGATGCCGGTTCGTCGAAGAAATCCGGGGTGTGGCAAGGACCTGGAGCCTCCGGCCTGCTGCAGTCAGGCCGGAGGCTCTCGGGCTGCCGGGAGGCGTGAGGCCCGCCGGTGCCCGTATCGCGGATGCCCGACACCGGAACGGTGTCAGGAGCGTTCGGATTTCGTCGCGGTGCGCACGCGCTTGAGGGTCCACTGGCCGCCCGAGGGTTTGCACCCGGTGCCGCGGACGAACCGGCTGCGGCCCGGCCCGATGACGGAGGCCAGGAAGTTCCGGCAGATCAGGTCCTCGGCGACGTAGGGCAGGCCCGTCGGATTGATCGCCCCGTGCAGGCCGGTCTCCGGATTGTCCCATTTGACCGGGCGCCCGTTGCCCTGGGGATCCAGCGCGACGGTCAGGGCCGCCCGGGCGCGCCGCCAATCCTCCTCGGCAAGGTCGTCCCCGAAGCTCACGGGCCGTTTCTCGATGCTGCCGGTGACGGCGGGCTCCTCGACCGTGCGCGGCGCCTCCGCGGTCTCGCCGCGGAACACGAGCACCGGCTGGCTGCAGCCGCACAGGGCCATGGTCAACGACAGGGCCGAAAGGGACGCGAGGACATGCGACCGTCGGCTTGGCTCTTTACACGCGCATCGCCGCATTACACCTGACTCACGACGGGCTTTCCGCTCGACCGAACATGCCGATGTCGGTGCCCCCTCAGGCCCTGGACGCGGCAGGCAGGAGTCATGGCGTGGATCAGTTAAGGACCGATGACCCGACGCGCGCGGACTTCACGCTGAGCGATGATCCGGTCGCTCTGTTTTCCGCCTGGATGAAGGAGGCCGAGGCCGCCGAGCCCGAGGATCCGAACGCGATGGCCCTCGCCACCGCGGGGTCCGACGGGCTGCCCGACGTGCGGGTGGTGCTCTTGAAGGGCTTCGACGCTCGCGGCTTCGTGTTCTACACCAACGCGCACTCCGCCAAGGGCGAGGAACTGGCGCAGAACCCGCAGGCGGCCCTGGTTCTGTACTGGAAGAGCCTGCGTCGGCAGGTGCGCGCCCGGGGGGCGGTCTCGCCGGTGACGCCGGAGGAGGCGGATGCCTATTTCGCGAGCCGGCGCCGGGAGAGCCGCCTCGGCGCCATCGCCAGCCAGCAATCGCGCCCGCTCGCGGACCGCGCCACCCTGATGAAGGCCGTGACGGAGCTCTCCGAACGCTACGGGGACGGGCCGATCCCGCGGCCCGCGCACTGGACCGGGTTCCGGATCGAGCCGGTGACGATCGAGTTCTGGCAGAACGGCGATTTCCGCCTGCACGACCGGGTCCGCTTCACCCGGGCCGGCGACGGCTGGAGCCGGGCGCGGCTCTATCCCTGACAGACCCTGAAACGAAGAGAGCCCCGGCAGGGCCGGGGCTCTCGGGATCGGATCGACGGTGCGACGAGGCTCAGGCCTCCTCGCCCTCCTTCTTCTCGTCCTCGGACGCCTCGGCCTTCTCCTCGGCGGCCTCGGTCGACTGCGCCTCGGCGATGGCGGCCTCCTCGGCCTCCACATCGGCGCCGAGCACGGTCGGCGGCACGATGTTGGCCACCGGATCGGTGGGCTCGCCGGTATGGGTGCCGGCCGGGATCTTGATGTCGGAGACGTGGATCACGTCGCCGATCTGGCGGCCGGTGAGGTCGACCTCGATCGCGTCCGGGATCTGATCCGGGGCGACGTCGAGGGTCAGGGTGTGGGCGACGATGTTGAGGGTGCCGCCGAGCTTCTTGATGCCGGGGGCCGCGTCCTCGTTGACGAAGTGCACCGGCACCTCGACCGTGACGGTCTGGCCCGAGACGACGCGCAGGAAGTCGACGTGCAGCGGCACGCCGGTCACCGGGTCGAGCTGGAAGTCGCGCGGGATCGCGCGGATCTTCTTGCCGCCGGCCTCGATCTCGAACAGCGTGGTCTTGAAGCCGCCGGCGTAGATCAGGGTGCGGGTGCGGATGAGGTCGACCGCGATGGATTGCGGCGGCTGGCCGCCCCCGTAGATGACGGCGGGAATCTGGCCCTGGCGACGAACGGCCCGGGCGGCCCCCTTGCCGACCCGGTCGCGTGCCACGGCCTCAAGCGTCTTCACAGCGCTCATGGCGTGATCCTTAACGATTGCTGGAGCCGGAAAACGAAAAGGCCGCCCCTGGCGGACGGCCACATCCTTCCCGGCGCGCCCCTGCCTCCAAGGGTGTCTCGGGGGCGCGCCGTGCGCATACACGCTGTCTCTTATACACATCTGACGCTGCCGACGAAGAGGATAGTGTA
>CAXDNE010000303.1:0-8685 GCA_963990595.1 uncultured Methylobacterium sp.
ATGAGCGACGACGCGAGCCGCCACCGCGCCAAGATGGAGAAGCGCAAGGCCGTGCAGGACGCCGAGGTGGCGGAGAAAACCCTCGAGAAGGGCCTGCTCCTCGTCCATACCGGCCCCGGCAAGGGCAAGAGCACGGCCGCCCTCGGCCTGATGCTGCGCGCGCTCGGCCGCGGCTGGCGGGTCGGCATGGTGCAGTTCATCAAGGGCGGCTGGGACACGGGCGAGCGCCACGCGGTGGCGGCCTTCGGCGACCGGGTCGCGTGGCACACGCTCGGCGAAGGGTTCACCTGGGAGACGCAGGACAAGGCCCGGGACATCGCCGCCTGCCGCCACGCCTGGGACGTCGCCGCGGGGCTGATGGCCGATCCCACGATCCGCCTCCTCGTCCTCGACGAGCTGAATATCGCGCTCCGCTACGATTACCTCGACCTCGACGCGGTGCTGGCCGCTCTCACGCGCCGCCGGCCGGACCTGCACGTCGTCGTCACCGGCCGCAACGCCAAGCCGGCCCTGATCGAGGCCGCCGACCTCGTCACCGAGATGGGCAGCGTCAAGCACCATTTCGCCGCCGGCGTGAAGGCGCAGGAAGGGATCGAGTTCTGAGCCCGCCCCGGACAAAGGCCCTGATGATCCAGGGCACCGGCTCCGATGTCGGCAAGTCGCTGATCGTGGCGGGACTCGCGCGCGCCTTCACGGAGCGGGGCTTGAGGGTCCGGCCGTTCAAGCCGCAGAACATGTCGAACAACGCCGCCGTCACCGCCGATGGCGGCGAGATCGGCCGCGCGCAGGCGCTCCAGGCCCGCGCCGCCCGGGTGGCGCCCTCCATCCACATGAACCCGGTCCTGCTGAAGCCGCAGAGCGAGGTCGGCTCCCAGGTGGTGGTGCAGGGCCGGATGGTCGCCACCGTGAAGGCGCGCGACTACCAGGCCTGGAAGCCCCGGCTGATGCCCGCCGTCCTGGAGAGTTTCTCACGCCTCGCCGACGAGGCCGATCTCGTCCTCGTCGAGGGCGCGGGCTCCGCCTCCGAGGTGAACCTGCGCACCGGCGACATCGCCAATATGGGCTTCGCCCGGGCCACCGACACGCCGGTGGTGCTGGTGGGCGACATCGACCGGGGCGGCGTGATCGCGAGCCTCGTCGGCACCCGGGCGGTGATCGACCCGGAGGACGCCGCCCTGATCGCTGGCTTCATCGTCAACCGGTTCCGGGGCGATCCGAGCCTGTTCGCCGACGGGATGCGGCTGATCGCCGAGCGCACCGGCTGGGCGGCGCTCGGCCTCGTGCCGCACTTCCCCGACGCCGCGCGCCTGCCGGCCGAGGACGTGCTGGGGCTCGCCGGCTCGGAATCGTGCGGTCCGGGGGTCGTCACGGTGGCGGTGCCGGTCCTGCCGCGCATCGCCAATTTCGACGATCTCGACCCGCTGCGGGCGGAGCCCGGCATCTCCGTGGTCCTGGTCCGGCCCGGCACGCCGATCCCCGCCGAGGCCGCCCTCGTGCTGCTGCCGGGCTCGAAGACCACGATCGACGATCTCGACCGGTTCCGCGACGAGGGCTGGGACATCGACCTGCGCGCCCATATTCGCCGGGGCGGCCGGGTGCTCGGCCTGTGCGGCGGCTACCAGATGCTGGGCCGGAGCCTCGCCGACCCGCACGGGATCGAGGGGGCGCCGCGCACGGTGCCGGGCCTCGGTCTCCTCGATGTCGACACCGTGATGACCCCGGAGAAGCGCCTCGCGGCGGTCACCGGCACGAGCCTGCCCGACGGCGTGCCGTTCTCCGGCTACGAGATGCATATCGGCGCGACGGCGGGCCCCGATGCGGCCCGGCCGCTGCTGCGCTTCGCCGACGGACGCACCGACGGGGCGGTCTCGGCGGACGGGCGCGTGGCCGGGACCTACGTGCACGGCCTGTTCGCGCAGGATGCCCAGCGGGCGGCCTGGCTCGCGCGCCTCGGGACGGTCTCGGAGGGCGCGGGCTACGAGGCCGGGGTCGAGGCGGCCCTCGACGGCCTCGCGCGACACATCGCGGCCCATGTCGACTGCGACCGCCTCCTGGCGCTTGCCCGGTAGGCGAGGGCCGGGCCAGGGATTACTCGGCGTAATGCAGGCCCCGTCGCGAAGGGCCGCACCGGCCCGGAGGAACGCCCCATGCCCCCCACGCCATCCCCCGTCGGCGCGGATCTCGCCGAGAGCACCGTCCGCACCGTGACCCTGCGGCTGATGCCGCTGCTCGGCCTGCTCTACCTCATCGCCTATATCGACCGGCAGAACGTCTCCTACGCCAAGCTGGAGATGGTCGGCAGCCTGGGCCTCAGCGAGACCGCCTACGGGCTCGGGGCCTCGCTGTTCTTCCTCGGCTACTTCCTGTTCGAGGTGCCGGCCAACGTCTTCCTGGAGCGGGTCGGGGCGCGGATCTGGTTCGCCCGGATCATGATCACCTGGGGCCTCGTCACGGTGCTCCTCGGCTTCACGCAGGGCACGGCGATGTTCTACGTGCTGCGCTTCCTGCTCGGGGTCGCGGAGGCCGGCTTCTTCCCCGGCGTGCTGTTCGCCCTGACCCTGTGGTTCCCGCAGGCCCACCGGGCCCGCATGGTCGGCTGGTTCATGATCGCCAGCGCGATCGCCAACGCGGTCGGCGCGGCGGTGGGCGGGGCGCTCCTCGGCCTCGACGGCGTCCTCGGCCTCCAGGGCTGGCAATGGGTGTTCCTGGCCACCGGCGTGCCGGCGATCGCCATGGCCGCGGTGGTGCTGCTCGTCCTGCCGGACGGGCCCGAGACCGCGCCCTGGCTGTCGCAGGCGCAGCGCGACTGGCTCGCCCGGACGCTGCGGACCGAGCGCGAGGATGGCGGCCATGTCGACCACGGCAACCCGTTCGCGGCGCTCCTCGACCGGCGGGTGCTGATGCTCGCCGGCGTCTACGTCGCCCTGCCGCTCGCCGCCTACGGCCTCGGCTACTGGCTGCCCACCGTGGTCAAGGGCTTCGGTGTCTCGAATCTCACCAACGGCTTCCTCAACATCATCCCGTGGATGGCCACGGCCTTCGCCCTGTGGTGGGTCCCGCGCCACGCCGCCCGCACGGGGGCGCAGGGCGACGCCCTGACCTGGCACGTGGTCGGGCCGGCCCTGGTCGGGGCGGCGGGCTTGGCGCTCAGCGTCATCCTGCCGGGCAACGCCGTGAAGTTCGCCTGCCTGTGCGTGGCGGCGGCCGGGACCTTCGCGGCCCAGCCGGTCTTCTGGTCGATGCCCGGGACCTTCCTGCGCGGCGCCTCGGCGGCGGCCGGGATCGCGGCGATCAACTCGGTGGGCAATCTCGGCGGTTTCGTCGCGCAGAACGCCGTGCCGTTCATCCGCGACCAGACCAACAGCGATCTCGTCCCGATGCTGTTCCTGGCCGCCTGCCTCGCCGCGGGGGCCGGCCTGATGTTCGTGGTGCTCTCCGCCCTGCGCCGGGACGCGGCCCGGCGCTCGGCGCCGGCGGCGGCGCGACCGGCCTGAACCCGGGCCGGACTCCTGCGTTATGGTTCCTCATGCCGGAGTTTCCGGCAAAATGATGCAGGATCGCAGACCTGTATCGGGGAGGGCACCGCGATGAGCCAGGGATACCCGCTTCTGATCCTCGCCTTCGGGACGCTCGGCGGCATCTGGTTCCTGGCCGCGGCGGCCCGCAAGCAGGTCGCCGATGCCAAGGGCGATCCGGCGCGCTCGAACCTGATCCACCATCACGGCGGCGCGGAGCGGCCGAACATGCCGGGCACCGAGCACTGAGGATCCCTCAGCCGGCGGCGATCCGCCGGCAATGGTCGAGGGCGGCACCGATCAGGTTGTCGCTGGCCTCGGGCGTGCGGAACGCGGAATGCGCCGAGAGGGTGACGTTGGGCAGGCTGGTCAGCGGGTGACCGGCCGGCAGCGGCTCGACCGTGAACACGTCGAGCCCGGCCCCCGCGATCCGCCCCGCGCGGAGCGCCGCCACCAGAGCGTCCTCGTCGACCACCGCGCCCCGGGCGGTGTTGACCAGGAGGGCGCCGGGCTTCATCGCGGCGATGCGGTCGGCCGACAGGAAGCCGCGGGTCTCGTCGGTCAGGAGCAGGTGGAGCGAGACCACGTCGCTCTCGGCGAGCAGCCGCTCGAGCGGGACGAAGGCGACGCCCGGATGGGCCTTCGGGGTCCGGTTCCAGGCGAGCACCCGCATGCCGACGCCCCGGCAGAGGCGCGCCATCTCGGCCGCGATCCCGCCGAACCCGACGAGACCGACGGTCTTGCCGGTGAGCTGGATCGCCTCCCGGCGCAGCCAGGAGCCGGCGCGCATCGCCCGGTCCATCTCGGGCAGGCCGCGGGCGGCGGCCCACATCAGCGCGAAGGCGCATTCGGCGACCGCCGTGTCGCCGTAGCCCTTGATGGTGTGGACCGCCACGCCGAGCGCGTCCCGGAGCGCCTCCGGGTCCATGTAGCTGCGCGCGCCGGTGCCGAGGAACACCACGTGCTTCAGGTCCGGGCAGGCCCGGGCCACGTCGAGGGGCAGGGCGGTGTGGTCGATCACCGCGATCTCCGCCCCGGCCAGGATTCCCGGCAGGTCGGCCGGGGCGATGCCGGGATCCGCGTGGATCGCGACGGGCGGGTCGTCCGGCCGCAGGAGCCGCCGCGCCACCGCCGCCAGCGTCTCGTTGGCATCCACGAACACCGCGCGCATCGGCCCCTCCGCCCTGTCCATCGACCGCCCCGTCAGGGCTCCGTCCGCAGGGTGCGGCGGGCCACGGCCTGAAGCGTACCGCCCTGCACGAGGATCGAGAACAGCACCACCGCGTAGGTCGCGGCCAGGAGCGCGGGTTTCTGCGGCCCCTCCGGCACCGACAGGGCCAGGGCCACCGAGATGCCGCCGCGGATGCCCGCCCAGGTCAGGAACGGCAGGTTGCGCGGCGTCAGCGCCTCGACCCACCGGATCAGCAGCAGCGGCGGCGTGATCGCGATCAGCCGGGCGCCCAGGACGATCGGGATCAGCGCCAGCGCGAAGGGCAGCAGCGCCGCGTCGAAGCCGAGCACCAGCACCTCCAGGCCGATCAGCAGGAACAGGACGGCGTTGAGGATCTCGTCGATGAGCGTCCACAGGGCGCAGACATAGGTGTTGGTCCGCGCGCTGAAGGCGTAGCGCGGGCCGCGGTCGCCGATGATCAGGCCGGCGGCCACCATCGCCAGCGGCCCGCTGACATGGAGCCGCTGCGCCAGCGCGTAGGAGCCGGTGACCAGCGCCAGGGTGATCAGCGTCTCGGCCGGGAAATCGTCGATGGCCCGCATCATCCGATAGGCCAGCATCCCGGCCAGCACGCCGAGCAGCAGGCCGCCACCCGCCTCCTGCGCGAGGAGCCGCAGGGCCTGGGGCAGGGCGTCGTCCCCGCCCGCACGGCCGGTGGCGAATCGGAGCAGCAGCGTGAACAGGACGATCCCGACGCCGTCGTTGAACAGCGCCTCGCCCTTCATCTCGGCCTCCAGCGAGGCCGGCACCGCCACATCCCGCAGGGTCGAGAGCACGGCGACCGGATCGGTGGGGCTGATCAGCGCGCCGAGGACCAGGGCCCAGGCCAGGGGGAGGCGCGGGCCGATGCCGAGATCGGCCAGCCATCCGGAGACCAGCCAGGCGGCGAGGCCCACCAGGACGGTGGAGATCAGCGTGCCGAGGAGGGCCAGCAGCGCCACCGGCACCGCCCGCCTGCGCAGGGCCGCGAGGTCGACGTTCAGGGCACCGGCGAAGATCAGGAAGGCCAGCATGCCGTTCATCAGCACGTCGGCGAAATCGATCTGCCGCAGTGTTCCGGTCAGCGCGTCGTAGAGGTGGCGCCCCGGCGCGACGAGGTCCACCAGCACCAGGAGGAGCGAGGCCGCGAGCCCCATGGTGAGAAGGCCGATCGCGTGCGGCAGCCGCAGGAAGCGCCGGTTCAGCCAGGAGAAGCTCGCCGACGCGGTGAGCAGCAGCGCCGCCAGGTCGAACAGGGAGAGCATGGAGCGGCCGAGCCATGCGCCGGCCGGGATCAGCCCGCGCGGGTGAGGACGAAGGAGAGGGCGAGCAGCGCCAGAACGAGGCTGATCTGGAGAACGCAGGCGGTGCGGTAGAGTGCCAGGGCCCGGGCGATATCGTCGGCCGTGGCCTCGGCCCGGCCGTCGCCCATATGGGCGTCCGGGACGAGGGTGCCGTCATAGACCCGGGGGCCCGCGAGCCGCAGGCCGAGCGCGCCGGCCATGGCGGATTCGGGCCAGCCGGCATTGGGCGAGCGGTGGCGGCGCGCGTCGCGGGCCATCGCCCGGAGCGCCCCGGCCGCGTCGGCCCCGCGCAGGGCGGCCGCCCCGGCGATCAGCAGGCCCGCGAGCCGCGAGGCCGGCAGGTTCACGCAATCGTCGAGCCGGGCCGCCGCCCAGCCGAAGGCCTCGTAGCGCGGGCTGCGGTGGCCGATCATGCTGTCGGCGGTGTTGATCGCCTTGTAGAGGGCGCCCCCCGGCAGGCCGAGGCTGCCGATCCAGAAGGCCGGCGCCACGATCCCGTCGGAAAAGTTCTCCGCCAGGCTCTCGATCGCGGCGCGGCAGACCGCCGCCGCGTCGAGGCGGTCGGGATCCCGCCCGACGATCATCGCCACGGCCCGGCGCCCCGCCTCCAGGCCGCCTTCGCGCAGGGCGCGCTCCACCGCGGCGACGTGGTCGTGCAGGCTGCGCTGGGCCGGCAGGCTCGCGCAGGCGAGGCCGAGGATGAGCAGGGCGGGGAGGGGACCGGCGCGCGCCGCGAGGGCCGTCAGGGCGAGCGCCGGCAGGCCGACCGCGGCGAGGAGGAGCGCCAGCGCGAGGCAGCCCGCGATCCGGCGGCGCCGCGGGGAGCCGCGGTTGAGGCCGCGCTCCAGCGCGGTGATCAGCCGCCCGATCCAGGTGACAGGGTGGCCGACGGCCCTGTAGAGCGCGTCCGGATAGCCCGCCACCGCCTCGATCCCGAGGGCGATGGCGAGGAGGGCGAGCGTGTCGGGCGGATGGACCATTCGGTGTGGAGCGTTCCCGCGCGTGAGCCCGCCGCGATCGCGCATGGCGGCGATCTCGGCGGGCTGCGACTGGCCTTTCCCGACGCGCCGGAGCCCTGGCTCGACCTCTCGACGGGGATCAATCCGGTCCCCTATCGTGTGCCGCCGGTGGAGGCCAGCGCCTGGACGCGGCTGCCCGAGGCCGCCGAGGTCCGGGCCCTGCGGGCGGCGGCCGCCGCGGCCTACGGGGCACCGGATGCCGCCCATGTGGTGCCGGCCCCCGGGACCCAGATCCTGATCGAGACCCTGCCCCGGCTCCTGGCGCCGACCCGGGTGGCGGTGATCGGCCCGACCTACGGGGAGCACGCCGCCGCCTGGCGCCGGGCGGGGCACGCGGTCAGCGAGGTCGCCGCCCCCGAGGAAGTCGGCGAGGCCCGGGTGGCGGTGATCGTCGATCCCAACAACCCGGACGGGCGGACCCACCCCCTCGCCGAGCGCCGCGCCCTGGCCGGGGCGCTCCGCGCCCGCGGCGGCCTGCTGGTCGCCGACGAGGCCTTCGCCGACCTGGAGCCGGTGGAGAGCCTGTGCCCGCACGCGATGCCCGGGCTCGTGGTGCTGCGCTCCTTCGGCAAGACCTACGGGCTCGCCGGCCTGCGCCTCGGCTTCGCGGTCGCCGATCCGGGGATCGCGGAGCGGATCGCCGCGGCGCTGGGGCCCTGGGCGGTGTCGGGGCCGGCCCTGGCGATCGGGACCGCCGCCCTGTCGGATGCGGGCTGGCGCGCGGAGGCCGCCCGGGCGCGGGCCGCGGACGCGTCCCGCCTCGACCGGATGATCGCCCGGGCGGGCGGCCGGATCGTCGGCGGCACCCGCCTGTTCCGGACCGCGGATTTCCCCGACGGGCCGGACCTCTACCGGCGGCTCGCGGCGGCGGGCATCGCGGTGCGGCGCTTCGCCGAGCGCCCGGAGCGCCTCCGCTTCGGCCTGCCGGCCGGGAAGGCGAGCTGGTGCCGGCTGTCGCGGGTCCTCAGATAGACCGCCCCCCGGGCGGGTGCGGGTCGCGGACCGCCACGATCACGGCCAGGACCGAGAAGGCGAGGCCCACCGCGCAGACCCCCGGCCAGCCGATCAGCAGGAAGGCCTGCGAGCCGGCATAGGCGCCGAGCGCCCCGAACACGAACAGCGTCGTGAACAGCACGGTGTTGATGCGCCCCCGCGCCCCCGGAACCAGCGCGTAGGCGCGGGTCTGGTTGGCGATGAGCGCGCCGTTCATGCCGATGTCGATGAGCAGCACGCCGAGCGCCACCGCGATCAGCGACCACGTGCCCCCCGCCCAGAGCACCAGGAAGGAGAGGGCGACCAGCAGGCTGCCGCCGAGCACCACGGGCTTCGCCCCCCGCCGGTCGGTGAAGCGGCCCGAGATGGGCGCCACGAAGGCGCCGCAGACGCCGATCACCCCGAACAGCCCGGCCCCGGCGGCGGTGAGGCCGAAGGGCGGCCCCTCCACCAGCAGCGCCAGCGTCGCCCAGAAGGCGTTGAAGCCGGCAAACAGCAGCGCCTGCGACAGGCTCGCCGTGCGCAGCACCGGCTGCGTGCGGGCGAGATGGAGGATCGACAGCATCAGGGCGCGGTAGCGCAGGGGGTGGGTCTGCGCCTGTCTCTTATACACATCTCCGAGCCCACGAGACAAGAGGCAATCT
>CAXDNE010000304.1:0-8591 GCA_963990595.1 uncultured Methylobacterium sp.
TACACTATCCTCTTCGTCGGCAGCGTCAGATGTGTATAAGAGACAGGTATTCCGGTTACGTGTCTCATGCCGCATCCTCCCTGGCGCGACGGGTCCGGCACCCTATCCGATCCCGCCCGGACCTGCCCGGCGCCGCGCTCAGGGCGCCGCCGCAGGCCCCGAATCGGGCGCCGGCCGGGCCGTCCGTCGATTTCGGTAACGCTTTTCAAAGGTGACCGTGGCGTCTATCCGTGCGGACCGGTCGTCGCCCCCGGTCCGACCCGCAGGCCGTGCGGAGTCCTTCAGGCGAGTCGCTCGCCGGGTCGGGCGGCCGAGAACCGGCGGCCCCAGGCGGAGCCCCGGCCCGCAGACGTCCGAATCTCAGATCCGCCCGCCCGGAGCGCAGCATGTCCTCCCCGAACTCGCCCACCCTGAACCTCGACGGCCTCGACCTCGCCGCCCTGCTCTGCTCCCGCGTCTGCCACGACGTGATCAGCCCCGTCGGCGCGATCGTGAACGGGCTCGAAGTCCTGGAGGACGACCAGGACGAATCGATGCGGACCTTCGCGCTGGAGCTGATCGGCAAGAGCGCCCGGCAGGCCTCGGCACGGCTGAAATTCGCCCGGATCGCCTTCGGGGCCGCGGGGTCCGCCGGCGCCTCGATCGACCTCGCCGACGCCGAGGGTGTGGCCAAGGGCATGTTCTCCGACGAGAAGACCAAGCTGACCTGGAGCGCCCCGCAGGCCCTGTTCCCGAAGAACAAGGTCAAGCTGCTCCTCAACCTCGTGATGATCGCGACCTCGGCGATTCCCCGGGGCGGCGTGATCGACGTCGTCGTCTCGGGCGACGGCGAGGCGCCCACCTTCGTGCTGAAGGCCAAGGGCTCGCATGCCCGGATCCCCCCCCATGTCGAGGAGCTGATGGCCGGCAGCCCCGAGAGCGGGACCGTCGACGCCCACGGCATCCTGCCGTTCTATGCCGGCCTCGTGGCGCGGGCCGCCGCGATGGATGTTCGATTCGCCATCCAGGACGATGAAGTGACGATCACGGCCGCACCCGCAATGATCGCGACGCCGGATGCTTCCGACGGTGAGGCTTCAGACACGGCTCTGGCGTGAAGTTCTGAAAAACAGTGGCGCGGGGCCGGGACGGAAACGCTTCCCTAACCCCGCGCGAGTAAGTAGGTTGCGCGAGACCTTCTCCGCGTAACGAGTAACGCCTATGGACGACCTGCTTCGCGAGTTCTTGACCGAGAGCGGGGAGCATCTCGACACGGTTGATGCCGAACTTGTCCGGTTCGAGCAGGACCCGAATAACGAGACGATTCTGCGGAACATCTTCCGCCTCGTGCATACGATCAAGGGAACGTGCGGGTTTCTCGGTCTTCCGCGTCTCGAAGCCTTGGCGCACGCCGCCGAGACCTTGATGGGCCGCTTCCGCGACGGGCTGCCCGCCACCTCGGCTTCGGTCACCCTGATTCTCCTGACCCTCGACCGGCTCAAGGCGATTCTGGCCGACCTGGAGGCCACCGGCACGGAGCCGTCGGGCTCGGACGACGACCTCATCTCCGCCCTGGAGCGCATGGCTGAAGGCGCGTCGGAAGGGCCGGCCGCGCCTTTGCAGGCGGCCGCACCCCCGCCTCCGCCGGAGCCGGTTCTGCCCGATCCGGTGGTCCGCGAGCTGAAGCCCGGCGAAGTGTCTCTGGAGGATCTGGAAGCCGCTTTCCTGTCGGCCCCGGGGCCGGACGAGTCGGATTTCCTCGCGCCGCCCCCGGCGCCTGCCGCGGCGGCGCCGGTCGCGGGCGACGCGCCGAAGGCCGAATCGAAGAGCGAGCCGCCGCGGGCCGAGGCCGACAAGGGCGAGACCGTCCGGGCCGAGAAGGCCGAGGCCGCCGAGGGTGAGGGGACTGCGGCCGCCAAGAACCAGACGATCCGGGTGAATGTCGACACGCTCGAGCACCTGATGACGATGGTCTCGGAGCTGGTGCTGACCCGCAACCAGCTCCTGGAGATCGCCCGCCGGCACGAGGATTCGAGCTACAAGGTCCCGCTCCAGCGCCTGTCGCACGTCACGGCCGAGCTGCAGGAAGGCGTCATGAAGACGCGCATGCAGCCCATCGGCAACGCCTGGCAGAAGCTGCCGCGCGTCGTGCGCGACCTCTCGGCCGAACTCGGCAAGCAGATCGACCTCGTGATGGTCGGCAACGAGACCGAGCTGGATCGGCAGGTCCTCGAGGTGATCAAGGACCCGCTGACCCACATGGTCCGCAACTCGGCCGATCACGGCCTCGAATCGACCGCCGAGCGCGTGGCCGCCGGCAAGCCCGCCCGCGGCACGATCCGGCTCGCCGCCTATCACGAGGGCGGCACGATCACGATCGAGATCGCCGACGACGGCAAGGGCCTCAACCTCGCGGCGATCCGCAAGAAGGCAGTGGAGCGGGGTCTGGCCGCCCAGGCCGATGTCGAGCGGATGACCGACGCCCAGGTCGCCAAGTTCATCTTCCACGCCGGCTTCTCGACCGCGGCGGCGGTGACCTCGGTCTCGGGCCGCGGCGTCGGCATGGACGTAGTCAAGACCAACATCGAGACCATCGGCGGCCTGATCGACATCGCCACCACGGCGGGCCGGGGCACCACCTTCACCATCAAGATCCCGCTGACGCTGGCCATCGTCGCCGCCCTGATCGTGCGCGCCGGCGAGCACCGCTTCGCCCTGCCGCAGGTGGCGGTGCTGGAGCTGGTGCGGGTCGATGCCGGGGCGCAGCGGGTCGAGCGCATCAACGGCGCGCCGGTGCTGCGCCTGCGGGAGCGGCTGCTGCCGATCGTCTCGCTGACCGGCCTGCTCGGCCAGGCGGCCGCGGATGCGGAGGCGGAGCAGGCCGGCTTCGTGGTGGTCGCCCAGGTCGGGCGGGAGCGCTTCGGCATCCTCGTCGACGAGGTCTTCCACACGGAGGAGATCGTCGTGAAGCCGATGTCGGTGAAGCTCCGGCACATCCCGATGTTCGCTGGCAACACCATCCTGGGCGACGGCGCCGTGGTGCTGATCGTCGATCCCAACGGCGTGGCCCGGCAGGTGGCGCAGGGCGTCCAGGGCAGCGGCGGCCACGCGGATGCCGACGCCGACGAGGCGGTGGAGGTGGCCGACACCAAGACCACGCTGCTGGTGTTCAAGGGCGGCCAGGGCAGCTTCAAGGCGGTGCCGCTGTCGCTGGTCACCCGCCTCGAGGAGATCGAGTGCGCCAAGGTCGAGTGGCTCGGCGGCCGCGCGCTGATCCAGTATCGCGGGCGCCTGATGCCCCTGGTGCCGGCCGATTCGGCGATCACCATCAAGTCGGAGGGGACCCAGGCCCTGGTGGTGTTCTCCGACGGCGAGCGCGCCATGGGCCTCGTGGTCGACGAGATCGTCGACATCGTCGAGGAGCGCCTCGACATCGAGATCGCGGCCGACCGCTCGGACCTGATCGGCTCGGCGGTTCTGCGGGGCCGCGCCACCGACATCATCAACATCGCCCACTTCCTGCCGCTGGCCTACGACGATTGGGCGCGGGGCCTGAAGCGGCCCGAGCAGGTCTCGACGATCCTGCTGGTGGACGATTCGGCCTTCTTCCGCGACATGCTGAGCCCGGTCCTGAAGGCGGCGGGCTATCAGGTGGTCACGGCGGCGAGCGCGGAGGCGGCGCTGGCCGCCCTCCAATCCGATCAACAGATCGAGGTGGTGGTCACCGACCTCGAGATGCCGGGCCGCAGCGGCTTCGACCTCGTCGCCGCCATGCGCCGCGGCGAATCGCGGTTCGCCGGCCTCCCGGTGATCGGCCTCACCGGGGCGATCGGCGCCGACGCGGTGGAACGGGCCCGGGCCCTGGCGATCACCGACTTGGTGGCCAAGTTCGACCGCAGCGGCCTGATCGCGGCGCTCGCCGAGATCGGCGCGACGGCGGTCTCGAAAGCCGCCTGATCTCCGCGCCGCCCGCCCCCTGACGATCGAATCCGGAGAGTTCTGATGCAGGCTGCCAACGCCAACGCCGCCGAGACCGGCGCCACCGACGATTACGTCACGGTCTATGTCGGCGAGACCCTGTTCGGGCTGGCGATCGAGCGGGTCCACGACGTGTTCGTCCCCTCGGGCGTGACGCCGGTCCCCCTGGCTCCGGCCGAGATCGTCGGCCTCCTGAACCTGCGCGGCCGCGTGGTCACGGCCATGAGCCTGCGCCGCCGCCTGGGCCTGCCCGACGCCGAGGCCGAGGCGGAGGGCAGCAAGGCCAGCCCCAAGATGGCGATCGGCCTGGAGCAGGCCGGCGAGACCTTCGCGCTCGTGGTGGATGGCGTCGGCGAGGTGCTCAAGCTCGGCGCCGACAGCCGGGAGGCGGTCCCGATCAACCTGGATCCGCGTTTCCGCAATCTCGCCACCTGCGTCCACCGCCTCGACGGGCGGCTCCTGGTGATCCTCGATGTGGACGCGCTCCTCGGCTTCACGGCTGCCGGCGCCAAGGCGGCTTGAGGGAGAGGGCGATGAAGGCGCCGCACCAGACAACCTGCCTCGTGGTGGACGATTCGGCGGTGATCCGGAAGGTCGCCCGGCGGATCATCGAGGATCTCGGGATGAATGTCAGCGAGGCTGAGGACGGCAACGCCGCCCTCGAAGTCTGCGCGGCCGGCATGCCCGACGCCATCCTGCTCGATTGGAACATGCCGAACATGGACGGCTACGCCTTCCTCCAGGCGCTGCGTCAGAGCGAGGGCGGCGAAGTGCCGAAGGTCCTGTTCTGCACCACCGAGAACGATGTCGGGGCGATCGCGCGGGCTCTCCGCGCGGGGGCGGACGAGTACATCATGAAGCCCTTCGACCGCGACATCCTGACGGCCAAGCTCGAACAGGTCGGGCTCGTCGCCGACGCGGCCTGATCGACGCGTCGCCGTCCACGATTCTGCAACCGCGATCCTGCACCCGAGGCAAGCATCATGGCCCTGAGTCCCGCGGTCGCCCCGCTGCGCACGCCACCCACCCCGAGCGCGACCGCGTCCGCAACGGCGATCCGGGTGCTGGTGGCCGACGATTCCGCCGTGGTGCGGGGCCTCGTCGCCCGCTGGATCGGCGAGGCGGGCTTCGAGCTCGTCGCCACGGCCTCGAACGGCCGGATCGCCCTGGAGATGATCGCCAAGCACGACCCGGACGTGGTCCTGCTCGACATCGAGATGCCGGAGCTCGACGGCACGACGGCGCTCCCGCGCATGCTCGCGATGAGCCCGAGCGTGCAGGTCGTGATGATGTCGACGCTGACCACGCGCAACGCCGACATCTCCCTGAAGTGTCTCGCGCTGGGTGCGGTGGACTACATCGCCAAGCCGGAGAGCAGCCGCGGCGTCACCACGTCGGACACGTTCCGGGCGGACCTCATCGAGCGCGTCCGGGTCTTCGGCTCCGCCCGCGCCCGGAACCGGCGTCCCGTCTCGGCTCCCACCGCGGCGGGGCACCCGATCGGGCACGCCGCCGGCACCGCCGCAATCCCCGCGCCGACGGCCCATCCGGCGGCGCCGGCCGCGGCCCGTCCCGCGACCCCCTTCACCCTGCGCCCGAAGGTGCGCAACCGGACCCAGCCCCGGGCGCTCCTGATCGGCTCCTCCACGGGCGGGCCGCGGGCGGTGGGCGAGATGCTGGAGGGGATCGGCGCGGCCGCCCTCCGGCGTCTGCCGGTGCTGATCGTGCAGCACATGCCGCCGATCTTCACGGCGGTGTTCGCCGAGCACCTGTCCACCCGCACCGGCCTCCCGGCCGCCGAGGGCAAGGCGGATGAGCGGGTCGAGCCGGGCCGCATCTACGTGGCCCCGGGCGGCCGCCACATGGGGCTGGCCGCGGGAGCGGGCGGCCCGATCATCAAGCTCAGCGACGGGCCGCCGGTGAATTTCTGCCGCCCCGCGGTCGACGTCCTGTTCAAGGACGCGGCGGCCGTGTTCGGGGCCGCCACCGCGACGGTGATCCTCACCGGCATGGGCTCGGACGGCACCAACGGCGCCCGGGCGCTCACCGAGGCCGGCGGCCCGGTCCTCGCCCAGGACGAGGCCACCAGCACCGTCTGGGGCATGCCGGGCAGCGTCGCGCGGGCCGGCCTCGCCGAAGCCGTGCTGCCGCTCCCCGAACTCGCCACGGCGCTGCGCGCTCTGATCACGGGGCAGCCGGCATGACCGAACTCGAGTTCGAATTCCTGCGCAGCTTCCTGAAGCAGCGCTCCGGGCTCGCGCTGACCCCGGAGAAGCGCTACCTCGTGGAGAGCCGGCTGACCCCGGTCTGCCGCCGCTTCGGGCTGGCGAGCCTCGGCGATCTCATCGGGGCCCTCAAGCTCGCCCAGAACGGGGGCATCGAGCGGGCCGTGGTCGAGGCGATGACCACGAATGAGACCTTCTTCTTCCGCGACCGGATCCCGTTCGACCTGTTCCGCGACACGCTCCTGCCGGACCTCTTGGTGCGGAACGCGAGCCGGCGCCGGCTGCGGATCTGGTGCGCGGCGGCGTCCACCGGACAGGAGCCCTACTCGCTCGCCATGCTCCTGCAGGAGGCGGCGCCGCGGCTCGCCGGCTGGCAGGTCGAGATCGTGGCCACCGACCTGTCCACCGAGGTGATCGAGAAGGCCAAGCTCGGGCTCTACAGCCATTTCGAGGTTCAGCGCGGCCTGCCGGTCCAGTGGCTGATCAAGTACTTCACCCAGGTCGGCGAGCAGTGGCAGATCGCCCACAGCCTGCGCAGCATGGTGGATTACCGCCAGCTCAACCTGCTGCACAGCTTCGCGTCGCTCGGCCAGTTCGACGTGATCTACTGCCGCAACGTGCTGATCTATTTCGACGCGCCGACGAAGTCGGACGTCCTGGCGCGGCTCGCCGCCCAGCTCGCACCGGAGGGCGCGCTCCTCCTCGGAGCGGCGGAGACGGTGATCGGCCTGACCGACCGGCTCAGCCCGCATCCGAAGCATCGCGGCCTGTACAGCCACGCCGCACCCGCGGCGCGCCCGGCCGAGATGGTGCCGCTGCGCGTGGCCGCGGGCGTCTGACGAACCCGGACGGTCGAGCCCGCCCCCGAGCCGAAGGCCCCGCCGGATCCGGGTGGCGCGCCGGCCCATGCGGGCGGCGCGGCGCGCGCACGGCGCGTCTTGCGCCCGGCGATCGCGGCGTTCGTCTCGCCACTGCATCGCCGGCCGTTCCGCGATGCGTATGACGGCGTCCTGACGGGCCGGGGAGGGCAGATCGCCAGGAGGGTGCGGATATCGGATCGACGCCCCGCCTCCGGGGCGCGCGGGAAAGACGGCCTTAAGAATCGCGTGGGTAATTTTCACACGGACCCGCCGCCGGGCGATTCCGGCAGATCCGTGCCCCGAGCGTCGTCATGAGTTCCGTCGCATCGCCCACGACCGCGCAGCTCTCCGCATCGCGATGGTCCGCCCAGAACGCCCCTCAGACGCGGATGTCCGACACGATCAGCCGCGAGCTGTCTGCCGGCACGATCAGCAGCACCGACGCCACCGCCCTCACCAGCGCCCTGAGCGCCATCGATTCGAATCTGTCGCCGGACCGGACCGGCGCGACCTCAAGCAGCGGTGGCACGATCCAGGCGCAGCTCGACCCGTCCTCCCTGAAGGACCGGCTCGACAATCTGATCTCCGGTCAGGTCAGCAGCGGCGCCCTGACCGGCGATCAGGCCACGGAACTCAAGACCCTGTTCTCCAGCCACGGCCAGAGCACGCAGACATCCGACGCCGCGTCGGGGGCCGGCGGCCCTGGCGGGGCCGGCGGCCCGCCTCCGGGGCCCCCGCCCGGGCCGCCGCCGAACGACGCCGCCGCGGGCAGAGCCACGGAGGGGACGTCGTCGGGTAGCTCCGGCAGCATGTCGACGAACGACCTGCTGTCCACCTTCATCCAGCAGATCCAGAGCAGCCAGTCGGTCAGCCCGGGCTATGGGGCGAGCGCCACCAGCACGGGCACCAACATCCCGGCCCTGCTGTTCGACTTCCGGAGCTGAGGCCGCGCCGCGTCCCGGCGCTTCGGGGCCGGGACGCGGCCTCCCGCCGGGCGCATCGCCCGTCTGCGCGCGAGCGGGGTCGACCTTGGCCGCGCGACGCGGCATCACACCGCCATCGCATTCGCGCGGCCGGGCACGGCCGGGAGGCACGGTATGGCGGCAGGACACGGGACCGGATTGCCCAAGGTCGCATTCATCGGCACGGGCGGGACGATCTCGTCCCTCGGGCGCGACACCCTTGATATCCTCGACTACACCGCCACCGACCGGCGCCTGGAAGCCGACGGGATCCTGGACGCCGTGCCGGAACTGGCGGCGGTGGCCGCCATGGTCCCGGTGCCGTTCCGGGCGGTTCCGAGCCCGGCGATCGGGTTTGCCGAATGGCGCGACCTGGTCGGCCTGTGCGAGCGCCTCGCGGCCGAGCACCCGGACCTCGCCGGGATCGTGATCGGGCATGGCACCGCCACCCTGGAGGAGACCGCCTACGCCCTTAGCCTGACCCTGACGGTGGACCTGCCGGTGGTGCTGGTCGGCTCGCAGCGGCCGATGAGCGCGCTCTCCACCGATGCCAAGCTCAACCTCGTGGCCGCCGTGCGCACGGCGGC
>CAXDNE010000305.1:0-8584 GCA_963990595.1 uncultured Methylobacterium sp.
CTCTTGTCTCGGGGGCTCGGAGATGTGTATAAGAGACAGCCACTTCACCGTGCCCTGGAACGACCGGAGCCCGGTCCGTCGTCCGCGGAGCGTCGAGGGGCGGCGCCGGACGCCGCCCCGGCGCAGCCGACCGCCACCATGCCGGCGCTGACGGCCCCGATCCTGAAGCCGAGCGCGCCGCCGGCCGCGAAGAGACCGCGCGCGAAGTCTCCGCTCAAGTCTCCCCCAAAGCCGCAGCCGGAAGCGCCGCGTCCGCCGACCGCCGCGCCCTACCAGGCCCCACCCCAGCGGAACGCCCCGGCCACGGGTCTGGAGCGGACCGCCAAGGTGGGCCTGCGCCGCGGACGGCTGGCGATCGAGGCGCGGATCGATCTGCACGGGATGGTTCAGGCCGAGGCCCATGCGGCCCTCACGGGCTTCCTGCTGCGCGCCCGGGCCGCCGGTCATGCCTACGTGCTGGTCGTCACCGGCAAGGGCGGCGCGGGATACGCCGATGCCTTTGCCGAGCGCGGCGTGCTGCGCCGGAGCGTGCCGCACTGGCTCCGGGGGCCGGAGCTGCGCGGGATCGTCCTCGGCTTCGAGGAGGCCGCCCGACACCATGGCGGCGGCGGGGCGCTCTACGTCCGGTTGCGACGGCGCTAAGCCGCGACGGACCGCTTTCGCGGCGCTCCGTCCGCGCTCTGCGCGGCAAACCGCGCGGAGCCGCCCGGTTGCGGCCCGGGCCGATCCCGCCGATATCCACAGCCGGCGCGCGAGGCGCCGTGCACGCACAGCCGCGAGAGAGATGCCGGAGCTTCCCGAGGTCGAGACGGTGCGGCGCGGACTGGCCCCCGCCATGGTCGGCGCCCGGTTCAGCCGCGTCACCCTGCGCCGGGCCAACCTGCGCTTCCCGTTCCCGGAGCGGTTCGCCGCCCGCCTGGAGGGCCGGACCGTGACGGGCCTGGCGCGCCGGGCGAAGTATCTCACGGCCGATCTCGATTCGGGCGAGACGCTGATCATGCATCTCGGCATGAGCGGCCGGTTCGACGTGGCGCTGCCCGACGGCAGCAACCTGTCGCCGGGCGATTTCTACCTCGAGGGCGCGCTGGGCACGCCCAAGCACGACCACGTGGTGATGGCGATGAGCACCGGCGCCACCGTCACCTACAACGATGCCCGGCGCTTCGGCTTCATGGATCTCGTCCCCAGCCGGGATCTCGCCGCCTGCCGCCACTTCGCCAAGATGGGCATCGAGCCCCTCGACGGGCTGACGGGTGCGGTGATCGCGCAGCTGTTCCGCCACAAGGTGGCGCCGCTGAAGGCCGCGCTCCTCGACCAGCGTCTCATCGCGGGCTTGGGCAACATCTACGTCTGCGAGGCCCTGCACCGGGCCCGGCTGCACCCGGAGACGCCGGCCGGGAGCCTGGCCCGGCCCGACGGACGGCCGACCGCCAAGGCCAATGCCCTGGCGAAAGCCATCGTGAAGGTTCTGGAGGAGGCCGTGGCGGCCGGCGGCTCGACGCTGCGCGACTACGCCCACACGGATGGCAGTGCCGGCGCGTTCCAGCACGCCTTCCGGGTCTACGACCGCGTCGGCCTGCCCTGCAGCCGGCCGGGATGCGGCGGCGCGATCACCCGCATCGTGCAGGCCAACCGCTCGACCTTCTTCTGCACCGCCTGTCAGCCGCCGCACTGAGCGCCACAATCGGCGCCCCGCGGCGCCGCGAAATGGCATTTTCGCCACAAACCCGGCTAGGGTTGCTCCGCTCGACGTGCGCACCCGGTTGCGGGCAGCCGATCCCGGCCCGCAGCGCGAGACGGGTCGCGCGGGCCCAGACAGGATCCCGATGTTCTTCCGCCGTTCAAAGACGCCCGCGCCCGAGACCCCTGTGCAGGATCCGACCGCCGAGTCCGGCCTGCCGCAGCGGCTCTCGCCGCGCTCGCCCGGCGAGGCGATCAAGCCGACCGTCGCCCCCCCGCCCCCGGAGAAGCCCGAGCGCGAGCGGAGCGGCCTCGTGGGGATCGTCAGCGGGGCGCTGACCTTCGCGGTGGTCATCGCCATCGCGGCGATGATCGGGATCACGCTGTTCCAGCGGCAGGTGCGCGAGCCGGGGCCCCTGGCGGCCGACAAGGTCGTGGTGATTCCCACCCATAGCGGGACCGGCGAGATCGCCGAGTCCCTGAAGCGGGAAGGCGTGATCGACCATACCGGCCTGTTCGAATTCGCGGCCCGCTTCGGCGGCCGGCCGCCCCTCCGGGCCGGCGAGTACATGTTCAAGGCGCATGCGAGCATCTCCGACGCGCTCGACACGATCGCCACCGGCCGGCAGGTGCAGCACGCCATCACCTTCCCGGAGGGTCTGACCTCCGAGCAGATCGTGAACCGGCTCAACGACAACGATGTGCTCACCGGCGAGATCGGCGAGATCCCGCCGGAGGGCTCGCTGCTGCCCGACACCTACAAGTTCGAGCGCGGCGCCACCCGTCAGCAGATCGTCAACCTGATGAAGGCCAAGCAGCGCGAGGTGCTGAACCAGATCTGGCTCCGCCGCAGCGCCGACGTGCCGGTGCGGACCCCGGCCGAGATGGTCACCCTGGCCTCGATCGTCGAGAAGGAGACCGGCCGCGCCGACGAGCGCCCGCGGGTGGCGGGCGTGTTCATCAACCGCCTCAACAAGCGGATGAAGCTGCAGTCGGATCCGACGATCGTCTACGGGCTCGTGGGCGGCCGGGGTACCCTCGGCCGCGGCATCCTGCGCTCCGAGATCGACCGGCCGACGCCCTACAACACCTACGTGATCGAGGGCCTGCCCCCGGGCCCCATCGCCAATCCCGGCAAGGCCGCCCTGGAAGCGGTGGCCAATCCCTCCCGGACCAAGGATCTCTACTTCGTGGCGGATGGCAGCGGCGGCCATGCCTTCGCCGACTCGCTGGAGGCGCACCAGCGCAACGTCGCCCGCTGGCGCGCAGTGGAGAAGAGCCGCCAGGCCCCGCCGGACGCCGTCGACAAGGTCGAGCCGGGCCCCGATCAGGCCACGCCGGGCCGCGCCTCGGCCTACGCGCCGAACGGCGCGCCCGCGGGCGGCGAGGCCAACACGAACGCGGCCTTCCTCGATACCGGCACGCCGAGTTCGCGGGCCTTCGACGCCTCCGAGGGCACCCGCCTCGATCCCCTGAAGAACCGCAGCTACGATCTGGGCTCGCCCAAGACCGTGCCGGCGCTCAGCGCTCCGGCACCCGCGCCGCGCGGCCGGCGCTAGGCCGGACCGGCCTCGGGCGCCCGGCCTGGCGCCGCCCTTCCGGGCTCAGTTGATCATGCAGAAGCCGGCGCCGGTCCCGATGATCCTGCGGGACTGGCAGCCAGAGGCGCCGTCCCGCGTCGCGGCGGCAGCCGAGCGGGGCGCGGAAGGCGCGTGGTCCCTGGGCGCCTGGAGGCTGTCCGCCGGCCGGGTCCGGTCCCGGCTCGCGGGCCCCTCGGCCGCACGGACCAGCGAAGCCGGCCCGGCCAGCATGACGGCTGCGAGCCAGACGAAAGCCGGGATGCGCGCGCTCCGCATCATCGATCCCTCCCATTCACCCGCGCATCCTCTCGCAAAGCCCTGAAGCCGCGCTTTCACGGACGCGGACAAATCGACCGACCTCTTCCCAGCGGGGAGATCCGTGCTACAGGCCCCGATCTTCGAGAGGACGGGGGTCGACGTGGCCCAGATCGCGAGCATGACGGGCTTTGCCCGGACGGCAGGCACTTCGGGGCCGGTGCAATGGGCCTGGGAGGTCCGCAGCGTCAACGGGCGCGGCCTCGACGTGCGCACCCGTGTCCCGGCCGGCTATGACGGGCTCGGCGAGACCGCCCGCACCGCCCTGCAGAAGACGCTGGCCCGCGGCCAGTGCCAGCTGACCCTGACCCTCACCAAGCCGGACGCGTCCATCCGGGTGCGGATCAACGAGCCCCTCCTGGCGAGCCTCGCGCAAGCGGTCGCCCGGGTGCCGGTCCCCGACGGTGTCGCGCCCGCCACCCTGGATGGGCTGCTCGGCGTGCGCGGCGTGATCGAGACCGAGGACGAGGCGGCGGATACCGAGGTGCTCGTCCGGGACCTCGCCGCGGGCATCGTCCGGCTGGTGGCGGATCTCGTCGAGGCCCGCCGCGCCGAGGGGCGGCAGCTGGAGGAGGTCGTCACCGGTCAGGTCGCCCGGATCGCCGCGTTGACGCAGGCCGCGGAGAACAACCCGGCGCGCCGGCCCGAGGCGGTGCGCGCCCGGCTGGAGGCCGCCGTGGAGGCTCTGGGCGGCAGCGGCCTCGACCCGGACCGCCTGCACCAGGAGGCCATGCTGCTGGCCGCCAAGGCGGATGTGCGCGAGGAGCTCGACCGGCTCCACGCCCACGTCGCCAGCGCCCGCGATCTGCTGGCGGCCGGTGGCGCGATCGGCCGGCGCCTGGACTTCCTGGCCCAGGAATTCGGCCGCGAGGCCAATACCCTGTGCGCCAAGGCCAACGACATCAGCCTGTCGCGGATCGGACTCGACCTGAAGGCCGTGGTCGAGCAGTTCCGCGAGCAGGTCCAGAACATCGAATGACGGATCGAGACGTGAGAGCACGGATGCGAAACGCCGCGGAGACACGCGCATGACCGAACAGGCCGGACGCGTCTCCGATCCTATCGCCCGGCGCGGGTTGATCCTGATCCTGTCCTCGCCCTCCGGGGCCGGCAAGACCACGCTGACGCGGGCGATCGCGCAGGATCCCGCCTGGGCGCTCGACCTGTCGATCTCCGTGACCACCCGGGCTCGCCGCCCGTCCGAGATCGACGGGCGGCACTATCATTTCATCGACCGCGAGGCGTTCGATGACCTGCGCGCCCGCGACGACCTGCTCGAATGGGCCGAGGTCCACGGCAATTTCTACGGGACGCCCCGCCGGCCGGTGGAGAAGGTGCTCGGCGCCGGCCGGGACATGATCTTCGACATCGACTACCAGGGCACGCGGCAGGTGCGCTCCAAGCTCGCCCAGGATGTCGTGACGGTCTTCATCCTGCCGCCCAGCATGGCCGAGCTGCGCCAGCGCCTGGAGCGCCGGGCCGAGGATTCGGCGGACACCATCGAGAAGCGCCTCGCCAACGCCCGCACCGAGATCCAGCGCTGGGTCGAGTACGACTACGTCATCGTCAACGACGACCTGCAGAACGCCTTCCAGGCCCTCCAAGGGATCCTGGCGGCCGAGCGGCTCAAGCGCGCGCGCCGCACCGGCCTGGCGCAGTTCGTCGAAGGCCTGCTGGCCGAGGTCCCGTAGGATCGGGCGCCCTACCCGGCCGGCGGATCGCCCGACTCCGCCGACCCGGGAACGGGCGATCTCAGCCGGCGGCCGTCGCCCCCTGCGCGGTGCAGAGCCACGCCCGCATCGCCGCGAAGGTCCCCACGGCCGCCCCGGTGAGGTCGGCCTCCGCTGCCGGATCCGCCGCGAAGGTCTCAAGCCGGGCGCGGAACGCCGCCCACATCGCCCCCGCCCCGGCGCCGTGGGCCCGGTAATAGGCGAGCCCGTCGCCGGAGAAACCGTGCAGGCCGGCGATATGCCGGCCGATCAGCTGGCCGCCCAGCGTCGAGCCCTCCAGCACGTAGAGCGCGCCCGTCGCGGCGGCGGGCCCGTCGAGGGCGAGGGGATCCGGCTTTGGGAGCGCCGCGATCGCCTCCGGGGCGAGGCCCAGATGCGCGAGATCGGCGGCCAGGAGGGCGAGGCGGCGGCGCGGCCCGAGGAACGCCTCGTCGGCGAGGCCCCGCCCGATCGCCGGCTCCCAGACCGCGTGGAACCCGTAGAGCCGCGCCAGCAGCGCGCGGTAGCCGGGCAGCGTCGCCACCCGGCTCCGCCAGTCGAGGCCGTCCTCCAGAGCGCGGTGCGCCGGGTCGGTCGCCGCGCGCAGCCGGGCATGCAGGCTGCCGTGATCCCTGGTGGCGGGTGCGGTCACGCGGTGATCGTGAAACAGGCGCCAGGATTGTTGGCGACGTCGAGCCGGGCGTTGATCTGATCGAGCATCGCCCGGATCAGCTTCATGCCGAGGCCCGATCCCTTGCCGCGGGCCCGGGCATCGGCCCAGTCGTCGGGCAGGCCGGCACCGTCGTCACAGACCCGGAGCTGGATCTCGCCGGGGCCCGAAGCCGAGACGCTGACCTCCACGCGCCCGACCCCGGCCGGGTTCGCGGCGTATTTGAAGGCGTTGGTGACGAGTTCCGTGGCGATCAGCGAGAGCGCCACCGCCTTGCGGTAGGGCACCATCAGGCCGGGCTCGGCCGAAAGGTCGACGGCGTGCCCGTCGCCCGCCAGACCGGCCAAGTCGTTGCACAGGCTCTCGATGGTCTGACCGAGATCGACCTCGTCGAAGCGCTCGGCCTGGTACAGGCTGTCGTGCACGCGCGCGACGCTCATCACCCGAGCCGAGGTGTCGGCGAAGGCCTGCCGCGCCTCGCCATCGGCGATCTGCCGCCGCTGCATCTGCAGGAAGGCCGAGACGATCTGCAGGGAGTTCTTGACCCGGTGGTCGATCTCCCGGGTGAGCAGGTCCTTATGCTCGAGCAGACGCTCCTTCTCGGCGAGCAGGCTGGTCAGCTCGTCAATCTTGCGGCGCTGACGCAGCACGACGCCCTCCACGGCCTCGGCCAGGGAGCCGGCCAGCTGGATCTGCCATTCGGCCCAGGGGCTCGCGAAACCGGTGCGTTCCTCGACCCAGCGCTCGAAGGACCGCCGCGGCAGCACCGCCACGGGGCCGCTGCCGGCCAGCACCGGCTTGCGCGGGTCGCCGCCCCAGGTGACCGTGCTGGGGACTTCCGGCCGGAACCAGAGGAGCAGGTTCTCCCGCGACGCATCCACGAAGGCGGCGAGCAGTCCGCTGGCGATCTCGCGGTACGGGGCGGCCTCCATGTACTCGCCGGTGAAGGCATTGCTGCTGTAGCCGGTCTCGCCCGGCGGCACGCGCTCCCGCAGCCAGGCCGCGATCGCCGACATCATCGCGGGCGGGGGCGTCCGACCGATGAGCGTGACCCGCTCGCCCGAGACGATGCCGGCCCCTGTGGCGCTGAACAGGTCGAGCAGCGTGGTCGCCCCGCCGGTGAGGGCGGCCACGAAATCGTCGGAGCGGGTCAGCCCGCGCACGAGGCGTCCCTCGACGTCGAGATGCGCCTGACGCTCGGCCCAGAGCCGGCGGGACTCGATCTCCTGCACCCGCATGGCGAAGGCGTCGGTGAGCACCGTCGCGGCGGAGCGGGTCTCCGGCGTGACGTAGTGCGGGCGGCGATGGTGCCCGATCATCAGGCCCCAGAGCCGACCCTCGACCATGATGGAGATCGACATGGAGCCGTTCACGCCGAGGTTGCGCTGGTACTCCAGGTGGATCGGCGACAGCGTCCGGTGCTGGGCGAAGGTGAGGTCGATCGGCGCGTTCCCGGCGCCCGGCGCCGCCACCAGCCCCACCGGCACGCTGTCGCGATCGATCACGAAGCGGCTCTTGGCCTTGGTGTAGAGGGCGCGCGCCTGGGCCGGGATGTCGGAGGCCGGAAAGCGCAGGCCGAGCAGGCTGCGCGACCAGGTGGGGACCTTGTCCTCGGCCACCGCCTCGCCGTTCCAATCGGCGTCGAACCGGTAGACCAACACGGCCTCGAACCCGGTGAGCGCGCGGATCTCCAGAGCGGCGATCCGGGCCGCATCCGCCTGGGTCTCGGCCTCGCGCAGGCGCCCCACCGCCAGCTCGATATCGACCTGGCTGGCGGTTGCGAAATCGTCGGCCGAATCGGGCTCCAGCTCCAATTCGACGATGAGCCGGCCGGCATGCGCGTGGGCGACGGTGTGGTAGGGCGTGCCCCGGCCCGGCAGGACCACCCGGCGGCGCACGGAGCGACCCTCGCCCAGGGACCCGCTCGCCAGTCGCGCCCGGATCGCCGCGACGAAATCCGCCGGCAGGACGTCGGCGAGGGGCCGGCCGGCCAAAGGCGGCTCGGTCGGATCGACGATCTCCGACACGTTGGCCGAGTAGGCGAGCACCAGCAGGGTCGCGGCATCGGCCGCCAGCATCACGGCGTTGGGCTGGATCGAGCCCGGGATGTGGATCGGCTCGCGCTCGCAGAGGCTGGCATCCACCGGTTCGGCACGGACCCGCCGGCCGATCGCCGCCATGACGGCCTCGCGCGACAGACCGGCTCCGAGGCTCTCCAGCGGATCGATCGTCAGCCACGTCACCGGCCGGCCATCCGCGATCGCCCCGTGCCGCATGTGAACCCTGGCCCGCAGCGGTTGCGGCAGGCGGCCGAACACGTAGTCGAAACTCTCGTCCAGGGCTCCGCGGCGGGCGCCCGCCAGGAAACGGCCCCGGAATCCCGGGACGTTGGTGCCCGGCATCACGTCGCGGAAGTAATCACGGCCGAGGACCGCCTCGCGCGCGAGGCCCGAGATGGTGCTCGCGCCCTCGCTGAACGCGATGACGGCGCCGGCCGCGTCGAGAGCGATCACGCCTTGATCCAGGCGGTCGATCGCGTCGAGCGCGAGCACGTCGAGGTCGTTATCGGGGGCCTGACGCGGCGGCATTAAGAAGGAAACCAGCTCATTTGGACGGATATGACGGTGAGA
>CAXDNE010000306.1:0-8579 GCA_963990595.1 uncultured Methylobacterium sp.
GCCTCTTGTCTCGTGGGCTCGGAGATGTGTATAAGAGACAGGCCATGCGGCGCCCCCGCGGACCGGCGCGGATGCGGCGCGCGTCCGATCCCGGCATCGGTCATAAGGCGCGGCGACGTCGACCGTCCGAGACCGGGAAGCCGCCATGGCGGCGCCCGTCCGGGATCTTCGAAGCCGGCGGCAGCGGCAGCGACCCGCCGCCCGCGCCGATGACCACGAACTTCGCCGTCACGGTCCGCCGGGGGCCGCCGTAGGTGTCGTCGACGGTCACGGCCCAGCGGCCGTCGTCACCGGTCCGGAGGCGTGCGCAGCGGAGCATCGGACAGACATCCAGATCCGGGCGGCGCGCGCGGGCGGCGTCACCGCCAGAGGTTGGTCCTGGCGAGGTCGACGATCTCGGTGCCGCGCCCGTCGATCACCGCCTTGGCGAGCCACATCCCGAAGCCCACAGCCTGCTCGACGCCGATCTTCGGCGGCATCGACAGTTCCTGGCGGGCCGAGACGACGTCGAGGAGGGCCGGGCCGTCATGGTCCAGCATCGCGCGCATCGCGTCGGGCAGCGCGGACGGATCCTCGACCCGCCGGGCGAAGATTCCGGCCCCGCGTGCCATGGCGGCGAAGTCCGGGTTCACCAGCGCGACGCCGGTGTCGCGGAAGCCAGCGGCCTTCATCTCCATCTCGACGAAGCCGAGGGTGCCGTTGTTGAGCACCACGATCTTCACCGGCAGCGCGTGCTGGTTGAGGGTCAGCAGGTCGCCCATGAGCATCGCGAAGCCGCCGTCGCCGGAGAACGACACCACCTGCCGCCCCGGATAGGCCGCCTGCGCGCCGATCGCCTGCGGCAGGGCGTTGGCCATGGAGCCGTGGTTCAGCGAGCCGATCAGCCGGCGCTTGCCGTTCATGGCGAGGTAGCGCGCCGCCCAGATCGTCGGCGTTCCGACGTCGAAGGTGAAGACCGCGTCCTCGGAGGCGGCCTCGCTCAGGGTCCGGGCGACGTATTGCGGGTGGATCTTCCCGCCGGGCTTGCCCACCGCCAGCGCGTCGAGGCCCGCGCGGGCCTTGCGGTAATGGGCGAGGCTGCCGTCGAGATGCGCCCGGTCGGTCTTGGCCTGCAGCCTCGGCAGCAGCGCCGTGATCGTGGCGCCGACATCGCCGATTAGGCCGAGATCGATCCGGCAGTGGCGCCCCAGGCTCTCGGCCCGCAGGTCGATCTGCGCGATCTTGGCGGCCTCGGGGTAGAACTGGCGGTAGGGGAAGCCGGTGCCGAGCAGCAGCAGGGTGTCGCAGTCGAGCATCGCCCGGTAGCCCGAGGAGAAGCCGATCAGGCCGGTCATGCCGACGTCGTAGGGATTGTCCCACTCGACGTGCTCCTTGCCGCCGAGCGCATGGACCACCGGCGCCTTCAGCGCCTCGGCGAGCTGCAGCAGCTCCGCGTGGGCGCCGGCGCAGCCGCGGCCGCAGAGCAGGGTCACGCGCCCGGCTGCGTTGAGCATCCCGGCGAGCGCGTCGAGGTCGGACTCGCGCGGGCGCACCACGGCCGGCGGCGGCACCAGGGCGGCCGAGAGTTCGGGCGTCCCGCCCGGCATGGTCATGAGCGCGACATCACCGGGGATCACCACCACGGCGACCCCGCGCTCGGCGATCGCGACGCGGATCGCGGTCTCGATCACGCCGGGCAGCTGGGCCGGCGAGGAGACCAGCTCGCAGAAGTGGCTGCATTCCTGGAACAGGTTCTGCGGGTGCGTCTCCTGGAAGTAGCCGCGGCCGATCTCCGCGGAGGGGATCTGCGCCGCGATGGCCAGCACCGGCACCCGGGAGCGGTGCGCGTCGAACAGGCCGTTGATCAGGTGCAGGTTGCCCGGCCCGCAGGAGCCGGCGCAGACCGCGAGTGCGCCGGTCAGGTGCGCCTCGGCGCCGGCCGCGAAGGCGGCACTCTCCTCGTGGCGGGTGTGGATCCAGGCGATCGAGCCGTTCTGGCGCAGGGACTCCGTCAGGCCGTTCAGGCTGTCGCCGACGACCCCGTAGATCCGCTTCACGCCGGCCTGCGCCAGCGCCTCCACGAACAGATCCGCCACCTTCTGGGCCATGCCGTGTCGCTCCTGTCTGCGCTGCCGCGGTTCCGTCCCGGATCACTTCGGATCGCAACCGGTGCAGATGCTGTCGTCGATCCGGTCCATCGCGCGTTCTTGGCGCGTGCGCTGGCCGGGACGGCCGGTCGCGGTGGGGCTCGCGGCACGGTCGGGCGGCATCGTCACGCCGGTCGCCGTCGTGTTCGGGGCCGTCTCGGTCGAGAGCGGACCGCCGCCCGTCCCGGTCCGGTCAGCCTGCGCCTGTGGCTCCGCGGCGGTCAGGCAGAGAGCGGCGAAGAGAAGGGTGCCCCAGTAGCGGACGGCGGGCACAGCGATGCCGCCCATCGAGACCGTCTCGCGGCGTGTTCCCGCGGCGGCGATGCCGATCGGGATATCGCGCAGGACGGGAGGGTCCGGGACAGGCGCGTTCATCGTCATCCTCGTCGGTGTCGGGCCCTGCGGCGCGGGGCAAGATCGCGCTCCCCCACCGCCCTCTCAACGCGCCTCGGGACAGGAAAAATTTTTTGCCAGACAATATTCAATCGATGCGGGCCGTCGACAGGAGGCTCGCCCGTAGACATTGACGGCTCACGTGAGCCGAAAACGTGGGATCATGATTCTCATAAAATCACATAAGTCAAGTTGCTTACAATAATAGCGGTCTGCATACTGTTTATCATTCCATGGTTGGAATCGTATGCATGATGTCCAAAGAGTGTCGGCGCTGTTTCGAGAGCGCTGCCGAGCAGAGCTGCAAACGCAATGCCGGACGGGTTATCGTCTTCGAAGAGGGCTTTCAGCGATGTGCCTTGGGAGAGGCCGCCAGAGGGCGGCCGCGTCGCAGGCTGGGCCGCTCCGTGTCAGCCGGTAGGGCGTGGCCGGAAGGTCCCGGATGTCTCGACAGCTCTGCAGAGCGCGTGACGGTCACGGGTAGCGAACGGGCGGCGGATCCTCCGGCAGCGGGATGAACTCGGCGTCGTTGGGCACGGTGTCGAACCGGCCCTGCCGCCAATCCTCCTTGGCCTGCGCGATCCGCTCGGGCCGCGACGAGACGAAGTTCCACCAGAGGTGGCGTGGGCCGTCCATCGGCTCGCCGCCCAGGACCATGAAGCGGGCCTCCTCCAGGGCGCGCACGCTGATGCGGTCACCGGGCCGGAACACCAGCAGTTGGCCGGGACCGAAGCCGTCGCCGGCGATCTCGATGGCGCCCCCGACCGTGTAGATCGCCCGCTCGTCGTAGGTCGGATCGAGGGGCAGCACGGCGCCGGCCTCGAGCGCCACGTCGGCGTAGACCATCGGGCTCGATGTCCGCACGGGCGAGCGCGCTCCGAAGGCCTCACCGGCGATCAGCCGCACGGTCTTTCCCTCACCGGTCAGCACCGGCAGCGCGGCGGCGTCGTAGTGCTCGAAGGCCGGGGCGCTCTCCTCGTCCCGGTCGGTCAGGGCGACCCAGCTCTGGATGCCGAACAATCTGGAGCCGGTCTCGCGGAGGGTCGGGGCCGTGCGCTCCGAGTGCGTGATGCCGCGGCCGGCCGTCATCCAGTTCAGTTCGCCCGGCCGGATCGGCAGCTCCGTGCCGAGGCTGTCGCGGTGCATGATCTCGCCGTCGAACAGGTAGGTGACGGTGGAGAGGCCGATATGCGGGTGGGGCCGCACATCCATGCCCTGACCGAGCAGGAACTCGGACGGGCCCATCTGATCGAAGAAGATGAACGGCCCGACCATCCGGCACTCGGTGGAGGGCAGCGCCCGCCGGACCGCGAAGGAGCCGAGATCGCGCGATCGGGGCACGATCAGGGTCCGGATCGCGTCGCAGCTGAAGTGATCACCCGGGATCGGATCGTCGGCACTGTGCCAGCTCATCGGTGACTCCTGCTCGGTTTCGTGGCGGCGTATCGGCCGCTCTGTGTCCGCCGGCTGCCGGGGCGCTATCGACACGGCTCCCAGGCCCGCAACTTTCGCGCGCAGCATAAGGCCCGGCATCCGTTCGTGCGACCGGGGCGGGCCCATTGCCCCGCACGCCTCAGGCGGTCGCGCGGGCCGGCTCGGGGCGCCGTCGCCTGCTCCGCACCGGGCCCGAACGCCCCCGCCAGGACGACGACCGGCGCCAGGCCCAGGATCGGGTCCAGCGCATCTGACATAGCGCGGCGGTCAAGGTCCCGCAGACGCACCCGCCGCGCCGCCGTCCGTGGTTGAACGACGGTTCCTGCGTGCGGGTGCGCCCGCTCCACCGCAACCACGTCTGGAGCTTCGACTTCGTGCAGGAGCAGACGAGCCGAGATGCCGCCGCTTGGCACGGCCATCTAGACATCGTGCGGACGCGCTAGGCGGCCTTCGGGTTCCTGCCAAACATCCGCAACCATATTCCGCCGAAAATCGCAGATTTGTCGATTTCGTGAATGTCCTGACTGTAGCGCCCAGTATAGAGCTTCACGATCATCCGGTCTCGGCACTCGCCCTCGAGCGTGTAGGAGAACTTGACCGCGACAGGACGGCCCCGTTTCGATGAGGCGACCTTCTCGATCTTGCAGCGCAGATGCGGGAAGGCGTCCATCTCGACCCACATATGCTCCCCCTCGCGCACGTCCGGCGGAAGGGCGAACTCGGCGATGCCGCCTTCGAGCGACAGGCTGACGATCCGGGCTTGGCGGTACTTCTCGCTGACACCCAGCACCAGGGCGGGCTCGTCGGTGGCGAAGCTGTCCAACAGCGGCCGCGGCTTCTCGAAGCAGATCAGGGCGGCGACCAGCAGCACCAGGATGTTGAGGCCTGCCCAGTAGGTCGAGACGAGCGAGAACTCGCCTTCCCCGATGTGCGACCATTCCGGCACGATGTTGATGACGAGCCCGAGCGCCGTCACGGCCACCCAGAAGGTGATCGAGAAGAAGGTGTAGACGTCGAAGGCGCTGTCCTCGTTGCCACTGCCCTTCGGCGTGACCCGGAAGGGCACCCCGAAGGGCTTCACGAGACTGGAGATCACGACCGGCAGCATGCGGAAGGTCGCGAAGGTGCCGACTGCGCTCGAGATCAGCGGCAGGTAGCGTGTCGGCGTCAGCCAGCCCATCAGCAGGAAGTAGGCCGTCAGCACCGGCAGTTGATAATAGACGATGTCCTGCGTGCCGGTGAAATACAGAGGGGCCGCGCCCGTCCAGAGATAGACCGCCGGAACGACCAGGATGACGAACCGGACCGTATACTGGACCAGCCAGGACAGCGGAAGGAACATCAACCTCTGGAACAGGGTGAGCCCGGGGCCGCGCAGCGGTCCGTTGTGCAGATAGATCGTCTGGATGCCGCCGCGGCACCAGCGCCCGCGCTGCACGAAGTACCCCTTCAGGTTCTCGGCCGCGAGCCCCATCGAGAGACGCTCGTTCAGGTACCGGGTCTTATAGCCGACGTTCAGCATCGCGAGCGTCGTCAGCAGGTCTTCGGTGATCGAATCGTGCGGGAAGCCGCCGATCGCGTCGAGGGCGCTGCGACGCGCGATCGAGCAGGAGCCGCAGCAGAAGCTCACGTCCCAGGCATCGCGGCTGGCGGCCATCTCGTCGAAGAACAGGCGCTGCTCGTCCGGCCAGACCTGCTCCAGCGCGAGGTTCGCCTGCACCGGGTCCTTGTTGAAGAAGTGCTGCGGCGTCTGCACGATGCCGATGGTCGGATCCTGGAAGAAGGGCAGCGTGCGGCGCAGGAAATTGCGGTAGGGCACGAAATCGGCGTCGAAGATCGCCACAAACGCGCCCGACGCGACCGTCAGGCCGTTGTTCATGTTACCGGCCTTGGCGTGGGCGTTGTCCGGCCGGGTGACGTGGATGGCGCCCTTCTGCGCACAATAGTCCTTCAGCCAGTCGCGCCGCTTGTCGTCGAGCACGTAGACGGTGAGCTTGTCGCGCGGGTAGTCCAGAGCGAGGGCGCCGATGATGGTCCGCTCCAGCACGTCGAGCGGCTCGTTGTAGGTCGGGATGAAGACGTCGACGCGGGGCCATTCGGATTGTGGGCGGGAGAAGCAGGCCCGCTCCAGCTGGTCGGCCTCGGCGCTGCGGTCCACGTACCGGCTCATGGCGACGAGGAAGAGCAGGATATCGGCGAAGGCGCCGAGTTCGACGCAGAACACGAACCACGTCCAGAAGAAGCCGAAGCTCCCATTGGCCGGGTAGGGCAGCACCGTGTGCAGGAAACGCCAGACGAGGTAGCGAGCCGCCACCGCGAGCACGAAGACGCAGGTGATCGTTCGGCTCCAGCTCCGCTGGCGGGGCCAGTTGGTGAAGAACAGGAAGAAGACGGCCGCGACGAACAGCGTGGGCGCCAGCGGCCAGAGTTGAAGCTCTAGGAAATGCTGAACCACAGGCTCTTCACCCAGTTCACAACGGGCTCCGCGACGGCCTCCAGGGATGAGGTTCGGGCGAAGCGCACCTGAACCGTGCGTCCGACCTGACAGAAATTCGCGTAGTCGGTCTGCATGTCGCTGGGGTCGAGCACGACGCGGATGCGGGCGTTCTTGCCCTGGCTCTTGGGTGGAACAGCCGCGAGCACCACCTCCTCGACGGCTGCTGCCGAGCCACGCACCGACAGGACCCGGCCGTGGATGACGTTCGAGGTGCCGAGAAGCCGAACATCGGCGTGGTCGCCCGGCTTGATCCGGTCGTAATCGACCTCGTCCACGAGAATGTCCACGAACAGTTCACGGCAGTCGAGCAGGCGCATCAGCTCGTTGCCGACCACGACGTTCGAGCCCGCCACCACGTTGTTGCGCCAGATCACCCCTCTGAAGGGGACCTGAACGGCAGCGAAGGAGAGCCTGTCGTTGCGGGCCCGCTCCAAGAGCAGCTGGCGGTTCAACTGCTGGATCCGCGCCTTCTCCGTGCGGATCTGTGCATCGACGTTGGCAAGCTGGATCGTGACTTCGTCGGTGCGCTGCTGCGAGTAGGGCACGTCGTTCCGGCCCTCGCCCACGAAGGTGCCGCGCTTGAGCGCCTCCAGCTGGCGCTGAAACCGCTCCAGCTCGGCTTTGGCGATGGTCTGCTCGCTCGTGGCCGACACGGAGGCGGCCCGCGCCTGCTCGACCGAGCTGCCGGCGACCACGCCTGTGGCTCCGAGCGTCTGTTTGCGAATGAGGTCCGCTTCGGCCGAGGTCTTGTTGGCCTGTGCGGTCGCGATCCGCTGCTGGCGGACGATGATCTCCTGCTGAATGCCGGCGATGCTCGCCTGCTGATACTCTTTCAGGCGGTTGACCAGATCGGTCTTCAGCGCGGACAGATCCTTGGCCTGGGCCTGCAACGCTTGCAGCCGTTCCTTGGTGGCGCCGAGATCGGCATCCAGCTGCGCCTCGGCTGTCCGGGAGATGCGGTCATTGGCGATGAAGAAGACGTCGGTGTTTTCAGGCAGCGCCGTTCCGACCTTCGGAGGCGTATCTGAGACGACGCCCTCGATGGGGGCCGAGACGAGGGCGAAGCGGGCATTTACGGTCCCATCGAGGCTGGTGTAGCCCGTGAAGCCGGGCAGCAGCACGATGACGCAAGTTGCAAGCAGGGCCAGACCGACACAGATGCGGGCGAAGCGCGTGTTCCAGAACATTCCTCCCCCATCGTCGTTCGTCGCGCTGGAACGCCAACGCCCGGCCGCTTCGGGCCCCTCGCGCGGACCGTGGCCGCTCCGGGCTAACGTTCAACTCTCGGTTCCGATCCGAGATTTATACCTTCAGAAGTTGCAATGCAGCGGAACGGCGCGTCTGCCGGCCCGAACATGCGGCTCGGCGTCCGGGACCCCCGGCTGATGGCCGGGGCGTCGGCGCAGCAGCTTCGCTACGCTGGCCCGCCGCGGGACAGGCCCGGCTGACCGCTCCGGGTCCTCGTGCGGTAAGCTAGCTCAAGGGCCTGTGCAGGGCGAGACCATAACCCGCCCAACAGCGGTCCCTGCATCGGGTGGGTGCTGCGCCGTGGCGCCGACGACCGCATCCGCATCCCGGTGCCGCTCGACCGCTGCTCCGGCTCGATCATGGGCAGCTTGGATCCGCGCGGATCCGGGTTCGGGCCGGCCGCTCAGATCATGGCACCCGCATTCATCAGCCCCTGCGGGTCGATGGCCTGTTTGAGAGCGCCGAGCAGGGCCAAGCGTGTCGGATCGCCGTAGCGGGCCAGCAAGTCGCGCTTGAAACGGCCGATTCCGTACTCGGCGCTGAAGCTTCCACCGAGGTCGATGGCGACCGCGTAGACGGCATGGGCGATGTCGTCCTCCACGTCTCGCGTGTAGGCGATCCGGTCGCGGCCCGGCGGCACCATCAGATTGAAGTGGATGTTGCCATCCCCGACATGGCCGTAGAACGACAGACGCGTACCCGGAGACCGCGCGTCCACCACCGCGCTCGCCCGGGTCAGGAAGGTGGAGACGGCGGAGGTCGGAACGGCGATGTCGAGCTTGACCGACCCGCCCGCGTGCTTCTCCGCCTCCGGAATGGTCTCGCGGATCGTCCACATCTCGCGCCGCTCCCGCTCCGATTGGGCGAGCACCGCGTCCTCG
>CAXDNE010000307.1:0-8536 GCA_963990595.1 uncultured Methylobacterium sp.
CCACATCCGGATCCTCGGCCCCGCGGGCGAGGTCGATCCGACCCGGATCGACTGGGCGGGCGAGAAGGCCGTCAACTACACGCTGCGCCAGGATGCCGGGTTCGACAATTCGCTCGGCCAGGTGCGGATCGACATGCCGAACCGCTTTGCCGTCTACATGCACGATACGCCGGCGAAGTCGCTCTTCGCCGGGAGCGTGCGCTTCCACAGCCACGGCTGCGTGCGGGTGGGTCAGGTCAAGGAGCTGGTCGGCTGGATCCTTCAGGGCACGGACGGGCCGAACGGGCCCGGCACCAGCTGGGGGCCGATCGAGATCGAGACCGGCATCGCCGACGGCGAGCGCCGCGACATCAAGCTGGCCAAGCCGATTCCCGTGACCTTCGTCTATCTCACCGGCTACGCGACGCCGGACGGGAAGGCGCATTTCCGCGACGACATCTACAATCTGGATGCACCGGCACCCGAGCCAGTCGCCACGGGCGCGCTCCCGCCCGCCTCCGTCGGCACCCCGGCACCGGCCGCGAAGGCGGTCGCGCCGCGGCCCGTCTCCGGCCCGGTCGCGTCCAGGGCCGGCACCCCGTCCATCGCTCTTCGACCCGCCCCCGCGCGCGCCGCGGAGCCCAGGCCGGCGCCGGAGCGCCGCTCTTTAGAATCGGTCGAACCTATCCGCTGACACCAACCCAGCCATGCGGTTCCGGGGCGCGCCGGAACCTTCAGATCGACCGGTCATTGGCGCGGTGACGGCGCGGCCGCCCTCCCCCGGGGACGTGGCGCGGCGCGCCGGATCGTGCGAACCGGACTGGAGACGATCATGGCCAAGGCCAAGCCGAGCAGCCGTATCGAGAGTTCGCGGCTCAACACCCCGACCGACCTCGATCCGAACGCCGTGAAGCGGATCGCCGAAGGCCTGACGGTGCTCAGCTCGGACCTGTTCGCGCTCTACATCAAGACGAAAAACTTCCACTGGCACATGAGCGGCCCGCACTTCCGCGACTATCATCTCCTTCTGGACGAGCAGGCGGCGCAGATCTTCGAGATCATCGACCCCGTCGCCGAGCGCGCCCGCAAGATCGGCGGCACGGTGCTGCGCTCGCTCGGGCAGGCCAAGACCCTGTCCCGCGTGCCGGACAACGACGCCGAGTACGTCTCGCCCCTCGACATGCTCAAGGAGCTGCGCGACGACAACAAGGCGCTCACCGCCCATATGCGCGCGCTTCACGGTGTCACCGACGAGGCCGGCGACGTCGCGACCACCTCGCAGCTCGAGGAATGGATCGACCAGTCGGAGGAGCGCACGTGGTTCCTCTACGAGACCACCCGCAACGCGACCGACAGCGGCCACTGAGCGGGACACCGCCGCTGGACAGCCCTGCCCTGGAAGAGGCGGGGCTTTCTGTTCGCGTCCTACGCAGGCGCGAGGTCGAGCCGCACCTTCACCAGCCCCGGATCGTCCGGATCGCGCCCCTGCGTGAAGCCGAGGCGGCGGCAGACGGCCAGCATCGGCCGGTTCTCGGCCAGCACCGTCCCCTCGACCCGGCCGATCCCCTCGGAGCGCGCCCAGTCGATCATCAGGCGCATCAGGGCGAAGGCCAGACCGGTGCCCCTGACGTCGCGGCCCACCGCGATGGCGTATTCGCCGCTCTCGTGATTGGCGTCGGCGTGCAGCCGCACGGCGCCCAGCATGCGCTCGCCCCCCTGCGGCTCGACCTCCGTGGCCACGAACGCGATGGCGCGGGCGTAGTCGAGCTGCGTCAGGCGCGCCAGGAAAGCGTGGCTGAACTCGCGCACCGGCCCGAAGAACCGCAGCCGCAGATCCTCCGGGTCGAGCCCCTTGAAGAAGGTCAGGAACAGGCCTTCGTCCTCCGGCCGCACGGGCCGTACGCGGATCGTGCGGTTCTTGAGATTGAGGGTCCGCACCCATTCCGCCGGATAGGGCCGGATGGCGAAATGCGGGTGACCCCGCCCGTTCCGCCCTCGGTCGGAACGCCCGATCCGCACCTTCGCGTCCAGCGCGAGAACGCCGGTCTCGTCGGCCAGCAAGGGGTTGATGTCGAGCTCGCGCACCTGGGGCAGGTCGGCGGCGAGCTGGGACAGCTTCACCAGGGTCAGCGCGATCGCCGACAGGTCGGTCGCGGGCACGTCGCGGTAAGCCGCGAGGCGCCGCGCGACGCGGGTGCGGCCGATCAGGTCGCGGGCGAGGATCAGATCTAGCGGCGGCAGGCCGAGCGCCCGGTCGTCGATCACCTCCACGGCCGTGCCGCCGCGGCCGAAGACCACGACGGGGCCGAACACCGGATCCTCGGCGAGTCCCGCGATGAGTTCGCGGCGCTGGCCCCGGCGCACCATCGGCTGCACCGCGAAACCCGTGACCCTGGCGTCGGGCCGCTCCCGGCGCGCCCGCGTGAGGATGCCGCGCGCGGCCTCGCGGACATCGGCCTCGCTGGTCAGGTCGAGATGAACCCCGCCGATATCGGATTTGTGCACGATATCGGGCGAGACGACCTTCAAGGCCACCGCGCCGCCGGCCGCGATGATCGGCCATGCGGCGGCGGCGGCGGCATCCTTGTCGGGCGCCAGCGTGATCGGGACGGTCGGGATCCCGTAAGCCTCGAGCAGGCCGTTCACCGCCACCGGATCGAGCCACGCCGCGCCCTGCCGCAACGCGCCGGCGATGATCGAGCGGGCGCGCGCCGTATCGGGGGAGAAGTCGCGCGGCAGTGAGTCCGGGGTGCGCATGAGATCGTCCTGGGCCTCGCGGTAGCGCACGAGGTGGAGAAAGCCTTCGATCGCCTCGGAATCGGTGGTGAAATGCGGGATTCCGGCCCGCGCGTAGGTGTCGCGCACCGCCTCGGCATCGCCCAGCGAGACCGCGAAGACCGGCTTCTTGCGTGTCTGTCCGGCGCGGGCCCGCTTGACCGTCTCGGCGATCGCGCCGGCGACCTCGCCGGCCTCCGAGCGGGCGGTGGGAACGTGGATCGCCAGCACCGCATCGCTGGTCCGGTCGGTGAGCAGAGGCCCCAGGGCGGCCGAGAAGGCCGGGCCGGCGGCGTCGATGCCGAGGTCGAGCGGGTTGCCGGCCGGGCGCCCTTCGGCCTCGGCGGCCCCGGCCAGAATGCCCGATTGTTCGATCAGCCGGTCGGCGGCGAGCAGCCCGATACCGCGGCCGTTCGACAGGATCGCCAGCCGGTCGCCGGGGAACGGGCGCTGGCGCCCCAGGGTCTCGACGGCGGAGAACATCTCGTCGAGGTCCTGCACGGCCAGCAGACCGGCCCGGCGGAAGGCCGCGGCGTAGACCGCGTCCGGACGTGCCAGCGCCCCGGTATGGGTCACGGTCGCGCGGGTCTCCGGCCGGTGGCGGCCGGCCCGCAGCACCACCACGGGCTTGGCGCGGGCGGCCGCGCGGGCGGCCGACATGAACCGGCGCGCATCCGCGACCCGGTCGAGGCAGAGCAGGATCGCGCGCGTGCGGTAATCGGCTGCGAAATAGTCGAGGCAATCGGCCACGCCGATATCGAGGACGCTGCCCAGCGACAGCACCGCCGAGAACCCTGTTCCGTGACGGGCGCCCCACTCGACGATGGCGGCCGCGACCGTGCCGGATTGCGACACGAGCGCGAGGTCGCCGGCCTTGGGCGCGTGGGCGAAGAGGCTGGCATTCAGCTTGGCGCCCGGCACCGCGAGACCGGCACTGTCGGGGCCGAGCAGGCGCAGGCCCTGCGCGCGGGCGATCCGGTGGGCGGTCGGCCCGGGATCCTCCGGCCTGGACCCGAGCCGGGCCGTGAGGATGACCGCAGCCCCCGCGCCGATCGCAGCGGCCTGCGCGACGACCTCCGGAACGCGCGGCGGCGGCACCGCGATCAGGACGAGATCGGGCGTGGCGCTCAGATCGGCGACTTGCGGCACGCAGGGCAGGCCGTCGATGGCCGCCTGATCGGGCTGCACCGGCATGATCGCCCCCGGGAACCCCGCGCCGCGCAGGCTGTCCAGCACGCTGCGGCCCAGGGACCCCGCGCGCGCCATGGCGCCGACCAGGGCGATCGAGCGGGGCGCCAGCAGCTTGTCGAACCGGTAGGTGCTCACGACCGTCCGCTCACTGAGCCGTCGTCACGGGATCGGATCCGGCAGGCCGTTCGTGCCGGTCTGCATGGGCTGCCTCTCACGCGCATCGGAATTGGGCGAGATCCCGCAGGCCCTCGCCGCCGTACCAGATGGCGCAGTCCGCCGCGCGTGCAACGCCCGACCGCCCTGAACCGGCCGTCGGGCGGACCGCCGCCCGACGGGGGCCCGCGGCCACCCATTATGTCTAATATCCAACAGCCCTTATCCTCATAAAATCGGATTGTGCGAGCCTCTGTAAATTGGTCTTGCTTTCAAATTCACATCACCATAGTAACCGCACATTAACTGCCCTGTATCGGGCCGACCAGAGACAGATTCCGGCCGCCCCGCGCAGAGTCGCGGCGGGGGCGCGGAACCGCCAGGAGGTTTTCGGGATGGATGCCACGGTGGAAGGGCAACCGGACTTTCTCACCCTGTCGGTCGACATCGTGTCGGCCTTCGTGAGCAACAATCCGGTTCCCGCGCCGGAACTGCCGAGCCTGATCGCGGCGGTTCACGCGACCCTGCACGGACTCTGTCAGCCCCCGGCCGCGCCGACCGAGGACTTGCGGCCGGCGGTCTCGGTGCGGCGCTCGGTCCAGCCCGATTTCATCGTCTGCCTGGAGGACGGGAAGAAGTTCAAGTCGCTCAAGCGTCACTTACGTACGCACTACAATATGACCCCCGACGAGTACCGGCAGAAGTGGGGCCTGCCCCCCGACTATCCGATGGTCGCGCCGAGCTATGCCGCGGCCCGGTCAAGCCTCGCCAAGAGCATGGGGCTCGGCCACCAGCGCCGGAAGGGCTGACGGCCAGGCCCCGCATCCACAGCTTTCGGGTGGCGGTTAGGCATCGGGCAAGCCGGGCTTGCGAGGGTTCGGAGCCCGCCCGCGCCCCCGAGACCCGATGCCCGGCAAGCCCAGCCCCGTCGCCCGCCTGTTCTGGACGGCCGTGATCGGCTGTCCGTTCGGGTTCTGGTACGGGCCGCCCGCCTTCGCGGCCACGGGGGCCGCCCTCACGCTGGTGCTGATGCGCCATCTCGGGCGGCCGCGCCGCTTCCGCGCGCGGGTGCGCCGCATCGCCCGGGCGCATGGCGAGACCCTGGCGCTGCGGCGGCGGCAGGAAAGCTTCTGCGACGCCTACGGCAACTGGATCGAGGACGGCTGGCTGCGCGAGCGGGCGTACTTCCTCGACCGCACGGTCCTGCCGCAGATCGGGCCGCGCTACGCCGATCTCGCTCTGTCGGAGCGGGAGCGCATGCTGGCGATCGTCGAGGCCGAGGCGGCCGCGATCGCCCTTCCAGTCGAGGAGGATGCGCCGGCGGACGGTCTCGATTACGAGCGTTTCTGCGCCGAGCGCCTCGCCCGGGCGGGCTGGCGGGCGCACCGGACCCCGGCCAGCGGCGACCAGGGCGCCGACATCGTCGCGGTGCGGGACGGCCTGCGCCTCGTGGTTCAATGCAAGCGGCTGACGAAGCCCGTGGGCAATGCCGCGGTCCAAGAGGCCGCCGCGGCCCAGCGGTACTGGGCGGGCGACCGCGCGGCGGTGGTCTCGAATGCCGGCTTCACGCCGGCCGCGCGCCGGCTCGCGGCGGCGACCGGCGTGCTCCTGCTGCATCACGATGCCCTCGACGCGATCGATCTCGCCGAGGCGTGACGGTTGCGGCGCAACGGTTCAGGCGAGCGGGCCGGGGATGGCGCTCTCGGCCTCGCTGAGCAGGCGCGCCTCGTGGCGGCGCACGAACAGCCACAGGGCCAGCCCGCCGAACACCACCAGCGCCAGCAGCGTCAGGCCGACGGGCCCCACGATGTGCTCGATGGAGCGCCCGCAATAATACGAGCCGATCCCCATGCTGCCCGCCCAGATGACCCCGCCGAGGGCATTGAAGGCGAAGAAGCGGCGGGCATCGAGCCTGTTCACGCCGGCGAGGACGGCCGCGTAGGCGCGCAGCATCGCGGTGAAGCGGCCGAAGAACACGATCTTCCCGCCGTGCCGGCGGAACAGGTACTGGCCGAGCTTGAGCCGCCCGTGATCAAGGGCGATGACGTGGCCGTAGCGCAGCAGCAGCGGCATGCCCCAGCGTCGCCCGGCCCAGTAGCCGACATTATCGCCCAGGATGGCGGCGCCCGCGGCCGCGGCGATCACGAGGCCGATATCGAGGTTGCCGGTGCTGCCGGCATAGACCGCCGAGGAGATCAGCACCGTTTCGCCGGGGCACGGCACCCCGGCGCTCTCCAGCGTGATGATCACGAAGATCGCGATGTAGCCGTAGTTCGCGATCAGATCGGCGATCGGCAGGTCGTTCAGGAAGACCATGCAATCCTCAGGGCCGGCTTCCGGGCGAAGCGCCCGGACAGAAGCGGCGGGAACTTGGCCGTTCGATGGCTCCCTGCGGAAGGAACGCTCAGAGGGCCTTGAGCAGCGCCTCGGCGCCCGAGGCCTCCGCCTTCGAGGGAGTCTCCTCGACGTTCAGGAGCCGGACGACGCCGTCCTCGACGAGCATCGAGTAGCGCTTGGAGCGGGTGCCGAGGCCGAACCCGGTCCCGTCCATCTCCAGGCCGATGGCCTTGGCGAAGTCGGCATTGCCGTCGGCCAGGAATTCGAGGCCCTCGGCGCCGCTCGCCTTCGACCACGCGTCCATGACGAACACGTCGTTGACGCTCGTCACCGCGATCGCGTCGATGCCGCGGGCGAGGATCTCGTCCTTGTGGGTCACGAAGCCCGGCAGGTGGTTGCGGTGGCAGCTCGGCGTGAAGGCGCCCGGCACGCCGATCAGCACCACGCGCCGGCCCTTGAACACGTCGTCGGTGGTGCGGGCGATCGGCCCCTCGGGGCCGATCGTCCGGAAGGTGGCCTGGGGCAGATGGTCGCCGACCTGGATCATCACGGGTCCCTCTTCGCCGCGCGCCGGGATCGCGCGCATGAGCAGCGCGCCTGACCTAGCGTGGTGGGTGGGACCTGTCGAGGAAGTCCCGCATTCGCGCAAGGTCGCAAGCACCGGTCGGCGCGCTTTGTCCGCTGGACAAGCCAAGGGGGCGGCGTAGCATGGGGCCATGCAGAACCCAGCGTCACCCGCGCGTTCCGCGCTCTCCGGCTCGAACTTCCTCGACGGGCAGTTCCTCGTGGCGATGCCCGGGATGACCGACGAGCGCTTCGCCCGCTCGGTGATCTACGTCTGCGCGCATTCCGCCGACGGCGCGATGGGCATCATCGTCAACAAGGCGGCCACCGACATCAGCATGCCGGACCTCCTCGTCCAGCTCGACGTGGCGCCCGAGGCCGACGCGATCCGCCTGCGCGAGCGCGTCGGCCATATGCCGGTCCTGATGGGCGGCCCCGTGGAGGGCCGGCGCGGCTTCGTGCTCCACAGCGACGATTTCCACATCCAGCAATCGACGCTGATCATCGATGACGGCATCTGCCTGACGGCCACGGTCGAGATCCTGCGCGCCATCGCCAGCGGCGAGGGGCCGGCGAGCGCGGTTCTGGCGCTGGGCTATGCCGGCTGGCAGGCGGGGCAGCTCGAGAGCGAGATCATGGCCAATGGCTGGCTCAACTGCCCGGCCGACCCCGCCCTGATCTTCAACGCCAACCTCGACGCCAAATACGATCTGGCCCTGCGCGCCAACGGCATCGACCCCGCCATGCTGTCGATGACCGCCGGGCGCGCCTGAGGCGCCGGGGGCTTCCTTATTCGGGCAGCGCGTCGCCGCCGCCGGCATCGGGATTCATGCCCTCGACGGCCGGCTTCGGCCGGGGCCAGCGCGGGGCGGCCACCGCGGTGGGAACCGCCGTGTTGGCCCCGAGCCGGGTGGCCAGCGCCAGGGCCCGGTTCTCGGTCACCCGCAGATGGCAGAACCCGTGCGTGCCTTCGCGCGCGTAGGTGCGGCAGAGCTGCTCCCGGTCCGACGAGAAGGCCGCCTGCTCGCTGACGATCGGCCGCACATCCTCGCGCCGGGCACGTTGGGTCATCAGCTTGTAATTGTCCCGAACGGCCTTGTCGGCGACGCCCCGGGCCGTGTCGAACTCGCCGGCCCGCGGGATCAGGGTGGCGGCGCCCGGTCCCCAGAGGCCGACCGGTGTCGTGGCGCAATCCGCGGCCGAGAACGTACAGATCGGCCCCGCCCCCAAGGTGGAGACCAGGACCCCGCCCTCGACCACGTCGAAGCGCAGCGGGCACTCGGCGCCGGCCGCCTCGAAGCGCGGCGCGCCCTCGGGCTTGCCCTCGGAACTCAGCGTGACGGGCTCGCCGCCCGCGAGCGGCACCGTGCAGGATTCGGCCGGCTGCGAGATCTTGGTCCCCGGCAGCTTGATCCGCGCCGTGACGGCGGTGCCGGAACGCTCGAGCTTCAGGGATCCGGAGAGCCCGTTCAGCTGGAGGTCCTGCCCGAGCTGTCTCTTATACACATCTGACGCTGCCGACGAAGAGGATAGTGTA
>CAXDNE010000308.1:0-8528 GCA_963990595.1 uncultured Methylobacterium sp.
ATCGTACCCGTCATCCGGCGGCGGCCGCCCCCGCCGCCGGATGACGGGTACGATTGGCCGCGGCGGCCGCCCCCGCCGCCTCCGGACGATCTCTACGATCGACGCCGCGACCGGGAGCGCTACCGCGTCGGGCGGCCCCGATGGAGCGACAGCGTCTGCGTCACCGCCCGCGGGACGTGCCTGACGCCTCCGGGGCCCCCCAACGCGCCCTGCGGCTGCGAGATCCCGGGCTTCGGGTACAAGCGCGGGCAGATCGGCGACTGAGCGGCCGGCGGTCCCGGGCGGCGCGACGCCGGCTACACCCGGACCCGCTCGATCTGCGCGCCGCAGCGGCCGAGCTTCGCTTCGAGCGCCTCGAAGCCGCGGTCCAGATGGTAGACGCGGTTGATCTGGGTCTCGCCCTCCGCGGCCAGCCCCGCGATGACCAGGGAGACGGAGGCGCGCAGGTCGGTGGCCATCACGGGTGCACCCTTGAGCCGATCCACACCCTCGACGATGGCGAGGTCGCCCTCGAGCCGGATCCGCGCCCCGAGGCGGGCCAGTTCCTGCACGTGCATGAACCGGTTCTCGAAGATCGTCTCGCGGATATGCGACTGCCCCTTGGCCAGGGTCATCAGCGCCATGAACTGCGCCTGGAGATCGGTGGGGAAGCCCGGGAACGGGTCGGTGGTGACGTCGACCGCCGCGATCCCGGCGCCGTTGCGGCGCACGCGGATCCCGCCCTCGACGGGGGTGATCTCGGCCCCCGTGGTCGACAGGACGTCGAGCGCCGCGTGCAGCAGCTCGGCCCGGGTGTCCTTGAGGACCACGTCGCCGCCGGCCATCGCCACCGCCATCGCGTAGGTGCCGGTCTCGATCCGGTCGGGCAGCACCTCGTGGCGGGCGCCGTTCAGCCGGGCCACGCCCTCGATCTCGATCCGGGGCGTGCCGGCACCGCGGATCTTGGCGCCCATCTTATTCAGGCACTCGGCGAGATCGACCACTTCCGGCTCGCGGGCGGCGTTCTCGATCACCGTCGTGCCGTAAGCGAGCGCGGCGGCCATCAGAGCCACATGTGTGCCGCCCACCGTCACCTTCGGGAAGGCGATCTCGGCCCCGCGCAGCCCGTTCTTCGTCCGGGCGACCACATAGCCCGCGTCGATCTCGATCTCGGCCCCGAGCTTCTCCAGCGCCATGATCAGCAGGTCGACCGGCCGGGTGCCGATGGCGCAGCCGCCCGGCAGCGACACCTTCGCCTCGCCGAACCGCGCGAGCAGCGGCGCGACGACCCAGAAGCTCGCCCGCATGGTCGAGACCAGCTCGTAGGGCGCGGTGGTGTCGATGACGTTCGAGGCGGTCAGCCGGATGGTCTGGCCCGTCTCCGCGGTTTGCCCGGGACGTTTGCCGACGACCATGTGGTCGACGCCGTGATTGCCGAGGATCCGCGTCAGCGCGGCGATGTCGGCGAGCCGCGGCACGTTGATCAGCTCGAGGGTCTCGCCGGTGAGCAGGCTGGCGATCATCAGCGGCAGGGCCGCGTTCTTGGCGCCCGAGATCGGGATCACGCCGTTGAGCGGCGCGCCGCCCGTGATGTGGATGCGGTCCATCGTGTGTCCTCGGGCGGCGCACCCTCAGCGATGCGCGGCCGGCCGTATTGCTCGCGGGCACCGTAGCGCCCAGGCTTAGCCGTGCCCTATAGCTTGGATTTGTCGGAATCTGGACCGCCGGCTTCAGACTCCTGAGATTCTCGCGTGTGGTGCTCATCCGCACCCGCCGGTGATCTCACCTCCGCCCGGCCGCGACCCTGAGCCTTTCGGCGGCGCAGGTTCGCGCGCAGCGCCGCCTTCAGACGCTCTGCACGCTCGTCTTTGGGCTCCGTCATGGCGCGACCCTTGGTCGCCGCAAGCGCGGGACACGGGCGCCCGGGGCGGACGGGCGATGTCTGTGTGAGGACATGGGAAGACGGTGGGCGCCGGAGCCAAGGTCGATCGGGGGGATCACCCGGAACGCTAGCCGGTTCGGGCCGGCCTCTCAACGGATGCAACGCAGCGATGCTGGAACCTTACCTTGAACCAGTTCCAGATCCGCGCGTATCTTCCGGCCCTCACGCGAAGGATTGGACCGAGGCCGGACCTCGATCGCGGGACCCCGGCGCCGTCATGGCGCCCCCGCGCGGCCGAACACGCGAAGGACGCTCGATGACCGTCACCCGGATGCCCAGCACGATGCTCGCCCCCGCGGGATCGACGCGCGCCGGCTCTGGCTATGAGAAGTACTTCCGCGGGGCCTTGGACCAGCTCCACGGGGAGCGTCGGTATCGGGTGTTCGCCGATATCGAGCGCATCTCCGGGCGGTTCCCCACGGCGAAGTGGCGCCAGCCGGACGGCAAGAGCGCCGAGATCACCGTGTGGTGTTCCAACGACTACCTCGGCATGGGCCAGCACAAGGAGGTGGTGGCCGCCATGACCGAAACCGCCGCCCGCTGCGGCGTCGGAGCCGGCGGCACCCGCAACATCGCCGGCAACAACTCCCCGCTCGTCGATCTGGAGCGCGAACTGGCCGACCTGCACGGCAAGGAAGCCGGCCTCGTCTTCACTTCGGGCTACGTCTCGAACCAGGCCGGCATCTCGACCATTGCCAAGCTGATCCCGGATTGCCTGATCCTGTCGGACGCCTTCAACCACAACTCGATGATCGAGGGCGTGCGCCATTCCGGCTGCGAGAAGCGGATCTTCCGCCACAACGACCTGGAGCATCTGGAGGCGCTGCTGCAGGAGGCCGGGGACCGGCCCAAGCTGATCGTGTTCGAGTCGGTCTACTCGATGGACGGCGACGTGGCGCCGATCGGCCGGATCTGCGACCTCGCCGATCGCTACGGGGCGATGACCTACCTGGACGAGGTCCACGCCGTCGGCCTCTACGGCGCCCACGGGGGCGGGATCGCCGAGCGCGACGGGGTGATGCACCGGGTCGACGTGATCGAGGGGACGCTCGCCAAGGGCTTCGGCTGCGTCGGCGGCTACATCACCGCCTCCTCGGCGATCTGCGACGCGGTGCGCAGCTTCGCCCCGGGCTTCATCTTCACCACGGCGCTGCCGCCCGCGGTGGCGGCGGCGGCGCGGGCCTCGGTGCGCTACCTCAAGCGCTCGTGCGCCGAGCGGGAGGCGCATCAGCGCCAGGCGGCGGCCACCAAGGCGGCGCTGAGCGCGGCGGGCCTGCCGGTCCTGGAGACCGAGACCCACATCGTTCCGGTGATGGTCGGCGATGCCGAGCTGTGCAAGGCGGCGGCCGACCACCTGCTGGAGCGCCACGCCATCTACATCCAGCCGATCAACTCCCCGACCGTGCCGCGCGGCGCCGAGCGCCTGCGGATCACGCCCTCGCCGTTCCACGATGCGACCCACATCGCCCGGCTGCCCGAGGCGCTCGCCGAGACCTGGGAGGCCCTCGACCTGCCGCGCGCCGGGACGGTGTTCGTCGAGGCGGCGGAGTAAGGGCTTCGGGGCTCGACGCCCCTCTCCAAGGGGGCGCGCCCGTTCCCGGTGCGAAACCGGTGCGAGGGGCAGGAGGGGGGCAGGATTGAGCGCGCGGACCGCGCGCTCAGGTCGAGGCCTCACCGGAGAGGCTCCCCGCCGCAGGCGCCTCGCCGGTCATTCGCGGGACCGCGTCCGGGCCGAAAACCGGTCGCGCCGCTCCCATATCCCGCTCATGTCCCGCTTCCATCTCGTCTTTTCCGGCGCCCGCCTGTAACCACGGCGCCAATCCTCACCCGCGAAAAGTCCGACCATGATCTCCTCTCCGCTCATGACCGTGATGGTCGATGCCGTGCGCAAGGCCGCGCGCGGCCTGCGCCGCGACTTCGGCGAGGTCGAGAACCTGCAGGTCTCGCGCAAAGGTCCCGGCGACTTCGTCTCGGCGGCCGACCGGAAGGCCGAGGAGGTGCTGCGGGACGCCCTGATGAAGGCGCGCCCGGGCTACAGCCTCGTGCTCGAAGAGAACGGGATCATCGAGGGCACCGACAAGAGCCACACCTGGCACATTGATCCCCTCGACGGCACCTCGAACTTCCTGCACGGCGTGCCGCATTTCGCGGTGTCGGTCGGGCTCGAGCGCGAGGGCCAGATCGTGGCCGGCGTGATCTTCGACCCGATCAAGGACGAGCTGTTCGTCGCCGAGCGCGGCAAGGGGGCCTATCTCAACAACCGGCGCCTGCGCGTCTCCGGCCGCCAGGACATGGCCGACGCGCTGGTGGGCTACGGCACGCCCTATCTCGGCCGGGGCAGCCATCCGCGCCTGCTGCGCGAGATCGGCGCCGTGATGGCGGTGGCCGGCGGCACCCGCCGGATGGGCTCGGCGGCCCTCGACATGGCCTATGTCGCCTGCGGACGCCTGGACGCCTACTGGGAGCGCGATCTCCAGACCTACGATTTCGCCGCCGGCGTCATCCTCGTGCGCGAGGCGGGCGGTTTCGTGACCTCCGCGGACGGCGCGGCCGAGCCGCTGGCGCCCCGCTCGGTGGCCTGCGGCAACGAGGAGCTCCACCGGGAGCTCGTCGCCATCCTCAGGAAGGTCCAGGCGGCCTGAGCTGTCCGGCGGCCTGCGGGAAACTGGTCAGGCCGCCGAGCTTCTGCTTTAAGCCCGCGGTTCCTCACGGAAGGCCGAACGCATGGAAGTCCGCCGCCACGTTGCGCTGAAGGAATCGATCCGCTCGATTCCCGATTATCCGAAGTCCGGCATCATCTTCCGCGACATCACCACGCTGCTCAGCGACCCGCGGGCATTCCGGCGGGCGGTGGACGCGCTGGTGCATCCCTATGCCGGGGGGCAGATCCACCAGGTCGCCGGCATCGAGGCCCGCGGGTTCATCCTGGGGGGCGCGATCGCCCATCAGCTCTCCTGCGGCTTTGTGCCGATCCGCAAGAAGGGCAAGCTGCCCCACAAGACCGTCTCGATGGCCTACGCCCTCGAATACGGCACCGACGAGATCGAGATCCACGTCGATGCCGTGAAGCCCGGCGACAAGGTGCTGCTGGTGGACGACCTGATCGCCACGGGCGGAACGGCGACCGCGGCCGTGAACCTGCTCCAGAAGATCGGCGCCGAGATCGTGGCCGCCTGCTTCGTCATCGACCTGCCCGAGATCGGGGGGGCACAGCGCCTGCGCGACATGGGCGTCGAGGTGCGCACCCTCATGCAGTTCGAGGGCCATTGAGACCCGCGAAACGTTGACTTCGCGGGACCCATCCGCCATAAGCCCGCCACTCGCGACGTGGCGCCCCGCATGGGCGCCCTTCGTGTTTGCAGACAACCAGGACGCGTGAAGGTCGGGTGCAGCATCAGCTGCCCGCGAGCGCGCCTCGACCTTTGAAGGCTCTGAGCCATGAAGAGAACCTACCAGCCGAGCAAGCTCGTCCGTAAGCGCCGTCACGGCTTCCGTGCGCGCATGGCCACCGCGGGCGGCCGCAAGGTGATCGCGCGCCGCCGCGCCCACGGCCGCAAGCGCCTGTCGGCCTGAACCCGGACAGAGCCTCGGTGGCGCGGTGTCGTCTGGCGCCGCAACCCGGGGCGTGGACTCAGCCGGGATCGAACCATCGATGGCGACGATCGAGCGGCTCAAGAAACGACCCGACTTCCTGGCGGCGGCCGAGGGGCGCCGCTTCCATACCGAACGCATGACCGCGCAGGGCCGGCTCCGGGATCCGGAGGGGCCGCGCGGTCTGCGGCTCGGATTCACCATCACGAAGCGTGTCGGCCACGCGACGGAGCGCAACCGCATCCGGCGCCGCCTCCGCGCGGCCGTGAGCTTGGTCGCGTCGGATCTGCCGGTCGAACTCGCGAATCTGTCGGCCGATATCGTGCTGATCGCCCGCCGGCCGGCTCTGGACGCCGCCTTCGAGACCCTGGCCGAGGATCTGCGCCGCGCCATCCCGGCCGTCGCCCGCCCGGCGGCGCCCCGCGGCGATCGGTCCGCCGCGCGATCTGGCGGCCGGCGGCCCAAGACCACACCTCAGACGACATCTCTCCAGCGCGAAGCGGGTTGGGCCTCCGGGCAGCCTGCATCGTCCGGCGAAGCCGACATCGGTTCGTCGCACGGGCGCGACAGAGATCCCCGAATCACAGGCGCGCGCAGGTCTCCCGAGACCGGCGCCGGTCCTGATGCCACTCCGAACGCGTGCGGCGGTGTCCCTGATGGGCAATGACAAGACCAACATGTTCGTGGCCATCGGCCTGTCGCTGCTGGTCCTGCTCGGCTGGCAGTACTTCGTGGCCGGCCCGCGCATGGAGCAGCAGCGTCAGATCGAGGCGCAGAACAAGGCCGCGCAGCAGCAGCCCCCGGGCGTGACCCCGGACGGCGTGCCGTCGCCGTCGCCCAAGGAGGGCGGCCCGGCCGCTCCCGCGCCCGGCACGCTGCCCAGCCAGGCCGGCCCGGTCTCCCGCGAGGCGGCGCTCGCCCGCTCGCCGCGCATCCGAATCGAGACCCCGGCGCTGACCGGCTCGATCGCCCTGAAGGGCGGCCGCGTCGACGACGTGTCGCTCAGGAACTACCACGAGACCATCGACCCCAAGAGCCCCGAGATCGTGCTGTTCTCGCCGGCCGGGACCGAGACGCCCTATTACGCCGAGTTCGGCTGGGTCGGCGCCGATGCCGGGCCGCTGCCCACCAACGACACCCTCTGGACCAGCGACGGCAAGACCCTCTCGCCGGGCATGCCCGTGACCCTGACCTGGGACAACGGCGCCGGCCTCGTCTTCAAGCGGATCTTCGCGGTCGACGACAAGTTCATGTTCACGGTCCGCGACGAGGTCGAGAACAAGGGCTCGGGGGCGATCACGCTCTACCCGTACAGCCTCGTCTCCCGCTGGGGTAAGCCGCACACCCAGGGCTACTACGTCCTGCACGAGGGCATGATCGGCTACCTCGGCAATGACGGCCTGCAGGAACTCACCTACGACAAGCTCGCCAAGGAGGGCGCCTACGGTGGCGCCAACACGAAGGGCAAGGCCTGGAGCGGCGTGACCGGCGGCTTCGTCGGCATCACCGACAAGTACTGGGCCGCGGCGGCGATCCCCGATCAGGACACGCCCTATACCGGCGCCTTCACCGACCGGACCGACGGCACCACCAACGTCTACCAGGCCAGCGTGCGCGGCGACGCCGTGAACCTCGCGGCCGGTGCCTCGGCCACCGCGACGCAGCGGCTGTTCGCGGGCGCCAAGGAAGTCAACCTGATCAACAACTACGAGAAGGACCTCGGCATCAAGCACTTCGATCTGATGATCGATTGGGGCTGGTTCTTCTTCATCACCAAGCCGATGTTCCGGGCGCTGGACTTCTTCTACCACCTGTTCGGCAATTTCGGCGTCTCGATCCTGGTGGTGACCTTCTGCCTGAAGCTGCTGTTCCTGCCGATCGCGAACCGGTCCTACGTGTCCATGGCCAAGATGAAGGCCGTGCAGCCCGAGATGGCCGCCATCCGCGAGCGCTACAAGGACGACCGCCTGAAGGCGCAGCAGGCCACGATGGAGCTGTACAAGAAGGAGAAGATCAACCCGGTCGCCGGCTGCTGGCCGGTACTGATCCAGATCCCGGTCTTCTTCGCGCTCTACAAGGTGCTGTTCATCACCATCGAGATGCGCCACGCGCCGTTCTTCGGCTGGATCCACGACCTCGCGGCGCCGGATCCGACGAGCATCGTGAACCTGTTCGGCCTGCTGCCCTTCCCGGCGCCCGATTTCGTCCACCTGGGCGTCTGGCCGCTGATCATGGGCGTGACCATGTTCGTGCAGATGAAGATGAACCCCGCGCCGCCGGACCCGGTCCAGGCGCAGATCTTCACCTTCATGCCGATCGTGTTCACCTTCATGCTGGGCTCGTTCCCCGCCGGCCTCGTGATCTACTGGGCCTGGAACAACACCCTGTCGGTGATCCAGCAGTACATCATCATGCGGCGGAACGGCGTGAAGGTGGAGCTGTGGGACAACCTGCGGAACACGTTCCGGCGCGGCGCCGGCACCAAGGCGGCGGCCACCAAGAGCTGACAGGCGAGCTTTCGTGACCGAGACCAACGACGACGCGGCCGGCCTCCTCGAGGCCGGCCGTCTCCTGTTTGCCGGCGCCGCCGATTTCTACGCGGCCGCCCAGACGCTCGACCGGCTGCCGCCCATGGCGGGTGTGGAGATCGCCTTCGCGGGCCGCTCCAATGTCGGCAAGTCGAGCCTGATCAACGCGCTCACCGGCCGCAACACCCTGGCGCGGACCTCGCACACGCCGGGCCGGACGCAGCAGCTCAACTTCTTCCGGATCGGCGAGCGCCTGTCGCTCGTGGACATGCCGGGCTACGGCTACGCCGCCGTCGAGAAGGCCAAGGTCGAGGCCTGGACCCGGCTGATCCATTCCTACCTCAAAGGTCGTGCGAACCTCGCCCGGGTGTTCATGCTGATCGACGCCCGGCACGGCTTCAAGTCGATCGACACCGACGTGCTCGACGGGCTCGACAAGGCCGCGGTGAGCTATCAGGTCGTGCTCACCAAGGGTGATTCCCTGAAGA
>CAXDNE010000309.1:0-8516 GCA_963990595.1 uncultured Methylobacterium sp.
TCATGACCCGAAAGCTCTGTCAGAAAACATCATGATGCCGGACAGACTCTAAGCCACCTGTCTAATCAATCAGTCGATCCAGGCTGTACTTTCGCGCGATAGAGCGAATGTCGCGCCACTGACACACAAGATACACGCCCCTGTCACCGCAGAGAGCTACCAGAACAACGCGGGTTGCCAGCTGGCTCGCGTGGACAAGTGAGCGCTGGAGGGGATTTCGAACGGCGCGGCGTCGCTGATCGCGCCGCCCGTCACCAGGAAGGAGCGGAGCATGTTGACGGATCGTCACGTCGCCGAATATCACACCAAAGGTTTTGCCGTCGCCGAGGGGCTCTTTACCGAGCAAGAGATCGGCGAGCTGCGGCGTGTCACTGACGAGTTGATTGTCGAAGCGTCAGCGCTAACAAGTCCGACGCCAACCTTCGAGCTCGAGCCATCCCACACTCCGGAACAACCCGCCGTTCGCCGAATCGAGATGCCGCACAGGCACTTCGACTTCTTCAGGGAGTTCGTGCGACATCCCGCCCTTATCGATAGTCTCCAGAAGCTGATCGGCCCAGACGTACGAGTAAACAACTCCAAGATCAACCTGAAGCCGGGCCGGATCGGTTCGCCCGTCGAGTGGCACCAGGATTGGTGCTTTTATCCGCACACCAACGACGCGTTCCTGACGGTGGGCGTGTTCCTGGACGATATCACCAGTGTTAATGGGCCTCTGCTGTGCCTGCCTGGCTCGCACCAGGGCAAGATCTACGATCACCACAACCCCGATACCGGGTACTTCTGCAGCGCGGTCGACCTGGATGCCGATCCCGTGAACGCCACCGGCGCCGAAGAGTGCGTTGGTCCCGCAGGGACCGTATCGTTCCACCACGTCCGTACCATGCACGCCTCCGGACCAAACATGTCCGCCCAGCCCCGCCGGTTGTTGTTGATTGGATATGCCGCTGCTGACGCGTGGCCGCTGTTGGGCGTGAGGAACTGGGACCAGTATGAAACGGACATGGTTTGCGGACGATCGACCCGCAACCCGAGGATGGTCGCACTGCCGTGCCCCGTGCCCTTTCCGATGCCGCCCGAGGCACAAGAACGGTTCAGCCTGTTCGATAACCAGAAGCGGGCACGGCGCTTGTTCTACGAGCGTCCCGCCGAGGTCGATTAGGCGCCTAGTCCGCGGGCCCGGTGGGCACCACGGCGCAAGTTTGATCTAGCCCCTGCGATGTAACCGGGCGGGTGCGCGAGCCCGATGTCGCCGTCAGTTGCGATGCCGGGTCTGCGCCGCTCATCGAGCCGATGACGAACTTTGTGAAAGCGGGTGAAACGATCTGCGTGTGCTCGCCCTGCTTCGGGCAACGCGGGTGGATTAAAACAACTTGGTCCCTTGGGCGGTGATCGTCGGCGGCGCGCTGTGCGTCGAGTTCGTGAGCGAGGGCTGACCGAGCATCAATCGACCGACCCTTAAGTCCTTTATCGATCTGGCAACGTGTGGAGACATCATGAGCATCAACAGACGTAAGTTCCTGGCGGCAACTACAGCAGGCGCTGCGGCAGCTTCAATTTTTCGGCCAGCCGTGGCACAGACCAAGAAGCTGCGGTTTGCGGTCGGGCCACTTCTGCCCAATCCCGAGGATACGAAAAAGGCGTTCGCACCGGTTTTTGCCCATATTGCAAAAGAGCTCGGTGCAGATTTCGAGCTGTCGGCGACCACCGATTGGGCGGGAATGGCAGTTGCCATGGGTGGCGGGCAGCTCGATCTGGCATGGATGGGGCCGTGGGGCTACATCATCGCCAACAATGCGACCGGTTGTCGGGCGATCGCCACCGCCAAGTACGATGAAAAGCCGACTTATCAGGCCATCATCATTGCGCGGCCCGATCTCAAGGTGACAAAATTCCCCGATGATACGAAAGGCAAATCGATTTCCTTTGCCGATGTCGGTTCCACGTCTGGCTGGCTGATCCCGACCTTTTACGCAAAGGAGGTCTGGAAAATCGATCCCAAGACCTTCTGGAAATACAGTGAAGGGGCAACACACGGGGCCAACGAAATCGCCGTCTCGTCTGGCCAGGTTGACATGGCTACCGACTTCGATCGCAACCGTAATGCAATGATCGCATCCGGCCGGGTCAAGGAGGACTCAAACAAGATCATCTGGACATCAGACCCGCTGCCCAACGATGCCATCGCGGTACCCGCCAACGCTTCCGCCGAGATGTCGAGCAAAGTGCAGGCCATCCTGACCGCGATCACGGTCGAGCAGGCAAAGTTGCTGCTGCCGAACCGGTACACCGGCTTTGTCGCGGCGACCCATGCCTCCTACAGGTCGATCGAGAATGCCGGCATCTCCGTCGGCAAGATCAAGGCAAAGGTGTGAGATGAACGCTACGGGAGCGAGACGTCTCCTCGAGGGCTCGATCGCTGGTCACGGCGGGATGAAATCCGCTGCAGAAGCCCTTGCCAAGCTCGAAGCTGCGCAACGCACATTCAGCGTTGCGCGAGTAAAAGGCTGGTTGCTCGTAGCGATTATAGTTGCTTTCTATCTGGTCGCCGCCGAACTCGCGCAGCTGGACCTCGGCAAGCTCGCCACGGGTCTCCCAAGACTTTGGGATTGGCTGTCGCGAGCCTGGCCGCCGAAGTTCGAGGAACTGCCGGTGTTCCTTTGGCGAACGGCGGAAACGGTCGCCATGGCCGCGATTGGCACAACGCTCGCCACGCTGATCGGGTTGCCTTTTTCGATCCTGGCAAGCCGCAATATCACGCCCTTTCCGTTGCTGTATTTCCCGACGAGGTGGTTTCTGAACGCGCTGCGTGGAATCGATTCCTTCGTGTTTGCGCTGTTGTTCGTGGCAGCGGTCGGGCTCGGGCCGTTCGCAGGTGTGCTCGGCATAACCCTTCACACGGCCGGCACGGCCGCCAAGTTCTTCGCCGATCAGATCGAAAGCGCGGACCTCGGTCCTCACAATGCGATCCGCGCAACCGGTGCGGGGCGACTTACCGCACTCACATACGGGCTCCTGCCAGATATTCTGCCGCTTCTGCTCTCAACGTCGCTGTTCTGGCTGGAGTTCAACGTCCGCGCCTCCACTGTGTTGGGCGTCGTCGGCGCAGGCGGCATCGGCCAGGAGCTGAAGAACAGCATGGACCTTCTCGACTTCTCCCGGCTTTTCACAATCATAGCCGTCATCCTCATTGTCGTGACAGCGCTGGACTGGCTGTCGGGGTGGCTGCGCAAGAGGCTTGTTTGACCAATGGGTGACGCCGTGGACACGACATCTGCCAATGGGCGCACGTTAGGCTCGCAGCCGGACATTGTCGGCAAGCCGCCGGTGCTCACCGTCGAGGACTTCTCGAAGAGCTTCGGGGCGCGGTCGGCGGTGGAGAATGTGAGCTTTTCGTTGATGGAGCATGAATTCGTTGCGGTTCTGGGACCGAGCGGCGCCGGTAAAACCACGCTGTTTCGCTGTATCACCGGTTCGGCCAAATCGGACGCGGGGCGCATTCGCTTCGGCGGCACCGAGATCGAGCGGCTGACGCCCCGCGAGCTGCGACAAATCGCGGTCGTCTTCCAGCAATTCAATTTAGTGCGCCGGCTCACGGCTCTCGACAACGTGCTGGCCGGGCGGCTCGGTTATTTACCGACCTGGCGCGGCGTATTCCGCCGCTTCGAGCGCGCGGACAAGCTCAGGGCGTTCGAATGCCTGGAGCGTGTCGGCATGCTCGATCACGCGCTCCAGCGCGCCGACACGCTCTCCGGCGGGCAGCAGCAGCGGGTCGCGATCGCGCGCGCGCTCGCCCAGGAGCCACGGTTGATCGTCGCCGACGAGCCGGTTGCAAGTCTCGACCCCAGTTCGGCCGCCGGGGTCATGCAACTTCTCAAGGACATCGCGCGGGACGAAGGCGTTGCCGTGATCTGCAGCCTGCATCAGGTCGGCTATGCGCGAACCTTCACGGATCGCGTCATCGGTCTTGCGCGTGGCCGCGTTGTCGTCGATGCGCCGACGCAGAGCTTGGACGAGGCTGCGTATGACGCGCTTTACGGTTCCGCGGACCTGCGATCGAACACTGCTACGACCGGGCACTCCGGGATGCCGGACCACCATTCGACCGTGGAAAAAGACCGCAGGGCGGCCCTTCGTTTGGGGGATCCAGATCCGGTCTTGGTTTCCGATAGCGTTTGAGCCCGTCCGTCGGTTAGCCCCGTCGCGCAGGTGAGGATCGAAATTACCTGCGACCACTTTGGAGTTTGCCTCCATCGGCGCAGCTTGCGCCTGACCCATTCATTACGCTGGCAAGAAAACGCAACTGGTCTAAGCCAATCGTGTCGTCACAATTCTATTTGACCCTGTTTTTGTGACGTTGGCGTGATTGTCGCATATCTGAAACAAACAATACACACGGCTGTCACCGCGCCAGACTAACACCGCCAAAACCTCAATCAGGTGACGGCGTGTCGCAACTCAACATCGTTCAACTCACGAAATCGTTCGGCCCGACGCAGGTTCTGCGTGCGGTCGATTTGAGAGTGGAGCGCGGGGAATTTCTCACGCTGCTCGTCATGGTCGCGCGATCTACCGCTCGCGAGAACTCAAAACCCTGACCGAGCACGCAGCCCATCGTCCACAACTGGCTGGCCTGGACCTCCGTTTCGATCCCCTCAGCTACGACCCGAATGTCGAGCTGGCGCGCGATGTCGATCAGCGCCTGCACGATCACCATCGCCGGATCGCCAGGCCACAGCTGGGCGATGAAGGAGCGGTCGATCTTGATCACGTCCACCGGCATGCTGACCAGATGGGTCAAGGACGCATGGCCTGTCCCGAAGTCATCGAGCGCCACCCGGACGCCGCTGCGCCGCAGCCGCGCGATCTCCCGGGCGATGACCTTGTCTCGCCGACCCATGGAGACATCCTCGTTCACCTCGAGAACAAGGTGATCGAGCGACACGCCTGTCCGGCCGAAGCTGTCCTCCAGCTTCTGCATGAGATCGCCCGCGTAAAAGTCGGCGGTGGAGACGTTGACGCCGACATGCTGGAACGGAATGCCCGCATCGAGCCAGCTCCGCACATCTGCCGCCACGATCCACAGCATCCGTCCGGTGAGTTCAGCCGCCACCTTGATGTCAGCCGTCGCCTCGTGGAATTCGCCAGCCGCGATGATCTCGCCGCCCGCTGTCTGCAGGCGGCATAGCGCCTCGACGCCCACGATCTCGCGCGTGTCGAGACGAACCACCGGCTGATAGTGGGCGTCGATGCGCCCCTCTTCGAGCGCCGCTGCAACGTCCCGGATCGCGTCGCGGCGATGCGTGATCCGGCTGCCGATGCCAGGCCAGTAGCGAACGAAGCCGCCTCGGCCGGTCTCCTTGGCATGATACAGCGCGAAATCCGCATTCTGATAAACGTCCGCCGACGACGCCTCAGACGCCGTCAGCGCCGCGCCGCCGATCGTCGCCGCAGGAACCACGGCATGGCCGTCGCAATCCACCGGCCTGTCCAGTGCGGCGAAAATCCTGCTCGCGGTCGCCTCCAGATCGAACAGGGCCACCGGATGTTGCACGAGCACGGCGAATTCGTCGCCGCCAAGCCGAAACGTGAGGTCCGGCACCATGACGTCCGCGATCCGCTCGCCCGCGGCGCGGATCAGCGCATCACCGGCCGGATGGCCGAACGTGTCGTTGACGGTCTTGAGATTGTCGAGATCCACAATGAACAGCGCCCACGACCCCGGCTCGTCGCAAGCCATGCTGGCGCACGCCATGTTGAATGCAGCACGATTAGGCAAATCGGTGAGCGCGTCGATGTTCGCGCGCCGCTCCCGATCAACGCCGTGTTCGTGGCGACGAAGCGCGATCTCGCACAATTCCACACCTCGCGAGATGGTCGCGCGTTCCTGATCCAGCGGCGGGCGCGGCTCGCCGAAGTACATCGCCAGTGCACCGATGGGTTCGCCGTCTTCCCCTGTGATCGGGGCCGACCAGCACGCTCTGAGACCTGCTGCAAGCGCGACGTCCCTGTACTTTGACCATTTTGGATCATTCTCGATATCGGTGACGAAAACCGGAAGCCGCAGATAGGCGGCCGTGCCACACGATCCGACGTCCGGTCCTATCATCACGCCCTGGATCGCCGCGGCAAAATCGGCGGGCAGATGAGGTGCAGCCAAGGGATGCAGCACGCCCGCCGCATCGACTGTCATCACGGTGCAGATCACACCGGGCAAAAACGCCTCGACCTCATGGCAGAGTTGCTGAGCCGTGTCCTGTACGGGCGCGCCATTTGCGATCAGGCGCAGTATCCGGTTTTCAAAGTGAAGCAATGCACAAGTCCACCGGCCCAGGATTGAAAGCTATTCGGCGACTATAATAGTCGTCATAGGTGAATGAGCCGTGAGTCCGGTTGCTAAATTCCGAGTTAAGCATGGCCTTGGAGGGGAAAGTCTTCCCCTGCTGCCGAGCCCTGCGGTCTCGGCCGACCCCTTCTGCGGGGAGACCCCGCAACGCCCCCAGAGTGAGAGTGCGGATCGGCTTTGCCGTGACGGGTTGAAAGCTGGAGGAGAGGCCTCCGGCGCCCGTCGCGGAGAACCGCGATGTCCCGAAGCACCGCTCATGCTCGCACCGGCTCGGACCGGACGAACCTCTATGACGATATAACCGGCAAGATCATCGCCGAGCTGGAGGCCGGCCGCGTGCCCTGGGTCCAGCCCTGGGGAACGGCGGCGGCTAAAGCGCCGCTGGCCATGCCGAAAAACGCCGCCACCGGCCGTCAATATTCCGGGATCAACGTCCTGATCCTGTGGGGCAGCGTGATCCAGCATGGCTTCGCCGGACAGAGCTGGCTCACCTTCCGTCAGGCGCTCGCGCTCGGCGGGAATGTCCGCAAGGGTGAGCACGGCACGACCGTCGTCTATGCCGACCGCTTCGTCCCGGACGACGAGAAGAAGCGCGCCCGCGACGCCGGCGAGGACGCCCAAGCGATCCCGTTCCTGAAGCGGTTCACCGTGTTCAATGCGTCCCAGTGCGAGAGCCTTCCCGAGGACATCGCCGTCGTTGCGCCGCCACCGCCACCCGGCCTGATCGAGCCGCAGGTCGAGGCCCTGATCGCGGCGACCGGCATCGACTTCCGCATCGGCGGCAGCCGCGCCTTTTACGCCCCCGGCCTCGACTATGTGATGGTCCCGCCGCCGCAGGCCTATTTCGAGCCGATCAACTGGCACCGCACGGCGCTGCACGAGCTGGGCCACGCCAGCGGCCATCACAGCCGGCTGAACCGAGACCTGTCGGGCGCCTTCGGCACCAAGAAATATGCGTTCGAGGAGCTGGTCGCCGAGATGAACGCGGCCTTCTGCTGCGCCTCGCTCGGCATCGTCCCGACCGTCCGGCACGCGGACTATATCGGCTCATGGCTGGAAGTGCTGCGCGAGGACAACCGCGCAATCGTGCGCGCCGCGTCCCAGGCCAGCAAGGCTGCGGACTATCTCCTCGGCTTCCTGCCCGACACGGAACCGGCCGCGGACGCCGTCGACGCCCCGATCGAGCGGAGGGCGGCATGATCCTCCTGACCCCGGAGCTGCGCGAGCGCCTGCTCGCCAATGGCCGTGCGCGCGATGGCGACCATGTCCCCGTCGTTCGCTTCTTCAATCCACTGGGCATCGGAACCTGGCTGGCCACCGAACTCGACGAGGACGGTGATACTCTGTTTGGCCTTGCCGATCTCGGCGAGCCCGAGCTGGGTTCATTCAGCCTCTCGGAGATGGAGGCGCTACGCCTTCCCTTCGGCATGGGCATCGAGCGCGACATCCTGTTCGAGGGTGCGTTCCCGATCTTCGTCTATGCCGAGGCCGCCCGCCGGACCGGCAGTATCACCAGCGCGGAGCGCATTCTGCACGCCGCCGCGCGGTCTCGGCGGGAGGGCGTGTGATGCGCTTCCGTCGTTGGCCGAGACCGACCGCCTATCGGGAAACGTCGCGCAAACGCGCGGCGTTTCTCCGCAAGCAACGCCTCGAACGCGAGGCCCTGCCGCTGTTCGCCGCGCAGATCGGCGCCCGGCAGCACGACGTCGACGAGGAGATGGCACGCCGCGCCGTGTGGTGGGGCGACTATGAACGGGATCGGCGCAATGAGCGCGCGGCGCGCTGGCGGCAAGCCCGGGCGCGGCTGTTTGCGCTCGACGATCGCCTGCGCCTTACCGTTCGCGAGCTGTGGCGAACATGCCCGTACCCGGCCGACCCGGCGAGCTTTGCTGATATGCTGCACCAGATCGCGGTCGGCCGTCTCGACCCCTATCGGCCGCCCTGGATCTTCCACCAGAAGACCTCGGCGCGCATCACGGCCAACCCCGCCACCTTCGCCGAGGCCTTTCGCCAGATCGGCCGGCGGCAGGTCGGCACCGGCCCCGCCGCGACCGCCGAGGAACTGCTGTTCTGCGGCAACCTCGGGTCCGGCATTCTTTTTCTGACGTCCCGCGCCCTGAGTGTCTGTCCGGCGACATATTGAGTGATGTAAGGGGTTTGTGATTCAAGG
>CAXDNE010000310.1:0-8434 GCA_963990595.1 uncultured Methylobacterium sp.
TACACTATCCTCTTCGTCGGCAGCGTCAGATGTGTATAAGAGACAGCAGCGGACGCCTCGAAGGAGGCCTGCAGCCAGCCGTGCGATGTCCGGAGCCCTCCTGCGGGGGCGCCGACCCGGCATCTCGGGAGGCGGGGGTCTGATCCGTCGCCGGCGGCTCGGAACGCACAGGTCCCGGAGGCCGGATCGACATGCTGAGCCTCAGCTTCACCCCGCTCCTGCCCTGGCCGGCCATCGTCGCCCTCGGCGTCGTCGTGGCCGTCCTGGCGGTGTTCGCCGTCCTGGCCCGGGGCCGGACCGCGCTCCTGCGCGTCCTCGTCCTGGCCCTGGTGCTGGCGGCGCTGACCAATCCGGCCCTGGTCCGCGAGGATCGCGAGCCCGTGAAGGACGTGGCCGCCATCGTGGTCGACCGGTCCGGATCGCAAGCCCTCGGCGACCGCCCGCAGATGACCGACGCGGTCCGCGCCGAACTCCAGCGCCGCTTCGGGGCGCTGACCGACATCGAGCCGCGCTTCATCGACGTGCCCGACGCCAAGGACGGCGATGACGGCACCAAGCTGTTCACGGCGCTCGGCCAGGCGCTGGCCGACGTGCCGCCGGAGCGGCTCGCCGGGATCGTGATGCTCACCGACGGGGTCGTCCACGACATCCCCGCCTCCCTGGCCCAGCTCGGCATCAAGGCGCCGCTCCACGTCCTCGTCACCGGCCATCCGGACGAGCGCGACCGGCAGATCAAGCTTCTGGAGGCGCCCCGCTTCGGCATCGTCGGCAAGGACCTGACGATCCGCGCCGAGGTGATGGAGCGCGGCGGCACCGGCCACGCGGTCGTCACCGTGCGCCGCGACGGCGAGGAGATCGGCCGGCGGGACGTCGCCACCGACAAGCCGTTCGCGCTGACCACGCGCATCGAGCATGGCGGCCCGAACGTGGTGGAGATCGAGGTCGAACCGCTGCCGGGCGAGCTCACCACGGTCAACAACCGCGCGGTCCTGCCGATCGAGGGCATCCGCGAGAAGCTCCGGGTGCTCCTCGTCTCCGGCGAGCCCCACCAGGGCGAGCGGACATGGCGCAACCTGCTGAAGTCCGACGCCAATGTCGACCTCGTGCATTTCACCATCCTGCGCCCGCCGGAGAAGCAGGACGGCACGCCGATCTCCGAACTCTCCCTGATCGCCTTCCCGACGCGCGAGCTGTTCGTCCAGAAGATCAAGGATTTCGACCTGATCATCTTCGACCGCTACGCCAACCAGAGCGTGCTGCCGCAGGCCTATTTCGACAACATCGTCCGGTACGTCCGCGAGGGCGGCGCTCTCCTCATCGCGGCCGGGCCCGAATTCGCCGGCCCGGCGAGCCTCGCGCGCACGCGGCTCGCCGGCATCCTGCCGGGCGATCCGGACGGTCGGGTCGTCGAGAAGCCCTACAAGGCGACGCCGACCCAGATCGGCCAGCGCCATCCGGTGACCCGCGACCTGCCGGGCTCGGACGCGAACCCGCCCGCCTGGGGCGATTGGCTGCGGATCATCGAGGCCCGGACCCGGCCTGGGATCCAGCCGATCCTGTCGGGGGCCGAGGGCCTGCCGCTGCTGGCCCTGTCACGGGAGGACAAGGGCCGCGTCGCCCTGCTCCTGTCCGATCATGCCTGGCTCTGGGCCCGGGGCTACCAGGAGGGCGGCCCCTATCTCGACCTGCTGCGCCGCCTCGGCCACTGGCTGATGAAGGAGCCGGCCCTGGAGGAGGAAGCCCTGCGCGCCCAGACCACCGGCCGGGGCCGGGAGGTGCGCGTCGAGCGCCAGACCATGGCGGATCAGGCCGAGCCGGTCACCGTGACGGGGCCGACCGGCAAGGTGACGACGCTGACGCTCAAGCCCAGCGAACCGGGCCTGTTCACCGCCACCTTCGATGCCGAGACGCTGGGGCTGCACACCCTGCGGTCGGGCAACCTCGTCGCCTTCGTCAGCGTCGGACCGGCCAATCCGCGCGAACTCGCCGACGTGTTCAGCGACACCGAGCGCCTGAAGGCCGTGGCCGACGGTTCGGGAGGCTCGGTCCGCCGGGTCGCCGGGTCGGGGGCCGCCATCGACGTGCCGCGGCTGGCGATGGTGCGCAGCGGCCGGCTGGCCGGGGCGGACTGGATCGGCTTCCGGCCGAGCGACAGCGCCAATATCCGCGGCGTGGAGGTCTACCCGCTGGCGCTCGGTCTCGCGGCGCTCGCTGCGCTCGCCGCCGCGGTGCTGGCCATGTGGCTGGTGGAGGGGCGCCGGGGACGGGCGGCGTGAGAGGGCTTCTCCGCGGGATCAGCCAGCTCCGCCCCGGGGTCTACGACCGTCGCGCGTCTCAGCGGATACCGACGCCGATGAAGCAGCGCGACGCGCCCCCTCTCCCGTGCGGGCGAGGGTTGGGGTGAGGGACGACGATTCTCAGGATCGGGCACGCCATCGACGCGCATCCCTGGCGCGCCTTCGCCGGACAGACCTGATCCCTCACCCTGTTCCTCTCCCGAACGGGAGAGGGGCCCCGCACCAAACCCTGACGCCGTACAGCCAGGGTCAATGTCGGGATACGCGAGCCCGTGGCGGGATGGACGGTCCAAACTCCTGCTCGGTCCCGAGCGCGTGCGCCTGCGCGCTCGACGGGCGGGGCTCCCCCGGCCTATGAGCCTCGATGCCCACCCGCGCCAGGCGCGGCCCAAACCAACGGAGACAGCCTGCCCGTGACAGCGCAGACCGTGACTGGACGCCTCCTCGCCGCGACGCTCCTCGTCGCCTGTCTCCAGTTCGCTCCGGCCCGCGCGCAGGAACCGGCCGCGATGCCGTCGACGCCGCCCACCCTGCCGGCTGCCAACGGCCAGTGGACCCACGCGATCACGCTGATGGGCCAGCCGAAATACGGCCCCGACTTCAAGCATTTCGACTATGCCGACCCGGCCGCCCCCAAGGGCGGGACGGTGCGCCTCGGCGCGCAGGGCGGGTTCGACAACTTCAACATCGTCGTCTCCGGCCTGAAGGGCGACCTCGAAGGGGGCGTCCAGCAGATCTACGACACGCTGATGACCGAATCCTCGGACGAGCCGTTCACCTCCTACGGCCTGCTCGCCGAGGCGGTGCGGGTCGCCCCCGATCTCGGCTCGGTCTCGTACCGCCTGCGCGAGAACGCCCGCTGGCACGACGGACAGCCGATCACCCCCGAGGACGTGGTCTGGTCCTTCGACGTGCTGAAGGCCAACAGCCCGTTCTACGCCGCCTACTACCAGACCGTCGCCAAGGCCGAGGTCACCGGGCCGCACGAGGTCACCTTCACCTTCACGGAGACCGGCAACCGCGAGCTGCCGCAGGTGATCGGGCAGCTCCGCGTGCTGCCCAAACACTGGTGGACCGCCAAGGACGCGAACGGCAAGCCGCGCAGCGTCACCGAGACCACCCTGGAGCCGCCGCTGGGCTCCGGCCCCTACCGGCTGTCGAAGTTCGAGCCCGGCCGCACCGCGACCTATACCCGCGTGCCCGATTACTGGGGCAAGGACCTGCCGGTGAACGCCGGCCGCTACAACTTCGACACCGAGCGCTACGAGTATTTCCGCGACGGCACCGTGCTGGTTGAAGCGCTGAAGGGCGATCTCTACGACTTCCGCGTCGAGAACATCGCGCGGAACTGGGCGACCGCCTACGACGATTTCCCGGCCGTGAAGGAGGGGCGCCTGATCAAGGAGGCCTTCCCCGACCGGGGCATGGGCATCATGCAGGCCTTCGTGTTCAACACCCGAAAGGACAAGTTCAAGGACCCGCGCGTGCGCCGGGCCTTCAACCTCGCGATGAACTACGAGGAGATGAACAAGGCCCTGTTCTACGGCCTGTACAACCGGATCAACTCCTACTTCTTCGGCTCGGAACTGGCCTCCTCGGGCCTGCCGGAGGGCGACGAGAAGGCGATCCTCGAATCCGTGAAGGACAAGATCCCGCCCTCCGTCTTCACCACCCCGTACAAGAACCCGGTGAACGATAGCCCGGAGGCGGTGCGCAAGAACCTGCGCGAGGCGGTGGGGCTGCTGCGCGAGGCCGGCTACGAGCTGCGCGGCGGCAAGATGGTCAACAAGGCCACGGGCGAGCCGCTCACCGTCGAGTTCCTGGAGTTCCAGAACACCTTCGAGCGCGTCATCCTGCCGTTCTCGGCGCAGCTGAAGCTCATCGGCATCGACGCCACGCTCCGGGTGATCGACCAGGCGCAGTACCAGAACCGCATCCGCAACTTCGACTTCGACGTCACCACGTCGAGCTGGGGCGAGTCGCTCTCGCCCGGCAACGAGCAGCGCGAGTACTGGGGCTCGGCCGCGGCCGACAAGCCGGGCTCGCGCAACCTGATCGGGATCAAGGATCCCGGCATCGACGCGCTGATCGAGAAGGTGATCTTCGCCAAGGACCGGCCCGCCGTGATCGCGGCGACGCGGGCGCTCGACCGGGTGCTGCTCGCCCACGATTACGTCGTGCCGCAATGGTCCTCCAACCAGCAGCGGACCCTGCGCTGGAACCGGTTCAGCCACCCGGCGATCCTGCCGCTCTACGCCAGCTCCGGCTTCCCGACGACGTGGTGGTACGATGAGGCGCTCGCCGCCAAGACCGGGGCGCCCCGTTGACGGGCGGCCTCCGGACGCCGACCCGGCGGACGCTCGTCCTCGGCGCCGGCGCCCTCGCGGCGATCCGGCCCGCGCGCCGGGCCTGGGCGGCCGACGAGGAGCGCCACGGCCTCTCGAGTTTCGGCGAGCTGAAATACGGCCCCGGTTTCGAGCGTTTCGACTACGTGAACCCGATGGCGCCCCGGGGCGGCCGCTTCTCTGGCCAGCTCTCGGCGTCGATCGGCAATCAGGCGCTCAACACCTTCAACACGCTCAACATCTACGTGCTGCGCGGCGAGGGCGCCGCCGGGATGAACCTGACTTTCGACAGCCTCATGGTCCGCGCCCTCAACGAACCGGACGCGGTCTACGGTCTCGCGGCGCGCGCCGTCACGGTGAGCCCGGACGGCCTGACCTACACGTTCTCGCTCCGCCCGCAGGCCCGGTTCCACGACGGCTCGCGGCTCACCGCGCAGGATGCCGCCTTCAGCCTCAGGCTCCTGCGCGACAAGGGCCATCCGGAGATCGCCGAGGTGATCCGCGCCATGACCGACGCGCGGGCCGAGGGCGACGAGCGGCTGGTCGTCACCTTCGAGCCCGGCCGCGCCCGGGACCTGCCGCTGTTCGTGGCGCAACTGCCGATCTTCTCGGCGGCCTATTACGGCGGCCGCGACTTCGAGGCCTCGACCCTGGAGGCGCCGCTGGGCTCCGGGCCCTACCGGGTCGGCACGGTCGATCCCGGCCGCTCCATCGGACTGGAGCGCGTGCCGGATTACTGGGCGGCGGACCTGCCGGTGAATGTCGGCCAGAACAACTTCGACGCGATCCGCTACGAGTATTTCCGCGACCGCACCGTGGCGTTCGAGGCGTTCAAGAGCGGCGCCTTCACGTTCCGGGAAGAGTTCACCGCCCGGGTCTGGGCCACGGGCTACGACTTCCCGGCGCTCGCCGAAGGGCGGGTCGTCCGCGAGACGGTGCCGGATTCCCGGCCGAGCGGCACCCAGGGCTGGTGGATCAACACCCGCCGGGAGGCGTTCCGCGATCCCCGGGTGCGCGAGGCGATCGGCCTGTGCTTCGACTTCGAGTGGTCGAACCGCAACCTGATGTACGGCGCCTACACGCGCACGGCCTCGTTCTTCGAGAATTCCGACCTGAAGGCGACCGGCAAGCCCTCGGCCGAGGAGCTCGCCCTCCTGGAGCCCTTCAAGGACCTTCCCCCGGAGGTGTTCGGCGAGGCCTGGACGCCCCCGGTCTCGGACGGGACCGGCCAGGACCGGGCCCTGCTCAAGCGCGCCGACGCGCTTCTGCGGGAGGCCGGCTGCACCCGCCAGGGCGGCACCCTCACCCTGCCCGGCGGCCAGCCCCTGACCCTCGAATTCCTGGACGACGATCCGGTCTTCCAGGCGGTCACCCAACCCTTCATCCGCAATCTCGGGCTTCTGGGCATCAGGGCGACCCTGCGCACCGTCGATCCGTCGCAGTACCAAGCCCGGCTCAAGGATTTCGACTTCGACCTCACGGCGCGCCGCTACAGCAGCGGGGTGACGCCGGGCGCGGAACTGCGCGAGACCTACGGCTCCCGGGCCGCCAAGACCGCGGGGTCCAACAACCTCTCGGGAATCGCCGATCCCGCCATCGACGCGCTGCTCACGGCCGTGGCCGACGCCAAGTCCCGGACGGAGCTGACCACCGCCTGCCGGGCCCTCGACCGGGTCCTGCGGTCCGGGCGCTACTGGGTCCCGATGTGGTATGCCTCCACCCACCGCCTCGCCCTGTGGGACATTTACGGCCGCCCCGCCAACCCGCCGAAATACGATCTCGGCGCGCCCGGCACGTGGTGGTTCGATGCCGAGAAGGCGAAGCGGATCGGGCGGGAGTGAGCGGCTGTTCGCGCCACGATCTCAGCGGGAGGGTACCAAGCTCACGCCCATTCAAATCCCAAACCTCATCCTGAGGTCGTGATCGGGAAATCGCAGTCCATCAGCCTCTGAGAGACCATGCTCGCCTACATCCTGCGCCGCATCGGCCTGATGATCCCGACCCTGTTCGGGATCATGCTGATCACCTTCACCATCGTGCAGTTCGCCCCCGGCGGCCCGGTGGAGCGGGTGCTGTCGCAGCTCCAGGGCCAGCGCGACGGCACCATGTCCCGGGTGACCGGCGGCTCCGGCGATCTCGGCGGCGGCAGCCGGCCCTCGGGCGGCGGCGGCGAGGCGAGTTCCCGCTACCGCGGCGCGCAGGGGTTGAGCCCCGAATTCATCGCCAAGCTGGAGAAGCAGTTCGGCTTCGACAAGCCGGCGCCGGAGCGCTTCGCCAAGATGCTCTGGGACTACGTCCGGTTCGATTTCGGCCGCAGCTACTTCCGCGACGTGACGGTGATCCAGCTCATCAAGGAGCGCCTGCCGGTCTCGATCTCCCTCGGCCTGTGGATGACGCTCCTGTCCTACGCGATCTCCATCCCCCTCGGCATCCGCAAGGCCGTGAAGGACGGCGAGCGCTTCGACCGCTGGACCTCGTTCGTGGTGATCATCGGCTACGCGATCCCGGGCTTCATGTTCGGGCTGATGCTGATCATCCTGTTCGCCGGCGGCTCGTTCTATCAGTGGTTCCCGCTGCGCGGCCTGACCAGCGAGGGCTGGGAGGGCTTCTCCACCTGGCACAAGGTCACCGACTACGCATGGCACATGGTGCTGCCGCTCACCGCCCTGGTGATCGGCGCCTTCGCGACCTCGACCCTGCTCACCAAGAACTCGTTCCTGGACGAGATCCGCAAGCAATACGTGCTGACCGCGCGGATGAAGGGCCTGTCCGAGCGGCGCGTGCTCTACGGCCACGTCTTCCGAAACGCCATGCTGATCGTGATCGCGGGCTTTCCCGGCGCCTTCATCTCGGCCTTCTTCACCGGCTCGCTGCTGATCGAGACGATCTTCTCCCTCGACGGTCTCGGCGAGCTGTCCTTCCGGGCGATCGTCGGGCGCGACTATCCGGTGGTGTTCGCCACCCTCTACATTTTCTCGCTGCTCGGGCTGGCGGTGAACCTGCTCTCGGACCTGATCTACGTCTGGATCGACCCGCGCATCGATTTCTCCGCCCGGGCGACGTGACGGCCTGCCGTCACCCCTCCGGCAGATCCGCGAACGCGGCCGGGGGAGCCCCGTCCGAAGGGGCGGAAGCGGCCAGGCCCAGGATCTGCGCGATCGCGTCCCCGTCCGGGCTGCCCACGAGGTCCGCCAGCGTGTAGCGGTCGAGGACGGCGAGGAACGCCGCCAGGGCCTCGCCCAGGACCCGCCGGAGTCGGCAAGGCGCCGTGATCGCGCAGCCCCCGCCGCCGAAGCACTCGACCAGGGCCAGATCGTCCTCGGTCTGGCGCACGACCGCGCCGACGACGATCTCGCCCGGGGGCTTCGCCAGCCGCAGGCCGCCGCCCCGCCCGCGGATCGTCCGGATCAGCCCCAGCCGCCCGAGCTGATGAACCACCTTGGTGAGGTGGTTCTCCGAGATGCCGTAGGCGCGCGCGATGGCGGCGATCGAACTCTGCTCGGGCTCGTGCAGGCCGACGTAGATCAAGGTGCGCAGGGCGTAGTCCGTGTAGCGGGTCAGACGCATCTCAACTCCAGGGGGCATCCGTACCGCGGTGCGATGCGCGTGGCGCCACGGCTCCCGTTCCTACGCGGCGTGGAAACCGGGCACCACCATCGGCGCAGTGACGGCGTCCGTCCCAATAAGATGTATCTGCCTTGCATCTTTTCGAGAGGGCCGCTAAAAGATGCATGTCCGATACACCTTTCGAGCTGTGACATGCCCGCACCGCTGTCCCCTGCCACTGTCGCG
>CAXDNE010000311.1:0-8391 GCA_963990595.1 uncultured Methylobacterium sp.
TACACTATCCTCTTCGTCGGCAGCGTCAGATGTGTATAAGAGACAGGCTCCGACACGCTGATCGCCGTCGGCTCCCGCCTGCGCCGTCTCGGCGCGCCGCTGGCGACGCGGGTCTGGGCGATGATCGAGACGCCGCTCGCCGTGGTGAACGCCGCCGACATCGCCGGCGCCGCCCGGGACGTGGACGGACGGCTCGCCGCCCTGGTGATCGGCCCGAACGACCTTCTGAAGGCCTCCCGGATCCGGCCGCCGGGGCGGACCGCCCTGATCCCCTGGCTGATGACCGTGCTGGCCGCAGCCCGGGCCTACGAGATCGAGGCGATCGACGGCGTCTTCACGGATCTGCGCGACGCGGCCGGCTTCGAGGCGGAGTGCGTGCAGGGCCGCGACCTCGGTTTCGACGGCAAGATGCTGATCCACCCGAGCCAGATCGGCCCGGCCAACGCGGCCTTCGGGCCGGAGGCCGAGGAGATCGCCCAGGCGCGCAGGCTGATGGACGTCTTCGAGGCGCCGGAGAACCGCGATCGCGGCGTCGTCGCGGTGGATGGCAGGATGGTCGAGCGCCTGCACGTCGAGGTCGCCCGGCGGACGCTCGCCCTGGCCGAGGCGATCGAGCGGCTCGGCGCGTGAGCGGCCTGCCGGAGGTCGGCCTGCGCCTCCTGGATCCGCGGCTGACCGCCTGGGGCTTCCCGCGCTGGGGGTCGGCGGCGGCCGCGGGCCTCGACCTGCACGCCTGCCTCGACGCGCCGCTGGTTCTGCCGCCCCGGGCCAAGCCGGCGCTGATCCCGGCGGGGTTCAGCGTGCTGATCCGCGATCCCGACTGGTGCGGGCTGATCGTCCCGCGCTCCGGCCGCGGCCACCGGGACGGGCTGGTCCTGGGCAACGGCACCGGGGTGATCGACGCCGATTACGAGGGGCCGCTGATGGTCTCCGCCTGGAACCGCAACGACGCGGAGCCGGTCCGGATCGAGCCGGGGGATCGGATCGCCCAGCTGGTCTTCACCCGGATCGCCCGGCCGGCCCTGACCGTCCTGGAGGGTGAGGCCGGGCCCGGCTCCGCGCGCGGATCGGGCGGGTTCGGGTCGAGCGGGCGGTAGCGGCGCCCCGGGCGTCAACTCATCTCCGCGGAAACGGGGCAGCACGCGCGGGACGGCCGCCCCGACGCTGCCACCACGCGCCCGCGCCGGCAGCGCGGACCTGTCCGCGCCGACACGATCATCGCGCCCCGGGATGCGCGGATCGGCGCAACGTGCCCGAGCCGAAACCCGATTTCGCGACGAAGATTGCAGTCGGCGGCCATCATCCAGGGCTTTCGTGGCCTAGACGCCCTCCCGATACACTACAGATATTTGGATGTATTCTGGATTTTTATTGAAACAGATCCAGATTTTAGGCGTTGATCGCCCAAGATCGCGATGCTAGCCGGACAGACAAAATCTTCATCAGATTCGCATCGACGCCGCACCAAGACTTCGGCGTGTCGCGTTTTGTATGACCCTGCGGCTCTGTTATGCGCAAGAAGAACGCGAATGCTTCCAGCTCCACGCGATCGGCGACGCGTATCCTGATCGCGGCGGCCCCGCTGCTGGTCGGCGGCCTCGCGCAGGCCCAGGACGCGCCGGGCGAGGCCGGCCCCCAGTCGATTCAGCTCGACGCGCTCACGGTCGAGGCGCGCAGCCCGGCCCGATCGGCGGATGGGGCTCTGCCGCCGGCCTTCGCGGGGGGCCAGATCGCCCGCGGTGGCCGGATCGGCCTGCTCGGCAACAAGGACAGCCTGCAGACGCCGTTCAGCACCGCCAGCTACACCGCGCAGACGATCCGCGACCAGCAGGCGGTCAGCGTCGCCGAAATCCTCACGCGGCTGGATCCGTCCGTGCGCGCCTCGATCGGCAGCGGCAACCGCTACGACGCGGTCACGATCCGCGGCTTCCGGGTGGAGAACCGCGAGTTCGCGCTCAACGGCCTCTACGGCCTCGTGCCCGATTACCGCATCAACCCCGCGCCGATCGAGCGGATCGAACTGCTGAAGGGCCCGAGCGCCTTCCTGTTCGGGGTGCCGCTCAACGGCAGCGTCGGCGGCACCGTGAACGTCGTGACGAAGCGCGCCGGGGACGCGCCGCTGACCCGGGCCACCGTCGACTACGCCTCGGCGGCCATCGCCGGCACGCAGTTCGACGTGGCGCGGCGCTACGGCGAGGAGCGGCAGATCGGCATCCGCGTCAACGGCGCGATGCTCGGCGGCGATACCCCGATCGACGGCAACGGGCAGCGCAACGGCGCCGGCTCGCTGGCGCTGGACTATACCGGCGACCGGTTCCGGTTCACCGCGGACGTGATCGACCAGAACGACCGCTACGACCGGCCGACCCGCGGCTACTCACCCGTGCCCGGCTTCCGGATCCCCCGGGCGCCCGACCCGCGGATCAACCTCGCGCAGCGCTTCGACTTCTCCGATGCCGAGAGCCTCACCGCCCTCGGCCGCGCGGAATACGATCTGACACGGGACATCACCCTGTTCGCCGCCCTGGGAAGCAACCGCTTCGCCTACGACAAGCAGGAGAGCCCGTCGCCGACCCTCCTGGACGCCGCCGGGAACGCGTCGTCGGTCTCGGTCTTCCAGAGCGGCCAGACCCGAACCCTGTCGGGCGAGGCCGGTGCCCGCGCCCGGTTCGAGACGGGGTCGATCGGCCACGAGGCGGTCTTCACGGCGACCGTCCTCGATCAGGACCTGACCCTCGGGCAGATCACCTACCCGCGCTACCGGACCAACATCTACGCCCCGGTGCTGCTGCCATTCCCCGGATTGCCGGTCGCGACGGGGTCGTTCCCGCGGGGCCGGTCGGCCACCAAGACGCTGACGAGTCTCGCGGTGGCGGACACGCTGAGTCTGGCCGACGGGCTGGTCGAGCTTCTGGTCGGCGCGAGGCGCCAGGAGATCGAATCCGGTTCCTTCGCGCCGGTCACCGGATTCCGGAGCGGCGCCTACGACCGGAACGCGGTGACGCCCGCTCTCGGCCTCGTCGTGCGGCCGACGGCGGTCCTGTCGCTCTACGCCAACCGCATCGAGGGGCTGACCGCGCTCACGGCGCCGAACACGGCGGTCAACACCAACCAAGCTTTCCCGCCGGCCCGCGCGCGGCAATACGAGATCGGCGCCAAAGTCGATTTCGAGACGTTCGGGGCGACGCTGTCCGCCTTCCAGATCACGCAGCCGACCGGATTCACCGATCCCCTGACGCGGGTCTTCGGCGTGATCGGCGACCAGCGCAACCGGGGTCTCGAGGGTACGGTGTTCGGCGCGTTGGCGCCCGGCCTGCGGCTCCTCGGCGGCGCGGCCTTCCTCGATGCGCGCCTGACCCGGACGCGCGGCGGCGTCTACGACGGCAACCCGGCGGCCGGCGCGCCCCGGATCCAGGTCAATGCGGGGCTCGAATGGGACGTGCCCACCGCAAGCGGGCTGACGGCGATCGCCCAACTGGTCCAGACCGGCGCGGCCTATTCCGGCACGCCGCTGGCGAATGGTCCCTCTCGGCAGTCGGTCCCGGACTGGACCACCGTCGATCTCGGCCTGCGCTACACGACGCGGCTGCAGGAGCGGCCGGTGACGCTGCGCGCCACCGTGACCAACGTCGCCGACCGCCGCTACTGGATCGTCAATCCCTACGGCGCCCTCATCCTCGGCGCGCCGCGGACGGCGTGGCTGTCTGCGGCGGTGGATTTCTGAGCGCGCGCGTCAGTCGAGGGTCTTGCCGAGCCGCCCGGCCAGGTCCTGGATGAACTGGAAGGCGGTGCGGCCCGAGCGGGAGCCCCGGGTGGTCGCCCATTCGAGGGAATCCGCGCGCAGGCGCTCCGCGGGCACATCGAGGCCGTAACGGTCCGCGTAGGCGCGGATCATCGCCAGGTACTCGTCCTGGCTGCATTTGTGGAAGCCGAGCCAGAGGCCGAACCGGTCCGAGAGCGAGACCTTCTCCTCCACGGCCTCGCCGGGGTTGATCGCCGTGGAGCGCTCGTTCTCGACCATGTCGCGGGCCAGCAGGTGCCGGCGGTTGGAGGTCGCGTAGAACAGCACGTTCCCCGGCCGTCCCTCGATGCCGCCGTCCAGCGCCGTCTTCAGGGACTTGTACGAGGTGTCGTCGGCGTCGAAGGAGAGGTCGTCGCAGTAGACGAGCCAGCGGTGCGGGTCCGGCCGCAGCAGCGCCATCAGATCCGGCAGGGCCTCGATATCCTCGCGGTGGATCTCCACGAGCTTCATCGGCAGGCTGCCGGCGGGCCGGCGGGCGTTGATCTCGGCGTGGGCCGCCTTCACCAGGGACGACTTGCCCATGCCGCGGGCGCCCCACAGCAGGGCGTTGTTGGCCGGCAGGCCACGGGCGAAGCGCTCGGTGTTCTCCACCAGGGTATCGCGCGCCCGGTCGATGCCGGTGAGCAGACCCATCTCCACCCGCGCCACCTGCGGCACCGGGGTGAGCCGGCGCTCGGGTCCCCACAGGAAGGCGTCGGCGGCCTTCGGGTCGAAGGCCGGCGGGGCAGGGGGTGCGGCCCGCTCCAGCGCGGTGGCGATGCGCTCCAGGAGCGGCATCAGGGTGTCGAGGGTCGGAGCGCTCGTCATCGGATCGGGGGGTTCGTGTGCGGGTCGGTCAGGCGGCCGGTTCTACGGGGAAGAGCCGGGAAAATCATCCGCGTCCGCATGCACGGCGCGCAGGCTCCGAACGCGAACCCGGACCGTGCGTTGGATGTTTCGCCTGCGCGGGCTTGACCGATTCGCCTCCAGCCTTCCACCGAGATCGGCACGATGAGGCGGGCGTGCCCTGTCCCATCCCGCGAGGGGCAGGCTGGCGCGTCCCTCAGGCCGATGCGTACACGTCTCAAGGCTAGGCGAGGGGGCCGATGAATACAGGACCGACGATCCGGATCGCCCAAGTCGCGGATTACGTCTTCACGGTCGATTTCGGTGGGGCGCTGCCCGCACTGCTCACCGACGAGGCGCCCCCCGTCGGCAGTGCGACCGGGCCGATCCCCGAGCAGCTCCTGATCGGCGGGGTGGCGAATTGCCTCTGCGCCAGCCTCGTCTTCGCCTTGGGCAAGTTCCGGCAGGATGCGCGGGGCGTCGCCGCCGAGGCGTCCTGCCGGGTGGAGCGCAATGAAGAGGGTCGGCTGCGCGTCGCCGGGATCGACGTGCACATCTGCCTCGGCGCCGCGGAAGCCGAGATGCCCCGGATCGACCGGGTGCTGGCGCAGTTCGAGCGGTTCTGCACGGTCTCGGAGAGCGTGAAGACCGGGATCCCGGTCTCCGTCTCGGTGGCGGATCGCGACGGCACGCGCCTCAAATGACCCGTTCCCGGGAAAGATCCGCCGTCCGGCGCATTGCCGCTTCACGAATGGATCGCCCTGCCACGCCGAGGAAATGCCATGTCGGATGAGACGCGAGAGCGCGCCCGCGCGCCGGAGGCCCTGGCCGCCCTGTTCAACCAGCGCGCCAATGCCGGCGATGTCGAGGGCCTCGTCGCCCTCTACGAGCCCGACGCGGTGCTGGCGGCCGGGCGCGTCGTGGCCACCGGCCATGCCGAGATCCGGACCTTCTACGCCGACCTGCTGGCGCGGAAATCCGACTTTCCGAGCCCTGAGACCCTGCCGCCGCTGCGCAACGGCGGGCTCGCCATGACCTTCGCGCGGCTGCCCAAGGGCGCCTTCTCGGTGGAGGTCGCCCGGGAGCAGGCGGACGGGACGTGGCTCTGGGCGATCGACCAGCTCAAGCTCGCGCCGCCGAAGGACTGACGGCAGGCTCGGGCCTTCCCGTGCTTGTCCCACCGGGCGCGATGCGGCAAAGCGGGGCCCGCGCGCCGACGCCGCGCGAAAGACCCGAGCCGACTCGATGCACGACATCCGCGCCATCCGGGAGAACCCGGACGCTTTCGACCGCGACCTCGAACGCCGGGGCCTCGCGCCGCTCTCGGTCGCGCTGATCGCCCTCGACGAGGCGCGGAAATCCGCGGTCTCGGCCGCGCAGGCCAACCAGGAGCGGCGCAACGCGCTCGCCAAGGAGATCGGCGGCGCCAAGAAGGCGAAGGACGAGGATCGGGCCGCCGCGCTGATGGCGGAGGTCGCGGCGCTGAAGGCGGCCGAGCCGGAATTGAAGGCCGCGCAGGACGCGGCCGACGCGGCCTTGACGGAAAAACTCGCCGCGATCCCGAACCGGCCGAAGGCCGACGTGCCGGAGGGTGCCGACGAGCACGGCAACGTCCTCTATCGCAGCCACGCCTCGACCCGCGAGCGGCTGACCGAGGGCAAGGAGCATTTCGAGCTGGGCGAAGCCGCCGGCCTGATGGATTTCGAGGCGGCGGCGAAGCTGTCCGGCTCGCGCTTCGTGGTGCTCAAGGGCCGGCTCGCCCGGCTGGAGCGGGCGCTCGGCCAATTCATGCTCGACCTGCACACGCAGGAGCACGGCTATCTGGAGGTGGCGCCGCCGGTGCTGGTGCGCGACGCCGCGATGTTCGGCACGGCGCAATTACCGAAGTTCGAGGATGACCAGTTTTCGGTCTTCAAGGGCCTGGACTACGTGAAGTCGCTGCGCGGCGCAGCGCAGGGTGCGGAGCCTGCCGCGGACGCCGCTCCGGTCAGCGACGAGCATTTCTGGCTCGTCCCCACCGCCGAGGTGCCGCTGACGAATCTCGTGCGCGAGTCGATCCTGCGCGAGGAGGAACTCCCCCTGCGCTTCACCGCGCTCACCCCCTGCTTCCGGGCCGAGGCCGGGGCGGCCGGGCGGGACACCCGCGGCATGCTGCGCCAGCACCAGTTCAACAAGGTCGAGTTGGTCTCGATCACGACGCCGGAGGATTCCGCCAACGAGCACGAGCGGATGCTCAGCTGCGCCGAGGCGGTCCTGAAGAAGCTGGATCTCCCCTACCGGGTGATGACCCTCTGCACCGGCGACATGGGCTTTGCCAGCCAGAAGACCTACGACATCGAGGTCTGGGTGCCGGGCCAGCGCACCCATCGCGAGATCTCGTCCTGCTCCGTCTGCGGCGAGTTCCAGGCGCGGCGCATGAACGCGCGCTACCGGGGCAAGGACGGGAAGCCCGCCTATGTCCACACGCTCAACGGCTCCGGCGTCGCGGTCGGCCGCGCCCTCATCGCCGTGATGGAGAACTACCAGAACCCGGATGGGAGCATCACGGTCCCGTCGGTGCTCCACCCCTACATGGGCGGGCTCAAACGGATCGAAGGGGCCCGCTGATGCGCATCCTGGTCACCAACGACGACGGCATCCACGCGCCCGGGCTCGCGACGCTCGAGGAGATCGCCCGGGACCTGTCGGACGACGTCTGGGTCGTGGCGCCGGAGGGCGACCAGTCCGGGGTGTCGCACTCCCTCTCCCTCAACGATCCGCTGCGGCTGCGGCAGGTCTCCGAACAGCGCTTCGCCGTGAAGGGCACTCCGTCGGACTGCGTGATCCTGGGCGTGCGCCACATCCTGGGGGATCACGGGCCGGACCTCGTCCTGTCGGGGGTGAACCGCGGCCAGAACGTCGCCGAGGACGTGACCTATTCGGGCACCATCGCGGCCGCCATGGAGGGGACCATCCTCGGCATCCGCTCCATCGCGCTCAGCCAGGCCTACGGGGTGGGCGGGCGCGGCGCCCTCAAGTGGGACTGCGCCCGCACCCATGGGCCGAAGGTGGTCCGCAAGATCCTGGAGACCGGGATCGAGCCGGGCATCCTGATCAACGTGAACTTCCCCGATTGCGAGCCCGACGCCGTGCAGGGCATCGCGGTGGCGGCGCAAGGGTTTCGCAACCAGGCGCTGCTGTCGATCGACCCGCGGGTGGACGGCCGCGGCAATCCGTATTTCTGGCTCGCCTTCGCCAAGGCCCGGTTCGAGCCGGGCCACGGCTCGGATCTCAAGGCCATCGCCGAGAAGCGGATCTCGGTGACGCCGCTGCGCCTCGACCTCACGGACGAGCCCACCCTGACGCGCTTCGCGCAGGCGTTCGCCGAGTGATCGACCCGGGCAGCCTGGAGGCGGCTGCCGGCAACGCGGCCTTCGTGATGGCGCTTCGGGGGCGGGGCCTGCGGGACACCGCGGTCCTTCGGGCCATGGAGCAGGTGCCGCGGGAGGCCTTCGCGCCCCCCGAGCACCGGGCGCACGCCAGGCGGGACATCGCCCTGCCGCTGCCCTGCGGCGCGTCGATGACGGCGCCCTCCGCAATCGCGGCGATGCTGGCGCTGCTGCGGGTCGAGCCGGGTCAGCGCGTCCTGGAGATCGGCACGGGCTCGGGCTACGTGACGGCCCTGCTCGCCCAGCTCGGAGCCGGGGCGGTGCTGAGCCTGGAGCGCTACACGGGCTTGGCCCTGTCTCTTATACACATCTGACGCTGCCGACGAAGAGGATAGT
>CAXDNE010000312.1:0-8371 GCA_963990595.1 uncultured Methylobacterium sp.
GACAACCGGCTCGGCGACCTCGGCGAGGTCGAGCACGTCGTCCGGCTCAGGCGCGGCGACCTCCTCGACCGGCTTGGCCGCCTGATCGTCGGCGATGATCCTGCGGATGGAGGCGAGGATCTCCTCCATCGAAGGCTCGTGCGCCTTTCCGGCCGCCGTGTCCTCGAATTTCGCGTCTGGGATCTTGGGGCTTGCTGCACTCATCGCCAGGCGCGCTCGGGCATCGGAACTGGAATGCGGCCCGATCGGGCCGGTCTTCAATCAGTATTCCAGTCCGTTTCGCTGCGGCAAGCGCGCCCGCAACACACTCCCCGTGGAAAAGACCTCAGCGCCCGTCGGGCGTACGGAGACCGAACCAGAGGTCCTTGACCTGATCGTAATGGACCTTGGCGCTGTAGTATTCGACCGGCAGCGCGGTGAAGCGGGCGGTCAGCTGTCCGATCGCCTGGACGACGCCGTAGGAGTAGATCACCCGATCGCGCTGGGCCACGATCAGGTTCACGCGCGAGGTGAGAAGCTCCTGCTGCGCGTTGAGCACGTCGAGCGTGGTGCGCTGGCCGACCCGCGCTTCCTCGCGCACGCCGTTCAGCGCCACCTCGTTGGCCTGAACCTGAGCCTGTGCGGCGATCACCTGCGCCTTGGCGGCCTCAAGCCGGCCCCAGAAATCGACGATCTGCGCCCGGACCTGGTCGCGCGCCTGGTCGACCTGGATGCGGGTCTGGCCGACCGTCTCCTTGGCCTGCCGGATCGACGCGTAGGTCTGGCCGCCCTCGTAGATCGGGATCCTGAGCTGACCGCCCACGAACCCGACGAAGAAGCTCTGGTTCGGACCGCTCTGGTCGTAGTACTGCGTGAGGGTCCCGGTGAGGTTGACCTGCGGCGCCAGCTGGCCTTCCAGCACCTTCACCTGCGCTTCGGCCGCATCGACGGCGTGAATGGCCGACACGATCTGCGGATGTTCGCGCAAGCCGATGGCGATGGCCGAATCCAGGGTCGGCGGCACGAACCGGTCCAGCGGCCGGCCCGGCGCCAGCTGGCGCGGCTCCACGCCGATATTCTGCCGATAGATGCCGATGCTGGTGCGCAGGGCCGACTCGGCCGCGCTGACCTGCGAGCGCGCGCCGGCGAGACGGGCTTCCGCCTGCGCGACGTCCGTGCGCGTGACCTCACCCACGTTGAAACGGTCGCGGGTCTGCCGAAGCTGCTCCTCGAGGACCTCGACGTTGTTCCGGTTCAGCTCGAGCGTGGCCGTGTTGCTGAGCACGTTCATGTAGGCCTGAACGGCATTGTAGAGGACCGTCAGCTCCGTGAAGCGCAGGGTCTCGCGCTGGCTGTAGACGGTCGATTCGGCGCGCCGCGTCAGGTTGTCGGTCTGGAAGCCGTTGAAGAGCGTTTGCGAGACGCTCAGGCCCGCGCTGGTCGGCAGGTAGGTCGACGCCACCGTCCGTCTCGACGTGATGGTCTGAGCGGTCGCCAGGTTCGAGGCCGCCGAGCTGGACCCGCCGCCCGCACCTGAAGCCGCGCCCGACGTGAGCCCCGAGTTCGCCGTGCCGAGGGATCCGAGCCCGGTGGCCCCGAGCCCGGTGCTGGTGCTGAGTCCACTCCCGAGCCCGGTCGACGTACCGAGGGCGGAGCTGGCGTTGGCGGTGTTCCCCAGGGACGAAGCGACGTCGCCCGACGTCGCTGCACTCGCCGCCGAGCTGCGCACGGAGACGGTGCTGCTGCCCTGGGTCTCCAGGTACTGAACGCCCATCGCGGCGTTGAGATTGACCTGCGGCCGGTAGCCGGATTGCGCGATCGCGACGTTCTCGTCGATCGCGCGCACGCCGGCACGGCTCGCGTTGAGGACCGGGTTGCCCTGATAGGCTTTCGCGAGAGCGCTCTCCAGCGTCTCGGCAGTGGCGGGCGCCGCTGCCAAGATCGCGAGCCCGGACGCCACCATCCCGACGACTCGGGATGGTGGGCGACTCGCTGGCGGACGTCGTGTCACGATGAACAAGCCCTTCCGGCCTCTTCCGATCCGAATGTCTGCGACGAAAACAGCCAAGGTCCGGCGTTCCGTTGGGATCCGATCATGCCCACCCCACTGTCACGCTTAGCGCAAATCCATCGCTTTGGCTCGCATCGGCTGGTCTGCGGTTTCGGATTGTGCGGCGTTGGGGCATTAAGGTGACACACCGCTCGCCATGCACCGTGTCGTTTCGCGTATCGCGCTGATCGCCCTCGTGAAGAGCGGCTCTCCAGGACCGCAGCGGGCGTGGCTCCGCCCGTCCTCGTCGACGGGCATCCTGGTCGGCGCGGGCCGTTCCCGGCCGACGGCCGGTGGGTAGCACGCATCTTCCTGTGGAGAGCCAAGTTCCTGTGGAGAGCCAAGCCCATTCCCGGCGGGTCGGGCGCGCCCTGGCCGGCGCTGTCGCTTGGGAGCCGACCAGGCGCAGGCGATCCGCCATCGGTCCGGCGGGTCAGTACCGATCCTCGACTGCGGCTCCGGATCCCGGCTCCGGCTCGGAGGGCTCCAGAGGAAGAGGGGCTTCCCGCACCGGGCGCGGCTTGGTCACGGGCCGCGGGTGCGCGGGCAACGCCTTCTTCTGCGTGGCGACGGACACGCCCGGCTTCCCGGGCGGTCCGGGCGGACCAGGCGGCCCCTGCGGGCCGCGGGGTCCGGGAGCGCCGGTCAGGCCCGGCGGACCGATCTCGCCATTCCTGCCGGGGAGTCCCGCCGGGCCTGCGGGACCGATCTCACCAACCCTGCCGGGCGCGCCAGCCGGGCCAGCCTCGCCCGGAGGGCCGGCCTCGCCCGGAGGACCCGCCGCGCCGCGCGGTCCTGGCGGACCCATGGCGCCCTGCTCGCCCTTGAGGCCGGCTTCTCCACGCTCGCCCTTCTCCCCGCGCGGACCCGGCGGACCAGCCGGACCGACGAGACCGGGCGCCTGCGGACCCACTTGGCCGCAGGCGGCGATCACGACCCCGCGGGACTGCTTCGGGGTCCGCAACGTCGCGATGCAGGTGGCCGGATGATAGACCACGCGAAACTCAAAGTAGCCGCGACTGTCGGTTCGCTGCGGGAATTGGCCGTCCAGGGTGATCTCGGTATTGGGATCGTCGGCGTAGCCGATGATCCAAAGATCGCCACCGGTGATCTTCGCCGCCTCGATGCGCATGTCGGCCAATGCGGATGTCGAACAGGCTGCCGGCAAGACAAGACCTAAACACAGGGCGAGATGCGAGCGCCATGCGCGCATGTCAAAATCCGCAATCAATCCGGCATTCACAGGGCCGTATGGCGCGGATTAAGCAGTAAAGCAGGGAAGAATTGCAATGCTAAAATCCGATTTTCCGCCTTTCAGGTCCGGTTAGGGTATTCGTGCTGTGCAAAAGCCGGATCGCTGCCGTGAGGGCACGTTGGCGCGATCCCGATATCGGCCGGCCGCTGCGCAGATCCCGCGCCGAGCCACGTCAACGATCAGCGCGCATTCCCTTCCGAAGGGACGCCCTGCGATCCGGCGCCTCGCCGCCCTGTTCGCCGCGGAGCCGCCTCCATCGTCCGACCGCGCAAGTCCCGCTTCGCCTGCCGATCCGCCGGATGCCGGCCCGATCGGGCGGCGCTCAGGCCGCCGCGATCCGGTCGGCGAACAGGACGGTTTCCAAGCTCCGCACCGGCATCGGGCGGCCGAGATGATAGCCCTGGAGGAACGGGCAGCCCATCGCCTGCAGGATGCGCAGATCCTCGGCGGATTCGACCCCCTCGGCCACGACCTCAAGGCCGAGCAGGCGGCCCAGGCCCAGGACGGCGAGCACCAGTCCGTGCTTGTCGTCACTGGTGCCGAGCCCGGTGACGAAGCTCCGGTCGATCTTGATCCGGTCGGCCCTGAGCTGGCGCAGGGACGAGAGCGACGAGTAGCCGATTCCGAAATCGTCCAGGGCCACCCGGATGCCGGCGCGCGAGAGGGCCTGGAGCTTGTTCTGCACCGCGCCGATATCGAGCGCCGTCTCTTCGGTGATCTCGATCTCAAGCATGGCGGGCGGGAGGTCGAGGAGCCTCAGGCGCTCGATGACGATCTCGTCCACCGGCACCTGCGCCATCTCCCGCGGTGAGACGTTCATCGAGACCCGGACGGTCCCGAGCCCCCGGCTGCGCAGGATCTGCATCATCGCGCAAACACGCTCGAGGATGTAGCGGAGCAGCGATTCCGTGAGGCCGGCCACGGCGGCCGCGGCGATCAGGTCCGGGGGTGAGATCCAGCCGAGCCGCGGATGATCCCAGCGCACCAGCGCTTCCAGCCCGACCAGCGTCCGGGCGTCCAAGGCGTAGATCGGCTGGAACCAGACTTCGGGGGCGTTCTCGGCGAGCGCCTGTGAGAGGTCGCGCTCGAGGTCGCGCCGCATCTGCAGGCGCTCGCGCAGACGCGCATCGAACGTCCGGAAGTGATTCCGACCGATGGCTTTCGCGGCGTACAGCGCCTCGTCGGCGCAGCTCAGCATCTCCGTCAGGCTCGGCTCCGGGCCGGCATGAATGCCGATGCTGATCCCGAGCCGGCCGGCGTCGAAGCCGTCGAAAGGTTGCGCGACAGCGGCGATGAGATCCGCCGCCAGACGGTCTTCGGGGACTCCGGACGAAGCGGGATCGTAGAGCACCGCGAATTCGTCGCCGCCGAGCCGGGCGGCGCGGCCGTTCTCCGGCGATGCGGCGCTCAACCGGCGCGCGACTTCGGCGAGGACTCGATCCCCGACCTTGTGGCCGTAGGCGTCGTTGACGAACTTGAATCCGTCGAGGTCGAGCAGCAGCAGGCTGAGCGTGCCGCTCCGGAGGTCATGTTCCGCCTGCTGGATGAAGCCGGCGCGGTTCAACAGGCCGGTCAGATCGTCGTGCGTGGCGCGCCACCGCATCTCGTCGGCGAGCGCGCTCGCGCTCGCATGCGCCGCGGCCCGCGAGCGCGCCAGTGCGGTCGCCTCATTCTTGAGCCGGCTCGCCTCCCGGAAATCCGCTTCGCTCCGGAACGCCGTGTGCGTCAAGGCCAGAAGATAGAGCAGCGCACAGGCCGCGAGACAGGTCCGATCGAAGCCGCCGGCGTAGACGAGGCAGCCGATGACCGACAGCAGAGGGAGCAGGAGAAAGCTCACCGGGATGCGGGCATAGGCGGTCCCGTGCGTGACCGCCCCGGCCGTGATGCCGCACGTGACGGCGAGATAGAACAGCGCCTGCTCGGACGTGTAGCCGTCGCACAGCAGCGGCTGGCAGGCCCAGATCAGGCCCGACAGGAATGCCGCCGCCGTGCAGGCGCGCAGGTGCCGGTCGATCGAGCGCGCGGCCATGGCGGCCATGTGCCGGGGCATGTCTTCCGTCAGCGCCAAGCCGGGGCAGGGCGCGCGACAGAGCCCGACGCGCAGGAGATTGACCCCGGTCGACGCCGCGTACCAGAGGGCGCCGGCCTGACCGTGGCCGCTCCGGACCGCGACCAGCACGCTTGCCAGACCCAGCAGCATGTTCACGGGAATCGCCGAGAGGACGCTGCCGCGCACGGCCTGAAGCTGGTCCCGGCGGATCAGCGCGTTCGGAGCCGGAGCCGCAGGGCCGAGACTCGCGCCGGCGCTTGGTCTCTCCGGGCCGGATCTCTTCTGGTCCCGAGCCATCATCGCTTATCCACTCAGAGGCGGGCGACGATGGGCAGAGAGTCGTAAGATATCGTTGAACGACGACAGGCCGACAGAATTCGCCGAGAGTTCAACCGACCTTCGGCTGGTCGGGCGATGGGTCGCAAGCCATTCCAGCTGCGGCCCCGGACACCATATCGTGTCCGGGGCCGGGTCAGGCCCCTGGATCGGTTATGGCTCTCACCCGCGACCTTCTCGACATCCGCAGGATCTACCACGAATCCGCGGTGGGCGACTTTCCCCTCGGGCGGGAGATCCTCGCGCGCTTTCCCGAGGCCGCGCGCATTGTCGTGCCCTCGCATTGGAACATCCCGGACCTCCACGGCAATGCCGGATCGGTGGAGGATTGGGTGCGGATCAAGCGGTCGACCCTGGTCCTCGGCGTGAAGAAGGGCCTCGCGATGCGCCCGAACGGCCGCAGCGCCCATTTCATCGCGCCCTCGACCTCCAACGGCTGCGCCATGGCGTGCGCCTATTGCTACGTGCCGCGCCGCAAGGGCTTCTCGAACCCGATCTCGCTGTTCGTCAACGTCGAGCAGGCCTGCGCGGCGATCGCCCGGCATGCCGGCCGGCAAGGACGCCTGCCGAAGCCGGATTCGATCGACCCGGATTTCTGGGTCTACGACATCGGCGAGAACGGCGATCTCTCGGTGGATGCGGCCGTGAGCGGGGGCGTTCGCGCCCTGATCGACCTGTTCCGCACGCTGCCGAACGCCAAGGCCTCCTTCGCCACCAAGGCCGTGAACCGCGATCTCCTGGACTACGATCCGCAGCGCAAGACCCGGATCCGCTTCTCGCTCATGCCGGCGCGGATCGCCAAGGTGGTCGACGTGCGCACCGCCCCGATGGCGGAGCGGATCGCCGCCATCGATGACTTCGTCGCCGCCGGCTACGAGGTGCACGCCAATTTCTCGCCGGTGATCCTCTACGAGGGGTGGGAGGACGATTGGCGCGCGCTGTTCGCCGAGATCGACGGAACGCTGTCGGAGGCCGCCAAGGCGCAGCTCAAATGCGAGATCATCATGCTGACCCACAACGCGGACCTGCACGCCGTGAATCTGGGCTGGCACCCCCGGGCCGAGGATCTGCTCTGGCGGCCGGATATCCAGGAAGCGAAGGTCTCGGAGGGCGGGGGTTTGAACCTGCGCTATCGGGCCGGCTGGAAGGGCACGTGGCTCGCTCGTTTCAAGGCCCTGCTGGCGGAGACCCTGCCGTATTGCGCGGTGCGCTACGCCTTCTGAACTCCTGGCCGCGCGCGGCGTTGGAGCGCCAGCCAAGGGACCCGTATCCATGTCCACGCACGAGACCTACATCCGCGAGGCGGTCGCGCTGGCCGAGGCGAATGTCGAGGCCGGAGGCGCGCCTTACGGGGCGGTGATCGTGCGCGACGGCGCCGTTCTCGTCCGCGCGGCCAACACGGTGCACGCGACCAACGACCCGACCGCCCATGCCGAGATGGTGGCGCTGCGCGAGGCGAGCCGGATCCTGGGCCGTTGCGATCTCGCCGATTGCGTGATGTACGCGAGCGGACGCCCGTGCCCCATGTGCCATGCGGCCATGCGGCTGGCGGGTTTCAAGCGGGGCTACTTCGCCTTCTCGGCCGAGGAGGCCGAGCAGCACGGAGCCGGCAGCGCGACCCTCTACACCGAACTCTGTCAGCCCCTCGACGCACAGCCGATGCGACTGAACCAGATCCGGCCGGCGGGCGACGCCCCCTATGCGGCGTGGCGGGCGCGCCGGGGGGCCTGACCCGTCAGTGCGTCCAGGGCGCGGTCCGGTTGAACTTGAAGTTGTCCGAATACGAGAGGCCCTTGCGCAGAGCGGGCTTCGCCGGCTGCTCGACCCGGTAGGCGATGCCCTCGCGCTTCGCGTAGGCCACCGCTTCCTCCTCGGTGTCGAATTCCAGGCGCACCTGCTGCATCATGTCGGAGGACCCGTTCCAGCCCATCAGCGGATCGATCTCCCGCGGGCTGGTCCGGTCGAACTCCAAAATCCACTGCTTGGTCCGGGCGAGGCCCGACTGCGTGGCATCCCGAGACGGACGGAAGATGCGGGCGCTCGGCATCTGACGCGACATGCTCCTGATTGAATGGTCGGGGCGATAGGATTCGAACCTACGACCCCCTGGTCCCAAACCAGGTGCGCTACCAGACTGCGCCACACCCCGACACCCCCTTTGGGGGCTCAGATCCCTAGCGTTTCAGCCGCCGGCCCGCAAGGCGCCGGCGGTCGAGGCCGGAGCGCGGGGTCCAGGCCGGGCCGCGATTCCCGCGCGTCAGCCGTAAGGGTGGCTGAGGGATGAGGGCCAGGCGGTGATCCGATCCCTCACAGCCGGCGATGCGCCACCCCGCGGAGGCATCGCGCCGCCGAGGCCCGCCCGGACTTCCCACCGGGCCAGCACGCTGCCGATCAGGATGAGCGCGACGCCGATGATGAAGAGCCACCGGGCCGCCCTGTGGCGCAAATCCGTGCCGGCCGTCGCCGGTGCGCTGCCGTCGCGCGGCCCGGCGGGCTCGGGCGCCCTAAGCCTTCGCGATCGGTCCAGTGCCGACATCGGTTCCGATGCCCCGGTAGGAGAAGCCTTTGGCGCGGACATCCTGCGATCGGTAGATGTTGCGCAGATCGATCATGACCGGTGCGTTCATGATCCTGGCGAGGCGTCCGAGATCGAGGGCGCGGAAGGCGTTCCACTCGGTGACGATCACCAGGGCGTCCGCAC
>CAXDNE010000313.1:0-8305 GCA_963990595.1 uncultured Methylobacterium sp.
CACCGGTCTCTCATCCTGATTGTCGCTCGGCTCTCATCCAGATCGTCGCGCTACAAGCGGGTCCCGCTCAGCGAGCCTGCTTGCAGCCATCGACGCTCGAAGGCATCCCACGACCGGCCGCGGAGCCATCGAGAAACACCATGCCCCGCTGAGCGCCATGTGTTTTCAAGAAGGCCGGCGACGGCTCCCCGATATCGGCGCGTGCCCACCGGCTGAATATTTGCGCGCGGCAGGTCACCGGCCCGACGGGGTCGGATCACCTCGGCGGCCGCACTCGCGTTGCCCGTCGCCTGCCCCCCGGCGATCATCAGCGGTCAGCCTCTCGGCAAACGCCGCGGTGATCGCAGGCAATACTGACTCGGCCCCGGCGCTTCCGGATCCGCGCCCGCAGCTCATCGTGGAGGGGCGGACTGCGCGCACTCACGGTCTGGCGATCCCCCGTGTCGCGGGTGGGATGACCACGACGCCGCCCCGAAGATCAGCGGCGCGTGCGGGCACTGAGGCCATCATGCCGGACAATGATCGCAGCGAGTCCCGCACGATGACGGTCACGAGCAGGCGCGCGTACCGGACGGTCTCCGTTGCCACCTGCACCTTCGGAAGCTGCCTCACGAGGTTCCGCGGCCTCACGCCTTACCAGGACATCTACAAAGCCGGGTCGCCCAGCCCGGCGGCCTCCCGGCCCACCCGCTCCCCCAAAAGCTGGGACCAAACACCTACGCGCCCTGCGCCACCGCAGAGCCACCAATCTGGTCTAAGATGGAACACAGCTCCGATTCGGCTGACGCCGCGAGCCGCCCCGCCCTGTCCGATGCATGAGTCCTGGCCGCTTGGTGAACCTCCGGGCACGCAATCCACCGTTTAACCTGCTCAGCCGCGCCGACAACAAAATCACCGCCGATCGGGACGATGAAGCCACTCGGCTCCTCAAGCATCTGCGGGATGCAACCTCGTCCGAATGAGATCACCGGGACGCCTGCGCGAAGCGCCTCAAGCACAACGAGCCCATAAGATTCCGTCGGGTACTCAGTGGGGAAGACAAAAGCATCCAGTCCAAAAAAGAACTCTCGCTTTGAGTCGGCGTAGACCGCGCCGACGTACCTGAGCCTTCCCGCCAAAGCGCGTTGCATATCTTCAACGAATCGCCGGTCCAACTCAGACGGGACCGGACCGGCCAAAATTCCTTCGACATCCACGCCCTCGGAGACAAGACGCTCGACCACCTTCACGAATGTATACAGCCCCTTCTCGTAACAAAGATTGCTCAGCAGCCCCAATCGGAACGGCCCCTCCCGCCTCGACCTCTGCGACATGATCATTTCGCTGGGCAGGACAGCATTCGAGCAGATTTGGCTGCGGTTCTGACTGGGGTAAAGTGTCAGAAATTCGCGAGCCATCAGATCACAAAGTAGAATGTGCGTCAGTTTATCGCCGCCAACGCGCGTAATCCATTCCATCAACGACGATTTCCGGACGATATACGAGTAGCTGTGATGATGCAGCCAAACCGGACGCCCGCAGAGACGCGCCGCCCCGACGAGTGCGAGGTTGTAGAGTAAACCGAGCCCCGAATCGACGGATAAATACACACAATCGAATCGCGATCGTCCAATCAGAAGTCTTCCCAGCGCTTCGAGATTCTTGGATAAGCGCCGGAGATGGTACACCACCGACCTCTTCAGTGAGCGAGGAGACGTGTTGACCGTGACGACTTGCGCGATCTCACACAGCGAGCGAATGAAGAAATCGTTCATCAAGGCCTGCCCGTGCACGGGAGGTGGCAGAGATGCTACGACCAGGACCGTCAGAGAGTTGTCGCTGGACTGGAAATGAGTCACCCATGCTCTCCATTGAACCCGACCAAACGGCCGTAACTCGCTGAGGCTGATAAACAGCAGGCAGTCCGAAGCGCATGCCGCGAAGCCGTTGCTCAACGCCTGAGTCCGCTCGTGACATTGCAGGCTATAAAAGAAACACTTCCGCACCATAAAGGGCGGACGAAACGGGTGGGCCAATCACTCGCTGGGACACGAAGCGCCGCCGTTCGCCCGCCATCGCCACCACCACCTCGGTTCGGCCAGCAGCCAGCGGCAACCGCAGAGATCCCAATCCGGCCTGTTCCTGAACACCGAGCAACGATCGGCCACCGGTTTCTATCGCCACGGATGCTCCACGCGGCAGATAGTAAACAACCTCGACCGAATTTTCAATCTCTCCCTCACCTCTCAAAACTAATCTTCCGGGCGTCAAGCTCCCCGCTCGCGAGCATAAAGCCACGAAGAACGGCATCCCGGCTTCCGGAACTCCCTTCAAGATATTCGAATAATACTTACAGATGAGACCAAACAGCGAAGCCGTTTGCTGGCTCGGACGGATATGTGTGTTTTCAGAATAATCATTCCACGTCATCAGATTGACGAATTGATCTTTATTCTCAACGACTCTCTCCCACATCGAACGCATGACGAGGGTGTTATGCGATTCCATGAATATGCCGGCATATGGGCGGTAATCTTGTGGGTAGATACTCTGAACGTACGTCTTTCCATGGGTGGCGGCGAGCCGCCGCAACGCCTCCGAGTACTCTAGATCCTCTAGCTTGTCACCGACTGTGCATCCCAAAAGATCGATGGCTCGGAACAGATCGTAGGTTACATGCGCGGGCTGGACCACGATCGCATAGGTCAAAAACCGTGGTGAGCGAGCCCTAAGCTGCTTGGTGAAACTCGACCATGCGGCCCCGCCCCACAACTCAGGCGCGAAGACCGAGAGGATTGCTGTTCCGTCGCAATCTCTGAGCGCTGATTTCGACGAAAGCGCTCGGGCGACAACCTCGACCAGCGGCTCGCCGAAGTCCACATCATGGATCGAGCAATCCACGCATGGAGATACCCCGAAGCCGCCCGCTATCGTTCCGGCGACCTCAAGGGCTGCAGAGAAGAATACCGACTTTCCCGAGGAGAAGGACGGGATATTGAACTGAAAGCCATCAACACCCGCGTCCTTGGCAAGCATCATATCTTGATGCATATCGTGCTCTACCCAGAAGCGGTCATCGTTCCGACGAATCGTAGGCTGAGGTCGGTCTCGTAAATAGCCATCGTAGCTCCGATGCCTCCCTCCCTCCCCATTGGGAGACAAATATTCGGTCGTGTAATAGTCGAGCGTGGTAGATTTGTTGTCAAACGACAATGGAAACCAGTGCCAGTGAGCCAGGATCAACGAGTTCCAATGACGTCGTTCAGGCCGCGCCGTCGAGGCTCCAGCCAACGACGGCAGCGATGCCAGTCCAGATGCAAGCAAAGCGCGCCGGTCAATCATCAGCCATTCACAATTTAACTAATCTTTGTACAAATTGTTTGATGAACCAAGCTTTTACGACGCGGATCGACGTGAGTCTTGTACGACGATATTTCAGAATGCCAACAATCGTCGAAACGGTTCGGCGATCCGACCCGTCATCCACTTAGAGACCGGGATTTTAACTCGGATGGCTCCGGTTCGCGCTCCTGCAGAGCAGACCAGTAGGAACCGATAAGAAACAGGAACGTGAGAAAATCCAGGACCGGGATGACGACGACACCCAAGTGGTCGACGAGAGCGAACGACCCGCAGGCGGAGGCAACCACGGAAAGAAGGAGTAACTTGGAATAGATCCCCACCCTCCCCTTTGATATTAACATCTGGCCCAACGCTGAGGATACAACCCACAATGGTGTGGAGAGGGCCATCCAGAGAACCAGTGGGAGAGGCGCCTTGAATCGGGACAACGAGCCGGCGCTCGCCCAAAAGTCTGATGTTGCGACAGCTGTTGCGGATCCAAGAAGAAACACTATTGATGCGACGAAGCTCAACTTTATGCGTTTGTATACGACAATAGCTTCCAATTTTCGGGGCGGCATCATCGACAGCTCGTTGAGCGCGACAATCTCAACGCGCCGGATGACACTAATCATCTGATTGGCCGCACTTATAAGTTGGCGCGCGTAAGCGTAAGCACCTGCGATCGACGGTGTCGCTCGAGCCGCAACAAAAACCAGCAGGACACGGGCATACAATTGGTATGGCAATTCTCCAATGACATAGGCACCACCCTGTCGGAAGTAGCTCAGAACACATTCCTTTGTACAATTGGCTATTGAAGAGCTGACGCCCAGTTGGCCCAGAAAACGATACTGCCGGATGACACACACAAGACAACCGATGGAGAATGACGCACCGAGCAGTATACCCAGCTCCATTCGGGTGAAATCTGCCATTGAGAAAATCGCAAGCGCCATTGCGGTGGAGGACACGAGCCAAGGAGCACCTTGGTATGGCCCGAGTAGGGCGCCATCCGCTCGTCCGTCGAGGTACCCGGATAGGTTGAACGCCCAAATCGCAGGGAGGAACACACCTCCTCGGAAGGCGCCGGTGATAACCGGATCTGCGGTCGTCCAAGCGAACGATATGAGTAGGCAGCAGAATGCGATGACGGCAGCTCCGATGAGACGACAGCAATTCGCGTCCTCAAGGCTGAACGCTTTCTTGTGACCCGATCCCAAACTCGGGAGGATCGCTGCCCCTCCCCAGTCGGACAACCACTGAACAAGGGAGAGAATGGCAATCGCTGCCGCAAGAGGTGCTGTCAGATCGATCAGCCCATGGGCTATGATGGCTGTTTGCAATACAAAGAAAGAGCCCTGCCCGAGAACCAGACTGGAGGCGAGAGACGCGATACGTCTAACTTGAAAAACGTTCAGCGTCACAGCGAAATCCTTTGCGGCAGATGCGCCGGCTCCAACAGTTCTGTCAGCTCCATCTCGCACTGCTCCAAATCGAGATCGAAGCGGGCGAGAGAGCCTACAGCACCCGAAGCTAATTTGGCGGACGAGCGCGGAGAGGTGCCAATACGCAAATCCGAGTCATCAGCTCGCGGCGGGGACGGCTGCGCGCAGCCGATCCTGTTCCAAATCAAAGACGATACGTTCATGCTTCAAAATCGAATTGCTAGCTGGTTGCCCATTCACGTCTGATAACGGCATTTTCCAGAGCTCGTTTGGTCGTTTTCATAGACCGCCACAAAAGCGAGCTGCGCTGAACTGTCTTTCGCGCGAATACTTTCAAGCCAAACCGCGCCTGGAAGCGGAACGAGTCATACGTTGAATAACCGTCAAAGTCGAAGCTAAGACCCTTTTCCTGCGAAATCTCGATCGCCTTCCAAACAAGAAGCGAGTTCGCGTTCTGATACTCCGGAGACATACACCTTGTTGAGAGCAGGTAATAGAGGCAGCGGTCGTCCCAGACGAGTATGCACTTCGCCAATGCCTGAGAGGCTCGAGAAAGAACCGTCAGGACGGTTCCTTGATTTTTCTGTCGGACTGAACACCATATTCTTCGGAGCGCGTCATAGTCGTGACTGTCGAGTACACCGCGCTCTGCGCGCGCCATTGCGATGTATCCCTCTACATCGTCCGTAGCCTCGACTGATTGCGTCCGTATGCACTGTCTCAACACGTTCCGCGTTTTCGGGTGCATCGCAGACCACAATTCGTCCGACACTGGAATCGCAGCGGATCTGAAGGTGTAATGCTCGTGGACTGAGAAACCATTTAAGGCTAGAGCGGCGCAGAGTGGAGAATCGCCAGCGAATACGAACTGCACGTGATCGAAGCCTGAGAACATGGACTCGGAGCGCCTCAAAAGATGTGCGATATTCACCGCATCTGGTTCTTCGCTGGGTCCTCCAGTTAATTTTCCCTGCCAGCGCGGTTGGAACAGGCGCGTATACGGCGGCGGAACATTTGCTCTTCCATAGATCTTTCTGCGAGAGCAGATGGGCACCAGAATGTGTCCTCTCGACCCGCTATCAATCCCCTGCCAATCGATGGAACCATCGGACGCAGCTTCCAGCCACCAATGCTGGTGGAAAATTGAGATGTTGTCTTGTCCAGTCGCGGCACTCGACATCATGTGGCTTACCGCCCAAACTTTTGAGCTGATGCGTCTCCCTCGTTCATGAGCGGAAACCGTTCCGCTTCTTCGCTCGCCATAAATACTCGCGCCAGCAGGTAGAGTGCAGTCATACCGACACCGGCTGCGCAGGAAAACAGAAGGACGATTGTGCGAGTCGGAAACGTGGGATTTGCAGGTACGGTTGGTTCCTGAACGATCTGGACTCGAGCAAATTGGCGGGATGCCAACGCATGATCTATCTCCTGATCAATCGCTCGACGCGCGGCAGCCTCGGAATTACTTTTTGCAATATCGACGTCTCGCTTCAGTTTTTCGAATTTGACGCGATTTTGAGCGATTCGGGTAAGCTCTTGGTCCACCTTCTTCAGCTGCGTCTGCTGGGCCAGCAGGGTATCATTGAGGCCTGCGAGTTCCGCGTTTGTCTTTACGAGATTGGCGACAGTGTCTTGGTACACACGCACGAGAAGCAAAGGAGGATCCGATCGGGTCGGTAACGCGCTGTCCCGAATCGATGCGGCACCGCCCGCGTCATCCGTCCGAAGCCTCTTTGTGTCCCTTACGAGAGCGCCGATCTGCGGGGACGCATCCTGCAATTTCATCAATACAAGTTGCCGGCTCGTCTCACGAGCTTCCGCTTCTTTCTGCGCAATTTTAGCCTGTGTTTCGAAGATCGCGATCGTAACCTTATTCCGATCGTCGAGCTCCAATCGCTGCTGCTCATCAACAGAGTAGATTTGCTCAGATTTTGCGAAGATGGCGAGCTGCGTTGCCGCAGCTTCAACCCGCTGGTCAGATTTTTCTTGGAATTCTTTGAGGAAGGAGGAAGAAGCGTTCCTCGCAGCCAAATCTTTTGAATGACTTATATAGACATCAAGTAGAGTCCTAAGAAAATCTGCGGATTTTCGCGGGTCGTCGCTGGAGAAGGATACGCGAAGAAGATCAGTCTTCGGCTCGGCTCGAACGCTAAGTGAACTCCAGGCTGTCGCATATGTACGGTCATGGCCTCCAAGGCTTGCGTAGAAGGAGGGCACTATCGCATTTAGCCAAGATCGATCCTCGGCCCTTTGTCCGTTCAGGCGCGCATCTCCAAACTGGTCGACGGCGCCCCGCACGACCGACTCGCTTGTGATAACTTGAGATTGTGAATAGATAAACCTGTCTTGCCGAGCCGCCACATCGGGGCTCTCAGGCCTTTTCTCCAGTCCAACGCTTCGGTCAACATCAAAATAGAGAAGTGCGTATGACTGGAAGCTTGGCTTGATGAGTGCCGCCCCACAGAAAACAGTTGATGCCGAGACGGCGAAGATGAAAGCTGAAGGAAGCGCGTTCCCCGCAACGCCAGTCAGAAGTTTTTGCCATCGAGACCGCGACGTCGGAAAACCGCGATCTGCTGCGTGCCGCGATCGAGACCAGCTGATATTCATTATGTTTTCAATCATTGAGAGCGACACTTCAAAAAGGACTTCCGTTTACCCGATCACCACCAAGACCTGCATGGCAGCGCATCGCGGGTCAGCATTCGGCGCTCGCCGATTGATTGTCTGCACGATCGCGTTCTGTGTCAATAAGAATCGATCAGTTATTTCCACGATCTCGGTATTTTGCGTGCTAAGTCATGTCTAGGTGCCCATGCTTCGATTCTTCTTCTCCGCGATCGCTTCACCCTCGCGGCTAATCTTGAATTCGCCTGCCCTCCGGATCCTATAGACAACCAAGCATACGATTCATGTGGAGCAACTGATCCCACGCGGTTGCGACTCGGCTCGCATCGGTCGCTGTCCGGGCTACTCGTGTAGCGGCGGCGGCCAGCGCCATGGGGGCGTCCTGTGTCGCGGCGCCTGGACGTGGTCTCCGCGCTCCCGCTGACGTGATTGGAGCCGCCCGGTCGGGAAGCTCAATGGGGATGGGCTGAGCTGTCAGGGTCCGACAGCTTGCAGATCGGGCCCCGTTCTGTCGCCGGCATCGAATGTCCCGCGCCCTGAGTAGAGGCTGTCGCGGTGCCAGCCGCGCAGACGCTCCTGAATATGTATTAGAGCAACAGCCGGCCAAAAACCATGTAGGGCGATGTAAAGCAACGTAGCGCAGAGAAGTACCGTCGCAACTCCACATAACGCGGAGACAATCGGCGCGTTCGATATGTGGATTGCTGGCAATCGGATTGTCTGTCCAGCGACACTGAGGCTCGGGGCAATCTGAGCGATTTCCATGGCCGATTGGCCCGAAATTGAGTCAATCATCACGATAGTCGCCCGTGCCTTTCGCTTTCGGTCCCGGTTTGCTCAGTATGCGTTGGACCGGCTTGGCAGGATGTGCAGCGCTGTGGCGATCAGGATCCGGAGATCGAGGGCGA
>CAXDNE010000314.1:0-8286 GCA_963990595.1 uncultured Methylobacterium sp.
CGACAGCCCGAACACGGCGCCCGGCCTGCCCGGCCGGCCGGTCCAGCGCCAGGACACGCAGCCCGACGGACGCCCGCAGCCGAACGCCGCCCCTGGCGTCGAACCGGGCCGGCCCGTCCCGCCCAACATGGCCCCGGGCGTGCCCGGACGCCCGGTTCAACCGTCCGGGCAGGCCCCGGCCCCCGGTCAAACGCTACCGCCTGGGGCGGCGCAGCCGGCTGCGCCGCCCGCGGACGGCTCCGGCCGGCCGGCTGAGCGCGGCGCGCTCAACACGCCGGGCCAGCCCGGCTACGTGCCGGGCGGCTTCCGCCAGAACGACGACGTGCGCGACTACGAGCAGGTCCGCCGGGACCGGCGCGAATACAGCGAGGGCGGCCGGACCTTCTACCGGGAGCCCGGCCGCATCATCGTCCGCGACCGCGACGGCTACCTGATCCGCCACGACGAGAACGAGCGCTTCCGCGATCTCGACCCGCGCGGCTACCGCTACGAGCGGCGCGGCGCCGATTATTACAGCTTCATCGACCGGCCGGGCGGCGAGCAGATCGTCACCGTCACGGATGATGACGGCCGCCTGCTGCGCCGCTACCGCCGCTACCGCGACGGCCGCGAAGTGCTGATCATCGACAACAGCCACGCCGGGGCGCCCCGACCGATCTACGAGGACGTGGTCGTCCTGCCGCCCCCCGACATCCGGATCCCCCGCGACCGCTACGTCGTGGAATACGATCAGGCCGACGAGGGCGCGGTCTACGAGGCGCTCACGGCCCCGCCGGTGGCCGCGATCGACCGGCGCTACACCCTCGATCAGGTCCGCTACAGCCCGGATCTGCGCGCGCGCATGCGCTCGGTCGATATCGACACGATCACCTTCGATACCGGCTCGTTCACGGTCACGCCCGATCAGGCGGCGCGGCTCTCCGTCATCGCTGCGGCGATCAACAAGGCGATCCGGGCCAACCCGCAGGAGGTCTTCCTGATCGAGGGCTATACCGATGCGGTCGGCTCCGACATCGACAACCTGTCCCTGTCGGACCGACGGGCCCAGTCGGTGGCCACCGTGCTGACGCAGCAGTTCCAGGTCCCGCCCGAGAACCTGACGACCCAGGGCTACGGCGAGCAGTACCTGAAGGTGAACACCCAGGGGCCGTCCCGGGAGAACCGCCGCGTCACGGTCCGGCGGATCACGCCGCTGCTGCAGCAGGGCCAGGCGCAGGCCGCCCCGCCGCGCTGAGCGCGAGGCCGCGCGGGTTTGACCCGCGCGGCGGTTGACTGCGCCTGCCCGGCATCCCACCACCGCCCGGGATCGACAGCGCGGGACGGGCATGGACAGCGAAGCGGACGGGCGGCTGATCCGGTCGGGCACACCGGTCTTCCGCCGCACGGCGCTGGCGCTCGCGGCCGCGGGGTTCTCGACCTTCGCGGTCCTCTACGCGGTGCAGCCGCTGCTGCCGATCTACGCGGACGATTTCGGTGTGTCCCCGGCCGAGAGCAGCCTGGCCCTCTCGCTTCCCTGCGGCCTGCTGGCGGTGGCGCTTCTCGTGGTCAGTCCCCTGTCGGAGGTCTGGGGCCGCAAGCCGGTGATGCTGGCCTCCCTGTTCGCCTCCGCGCTGCTCACCATCGTGGCGGCGCTGGTGCCGGGCTGGCACGGGTTCCTGGCGCTCCGCGCGCTCGCCGGGCTCACGGCGAGCGGCCTGCCCGCGGTCGCGATGGCCTATCTCGCCGAGGAGATGGACGCGCAGGCGATCGGCCTGTCGATGGGCCTGCTCGTCGGCGGCAACGCGCTCGGCGGCATGTCGGGCCGTCTGATCAGCGGCATCATGGCCGACCATGTCGGCTGGCGGGTCGGCCTCGCCACCATCGGCGTGCTGGCGCTCGCCGCCGCGCTGGCGTTCTGGCGCTGGCTGCCGCCCGCGCGCAACTTCGTGCCGCGGCGGATGGCGTGGCGCGAGGTGCCCGGCAGCTTCGGCCACCACTTCCGCGATGCCGGACTGCCCTGGCTGTTCACCGAGGCGTTCCTGCTGATGGGCGGCTTCGTCTGCATCTACAATTACATCGGCTTCCGCCTGCTCGATCCGCCCTTCTCGCTGAGCCAGACGGTGATCGGCCTGATCTTCTCGGTCTACGTCGCCGGCATGGTCAGCAGCCCCGTGACCGGCGAGCTGGCGAGCCGCTTCGGCCGACGGCGCGTCCTGTGGCTCGCCACGGGCCTGGGCCTCGCCGGCATCCTGATGACGCTGTCGCAGCACCTCGCGCTGATCATCGCGGGGATCGTGGTGACGACGATCGGCTTCTTCGGGGCCCACTCGGTGGCGAGCAGCTGGGTCGGCCGCAGGGCCGTGCGCGACCGGGCGCAGGCCTCCTCGATCTATCTGTGCCTGTACTATCTCGGCTCGTCGGTGCTCGGCACCGCGGGCGGCTGGTTCTTCGCCCATTCCGGCTGGAACGGCGTGGTGCTGTTCGTGGGCGGCCTGTACGGTTTGGCGCTGGTCATCGCCCTACGTCTGTCGCGGCTCGCGCCGCTGGCGACCTGAACCGGAGAGAAGCGCATGAGCGAGCGCAGCCACACCAAGCACGTCGTCGATCAGTTCGGCGCGCAGGCCTCCGCCTACGTGACGAGCGCCGTGCACGCCGCCGGCCCCGATCTCGACCGGATCGGCGCGCTGATCCGCGGCAGACCGGGCTCGCGTGTCCTCGATCTCGGCTGCGGCGGCGGCCACGTGGCCTTCGCGGCCGCCGCGGCCGGGGCCTCGGTCACCGCCTACGACCTCTCCACCGAGATGCTGGAGGCCGTCGCCGCCGAGGCGGCCCGACGCGGCCTTGACCGGATCGAGCCCCGGCAGGGCGCCGCCGAGACCCTGCCCTTCGCGGACGCCGCCTTCGACGCGGTGCTGACGCGCTACAGCGCCCACCATTGGCGCGACGTGCCGGCGGCGCTGGCGGAGGCGCGGCGGGTGCTGCGCCCGGACGGTGTCCTCGTGGTCTGCGATATCGTCGCGCCGGAGGATCCGCTCCTCGACACCCATCTCCAGGCCGTCGAACTGCTCCGCGACCCGTCGCACGTGCGCGATTACCGGGTTACGGAGTGGCGCGCCCTGCTGGAGCAGGCGGGCTTCGCGGTCGGCACCGTGGCGGCGAGCCGGCCGCGCATGGACTTCGCGAGCTGGATCGCCCGGATGCGCACGCCGGCGGTCAACGTCGCGGCGATCCGCGCCCTCCAGGCCTCGGCGCCCGCGGAAGCGACGGCCCATTTCGCGATCGAGACCGACGGCAGCTTCCTGCTCGATTCCGCGCTGATCGAGGCGCGTCCGCGCTGAGACGCGATGCGCCGGACTCGGGCGAGGCTTGGCCGTTGACCCTCCCATCCCGGGCACCCATCTTGGGGACCCGCGCCACCAGAGGAAGCCGAACCCGCCAGCCGGGCCTTCGGCTCTACGATCGGCCTGATCGAGCTCGTCATCGTCGTCCTGCTGATCGCGCTCAACGGCGTCTTCTCCCTCTCGGAGCTGGCCGTCGTCTCGGCGCGCAAGAGCCGGTTGCGGGCCCTGGCCGAGAACCGCCGCGCCGGCGCGCAGGCGGCTCTGGCCCTCGCCGAGGAGCCGGGACGCTTCCTGTCCACCGTGCAGATCGGCATCACGCTGATCGGCATCCTGTCCGGGGTGGTCTCGGGTGCGGCCCTCGGCGACCGGCTCGCCGAGGTGCTGATCGATCTCGGCCTGCCGCGGGGCTGGGCCGACACGCTCGGCTACGGCCTCGTCATCGCGGCGATCACCTATCTGTCGGTGATCATCGGCGAGCTTGTCCCGAAGCATCTCGCGCTGCGCGATCCCGAGCGGATCGCCTGCGCGGTGGCGCCCGGCATGCGGGTGGTGTCCCGGGTGGCGCTGCCGGCCGTGTGGCTCCTCGACGCGTCCACGCGGGCCGTGTTCCGGCTGATCGGCCAGGAGACCGAGAGCGCCAGCGCGGTGACCGAGGAGGAGATCCGCAGCCTCGTGGCCGAGGCGGAGACGGCGGGGGTCATCGAGGGCGGCGAGCGCGCGATGATCGCCGGCGTGCTGCGCCTCGGCGACCGGCTCGTGCGCGGCGTCATGACCCCGCGGACCGACGTGGTCTGGATCGATCTCGCCGACGATCCCGAGACGGTCCGGGCCCAGATCCTCGCGAGCCCTTATGCCCGTCTGCCCGTCGCCGAGGGCGGCCCCGACGCGATGATCGGCGTGCTCCAGGTGCGCGACCTGATCGGCCCCCTGTCACGGGGCGAACCCCTCGACATCCGCGCGCATCTGCGGCAGGCGCCGGTTCTGCCCGACACCCTCGATGCCCTCGATGCGCTCGATTCCCTGCGCAAGGCGCCCCTGCCGATGGCGCTGGTGCATGACGAGTACGGCCATTTCGACGGCCTCGTCACGCCGGCCGACATTCTCGATGCCATCGCGGGCGCCTTCCACTCCGAGAGTGTCGAGCCGGACGCGGTGCGTCGTGCGGACGGGTCCTGGCTGATCGCCGGCTCGATGCCGGCCGACGAGCTGGCCGACCAGCTCGGCCTGCGGCTGCCGCCCTCGCGCGACTACGCGACGGCCGCCGGCCTCGTCATCGCGGCCTTCCAGCGGCTGCCCGAGACGGGCGAGGCCTGCGACATCGCCGGCTGGCGCTTCGAGGTGGTGGATCTCGACGGGCGGCGCATCGACAAGCTGCTGGCAACCCGCCTGGAGCCGGTCGAGCCCAACTAGGCTCAGGCCGTCTCCCCGGCCAGCCGGCGCGCGGCCCGCTCCCGGCCGATCAGCGGCAGCAGGCCGGACAGGTCCGGTCCGTGCTCCAGCCCGGTGAGCGCGAGGCGCAGCGGCATGAACAGGCCCCGCCCCTTCGCGCCCGTGCGGTTCTTGACCTCGGCCGTCCAGGCCTTCCAGGTGTCCGGCCCGAAGGGCTCCGGCGGGAGGCTCTCCCGGGCCGCCGCGATCACCGCCGGCTCGGCGGTCACGGGCTCCACCGGGCCCACGACGACACGCCACCAATCGGCCGCCTCCGCCACCCGGCCAAGATTGGCCCGCACCGCCAGCCAGAACGCCTCCGCCTTCTCCGCGGGAATCCCGAGATCCGCGAGCCGGCCGGACACGTCCGCATAGCCCATGGCGTGGACGAGGCGGGCATTGAGGCCGTCGAGCTCTGCCGGGTCGAAGCGGGCCGGCGCGCGCGAGATCTCGCCGAGATCGACCAGCTCCGCCAGCGTGTCGAGGTCGGGCACGGCCCGCACGGATTCGGCCGAGCCGGTGAGCACGGCCAGCGAGCGCACGGCGGCGGGCTCGTAGCCGGCCTCGCGCAGGCCGCGCAGGGACAGGTGGCCGAGCCGCTTCGACAGCCCCTCCCCGTCCGCGGTGGTGAGCAGGTTGTGGTGGCCGAAGATCGGGACCGGGGCGCCCAGCGCCTCGAAGATCTGCACCTGCACGCCGGTATTGGTGACGTGGTCCTCGCCGCGGATCACGTGCGTGACACCCAGATCGGCATCGTCGACCACCGAGGGCAACGTGTAGAGGTAGCTGCCGTCGGCGCGGATCAGCACCGGATCGGACAGCGACGCGCAATCGACATGGGCCGGGCCGCGGACGAGATCGTCCCAGGTCACGGTCCGCGCCTCCAGCAGGAAGCGCCAATGCGGCCGGCGGCCCTCGGCCTCCAGCGCCGCGCGCTCCTCGGCGGTGAGCCTGAGCGCCGCCCGGTCGTAGATCGGCGGCTGGCCGCGCCCGAGCTGGCGCTTGCGGCGCCGCTCCAGCTCCTCGGGCGTCTCGTAGCAGGGATAGAGCCGGCCCGCGGCGCGCAACCTGTCGGCCGCGGCGTCGTGCTGCGCCTTGCGGGCGCTCTGGCGGGCGAAGAGGTCCGGCTCGATGCCGAGCCAGGCCAGATCCTCCCGGATCGCCTCGGCGAACACCTCGGTCGAGCGCTCCGCGTCGGTGTCGTCGAGGCGCAGCAGGAAGCGTCCGCCTGTCCGGCGCGCGAACAGCGCATTGAGCAGGGCCGGACGGGCATTGCCGATATGGAGGTAGCCGGTCGGCGATGGGGCGAAGCGGACGAGAGTCATGATCCGCTCTGTAGCCGATCTCGGGGCGGATTGGCGCGGGGCTTCATGCACAGCCGGGCCCCTCTCCCGCCTCATGGCTCGCCCGCTTCGGCCCGCTACCCAGAGCGGCGAAAACCCGTCAGAAGGTCGCGCTTGGTGCGACGCGGGACAGGGCGAGATGGCGACGGACGAGACGGCCGACATCGTGGTGGTCGGCGGCGGGATGGTCGGCCTCGCCAGCGCCATCGCCCTCAGGGATCGCGGCCTCGACGTCGTCCTGTGTGATCCTGGCGAGGCGCGGGCTCGCACCTCCTACGGCAATGCCGGCGTGATCAGCCGGGGCTCGATCCTGCCGATGTCGAGCCCGGCCCTCTGGGGCAAGCTCCCGGCCTACCTGCGCAACGCCGACCGGGGCTTACGCCTGCACTACACGCACCTCCCGCGGATCATCCCCTACACGGCGCATTTCCTGGCGAGCGCGCGCGCATCGCGCTGGCGCCGGGCCGCCGAGGCGCTGCTGCCCCTGACGAGCGCGGCCTATCCCGCGCATGAGCGTCTGGCCGCCCGGGCCGGGACCAGCGACCGGCTGCAGCGGACCGGCTGGCTCAAGGCCTACCGCACCGAGGCCGCCTTCGCGGCCGCCGCGCTGGAGCGCGAGATCCTGGCCCAACACGGGGTCGCGTTCGAAATCCTCGACACCGCGGGCGTGCGCGATCTCGAGCCGGCACTGGTGCGGCCCTATGCGCGGGCGATGCTGCTCACCGAGACCGGCTCGGTGCGCGAGCCCGGCCGGCTCGTCGAGGCCTGCGAGGCGCTGTTCGCCGGGCTCGGCGGAAGGCGCCTGCGCGGCAGCGTCGCGCGGCTCGCGCCCGAAGCGAGCGGATGGCGCGTCGACCACGAGGCCGGGACGGTGCGGGCCCGGCAGGTGGTGCTCGCGGCGGGCGCCGCCTCGGGCGCGATCGCCCGGACGCTCGGATACCGGTTCGCGGTGGCGGCCGAGCGCGGCTATCACCGCCACTACGCCCTGCACCCGGAGAGCCCGCCGCTGACCCGGCCCGTGCTCGATACGGGGGCCGGCTCGATCCTGTCGCCCATGGGCGCGCACCGGATCCGCGTTCTCTCGGGCGTGGAGCTCAACGCCCGGGAGGCGGCCCCCGACCACACCCAGATCGAGGCGGCCTCGCAGGAAGCCGCCGGGACCCTGCGCCTCGGCGGCCCGCTCGACAACGCGCCCTGGCTCGGATCCCGCCCCTCCACGCCCGACGGAATGCCGGTGATCGGCCGCGCCCCCCGGCACGCGGGGCTGCTCTTCGCCTTCGGCCACGGCCATATCGGCCTCTCCACCGGGCCGATCACCGGCGAGATCGTGGCCGATCTCGCCACCGGGCGGGATCCGGCGGTTCCGATCGCGGCCTTCGCGCCGGATCGCCTCCTGCGCTGGCCGCGCTTGGTCTGAGGCTCAGCGCCAGTCGTAGGGATTGAACGGGTCCAGGGCCGCCTGGATCTTCCGCAGCATCTCCGGCTGCCGTTGGAGATCGGCCTCCCGGGCCAGCGCCCGCAGGAAGGCCCGCGGCCCGTGTTCCAGGTCGCGGGTGAGACCATCGTAGCGGTCGGCCGGCTCGACATGGGCGGGGTTGACGGCCACGCGGTAATCGAGGCCGCAAGTCGGCGGATCGATCCCCAGGCGGTAGCAGATCCGCACCCGGGCGAAGGGCGCCTCCGGGCGATAATCGACCCGGTATCCGCCGAGCCTGAACGCGCCACCGGTCACGCGCTCGGCATAGGCCAGGGTCCGGGCGATCGTGGTGAAGCCGGCGGTGCGCCGGTCGCGCACGAGATCGATGGCGGCGCGCTCGGTGGGCACGAATGGCTGCGCGCAGGCCGCCGAGGAGGCCAGTGCGATCAGGAGGGCGGGGACGAAGGCTCTCATGGCTTCTTCATGCAGACGGCGACGGGCTCGGCATCCTTGGCGGCCTTCGCGGTCATGTCGAGGCAGCCGACCGTGGATACCCCGTCCGTCACGGTCACGGAGGGCAGCACGGCCATGCCCCGGCAATAGGCGCCGATCAAGGCCTCGTCCCGGTGGCAGGCCACGTCGAGCCGGATCTGGGCGTTCACCGGCGGACCAGGGGGACCGGGCGGACCGGCCGCACCCCGCTCACCCGTGGGGCCACGCTCGCCCCTGTCTCTTATACACATCTCCGAGCCCACGAGACAACAGGCAAGCTCGTATG
>CAXDNE010000315.1:0-8227 GCA_963990595.1 uncultured Methylobacterium sp.
ACCCCCTCCCCCTTTCAAAAAGCCCGCCCCTTGGGGCCCCCCCGCGCCGGGGGGCCGGCCCGGGGGGGCCCCCCCGGGCCGATTCTGCCGGGTCGCGCGGGACCGCGCGGCCCCGGCCGGCCGAAGGGGGCCGCCGGTGTTTACGGGGTGTTATCCGGCACGCGCGAGGATGGCGGCTGGGCTAGGATCGGGCGCGGAGCGTCCCGCCCGGCAGCGCCGAACGGATACGGATTTCGGATCACAGGGTCATGCGGGCGAAACGGACGAGCCTCGTCCACATCATCTACTTCTCGCGCCTGAACCTGTCGTCGGATCCCGCGAAGCGGTCCGAGCAGATCAGCGAGATCGGCCGCACGGCGCAGAAGAAGAATGAGTTCGCGGTGATCACCAGCTTCCTCGTCATCGAGGGCAACTTTGCCTGCCAGGTCATCGAGGGCGAGCGCTCGTCCGTGCACGAGACCTTCGACCGGGTGAACGCTGACAGCCGTCATCGGGACGTCCAGATCAGCGAGTGGCGCGAGATCGCCAAGCGCGAATTCGTCCACTCCTTCAAGAGCGCCCAGCGGACCGCCGGCAACGACACGCTGTTCGCCAAGGCCAACCTGCTTCCCATGCTCCAGCGCGGTACGCCGAAAGCCTCGGCGATCCACGGGCTGTGCCTGGCGCTGCAATCCGACACGATGTCCCGTCAGGGCATCGATCACCTCTTCGTCTGAGTCGCGCGATGTCCGAGAGCGATACGCCCCCGATCCTCATCGTCGACGACCAGGAGAAGCTCCTGCGGCTCATCGTGATGCTGATGACCCGGATCGGCTTCCCGGACGTCGAAGGCGTCACGAGCGCCCCGGAGGCGCTGGAGCGGCTGCGGCAGCGCCGCTACGCGCTGGTGATCTCCGACCTCGACATGGAGCCGATGGACGGGATCAGCCTGCTGCGCGAGATCCGCGCCGACGACGCCCTGATGAACACGCCCTTCATGCTCACCGAATCGTCGTTCGACTTCGAGGACATCAACCTCGCCCACCAGGCCGGCGCGGACGCTTTCATCCTCAAGCCGTTCGACATGGCGGTGCTGAAGACCAAGCTGAAGCAGGTGCTCAACCGCAAGCCGCGCAAGCGCGAGGCGCCGATGGCGACCGAGTCGAGCTTGAGCGTGGAATTCCCGATGCTGGGCAAGTTCTGAGGGGCAGCTGAGACCTGGGATCGCCCCCATCCTGGGGCCGCAGCGAAGCGGAGGCCGCAAAGGATGAGGGTGGGAGTCCGATCAACTGCTTCGGACCGCCTCACGCCGCCCGCTTCTGGTAATCCTTCACGTCGGTGAAGCGCACCGCGGGGTAGCGTTCCTCCTCGTAGCGGAGGGAGAAGGCCGTGGTCGCCATGAAGACCGGCGCCCCGTCGAGATCCTTGGCCATGGCCGAGCCGTGCGAATCGATGAACTTGTCCAGCTCCGCCTCGGAATCGGACGAGACCCAGCGGCAGACCGAGAAGCGGGAGGTCTCGTAATCCACCGGCAGGCCGTACTCGGCCTGGAGCCGCTCCTTGAGCACGTCGAGCTGGAGCGCGCCGACCACGCCGACGATCGCCTGGCTGCCGTCCTGCGGCACGAAGACCTGGACGACGCCCTCCTCGCCCATCTGCTGGAGCGCCTCGCGCAGCTTCTTGGCCTTCATGGCGTCGGTGAGCTTGATCCGGCGCAGGATCTCGGGGGCGAAGCTCGGCACGCCGCGGAACAGGATGTCCTCGCCCTCGGTGAGCGTGTCGCCGATCCGCAGCGTGCCGTGATTCGGGATGCCGACCACGTCGCCCGCATAGGCCTCGTCCGCGATGGCGCGGTCCTGCGCGAAGAAGAATTGCGGTGCCGAGAGCGAGATCGGCTTGCCGGTGCGCACGAGGCGCGCCTTCATGCCCCGGCTGAGCTTGCCCGAGCAGACCCGCATGAAGGCGATCCGGTCCCGGTGGTTCGGGTCCATGTTCGCCTGGATCTTGAACACGAAGCCGGTCATGCGCGGCTCGGTCGGCTGAACGAGGCGCTTGTCGGCATCCTGGCCGCGGGGCGGCGGCGCCACCTTGGCCAGCCCGTCGATCAGGTCACGCACGCCGAAATTGCGCAGCGCCGAGCCGAAGAAGACCGGCGTCAGATGGCCCTCGCGGAACGCGTCGAGGTCGAAGGGCTTCAGGCCGCCCTCGGCGAGCTCCACCTCCTCGCGCCACGCGTCGGCGGCGCCGTTCTCGGTGAGAAGCTCGTCGAACAGCGGGTCGTCGGGACCCGACACCGCCACCATGCCGGCATCCTCGGCGGCGTCGAGCCGGCGCACGCGGTTGGCGCCGAGCTCGTACGTGCCGGAGAAGTTGCGGCCCGTGCCGATCGGCCACGTGACAGGGGCGACGTCGAGGGCGAGCGTCTTCTCGATCTCGTCGAGGAGCTCGAAGGGGTCGCGGGCCTCGCGGTCGAGCTTGTTGACGAAGGTGACGATCGGGATGTCGCGCAGGCGGCAGACCTCGAACAGCTTGCGGGTGCGCGCCTCGATGCCCTTCGCGGCGTCGATCACCATCACGGCCGAATCGACCGCCGTCAGCGTCCGGTAGGTGTCCTCGGAGAAGTCCTCGTGGCCGGGCGTGTCGAGGAGGTTGAAGACGCAGTCGCCGTACTCGAAGGTCATCACCGAGGTGACCACCGAGATGCCGCGCTCCTTCTCGATCCCCATCCAGTCGGAGCGGGTCGAGACCCGGTTGCGCTTGGCCTTGACCTCACCGGCGAGCTGGATCGCGCCCCCGAACAGCAGCAGCTTCTCGGTGAGCGTGGTCTTGCCCGCGTCCGGGTGGGAGATGATCGCGAAGGTGCGCCGCCGCGACACCGGATCGGCCGGCCTCGCCTCGGTCTTGGTCTGCATCAGCATGGAGCGAACGCTCTGGGTCGGCGGAATGTCTGGGCGCGGCCTCGGGCGCGCGGTCTCGGGATCGTGTAGCGGCAAGCCCCGATATTGGCAAAGACGCCGACCTCATCGGGCGGCCGGCCGGAGGCCTCCTTCGAGGCCGCTCACGCGGGCACCTCAGGACGCGGTCGAGGGTGGGAACGGTGGCCCCGCAGGGTCAGGCGGCCGCGGCCGCCAAGGCACGCAGGTCGCCGACCAGCTCGTCCACCCGTTCGGGCCGGGCGTCCCAGGCGAACATGAACCGCGCCCCGCCGCCGATGAAGGTGTAGAACCGCCAGCCTCGGGCGCGCAGTCCCTCCATGGTGGCGGCCGGCATCGTCAGGAAGACCGCGTTGGCCTCCACGGGAAACAGCGCCCGCACGCCCGGCAACCCGGCGACGGACTCGGCGAAGCGCCGGGCGCAGGCATTGCCGTGCGCCGCGTTCCTGAGCCACGCGCCGCTCTCCAGCATGCCGACCCAGGGCGCGGCGAGGAAGCGCATCTTCGAGGCGAGTTGGCCCGCCTGCTTGCAGCGGTAGCCGAAATCCTCCGCGAGCTTGGCATCGAAGAACACCACCGCCTCGCCGGCATGCATGCCGTTCTTGGTGCCGCCGAAGCACAGGACGTCCACGCCGGAGCGCCACGTCATGTCGGCGGGGCTGCAGCCGAGGCTCGCGCAGGCATTGGCGAAGCGCGAGCCGTCCATGTGCAGGGCGAGACCCAGTTCGCGGCAGGCCGAAGACAGGGCCTGCAGCTCGGCGAGAGTGTAGACCTGGCCCGTCTCGGTGGGCTGCGTGATCGTCACCACCCGCGGCCGCGGGAAGTGGATGTCGCTGCGGTTCCGAGCGAGGCCGTGGATCGCCTCCGGGGTGAGCTTGCCGCCCTCGGTCCGGACGGTGAGCAGCTTCGAGCCGTTGGAGAAGAATTCCGGCGCGCCGCACTCGTCCGTCTCGACATGGGCCGAATCGGCGCAGATCACGCTGTGGTAGGATTGGCACAGCGCGGCCAGCGCCAGCGCGTTGGCCGCGGTGCCGTTGAACGCGAAGAACACCTCGCACGGCGTCTCGAAGAGCTGGCGGAACGCGTCCGCCGCCCGTTGGGTCCAGGCATCCTCACCGTAGGCCGGCGCGTGGCCGCGATTGGCCGCCTCCATGGCCGCCCAGGCCTCCGGGCAGATGCCGGAATAGTTATCGCTGGCAAATTGCTGCGAGTCGTCCTGTATCATGCGCGCAACCTAGCACGGCACCGGCGAAGATGGATCGCGCGGATAGGTTGGAACTGCCGCGCGCTTGGTGTAGAAGCCCCGCCAAGGCGTGGGCTCCACGCCGATTCGGAAACCGACGTTCCCGTCCCTCCCGGGTTCATCCCGGGCGAGGGACGTTGCCGGTTTCCAGATCGGCGGCGGGCCGCGCGAGCCCAAAATCCAGGTCCAGAGGATCAAGTCCGTTGCAGGTACTCGTTCGCGACAACAACGTCGATCAAGCGCTCCGCGTCCTCAAGAAGAAGATGCAGCGCGAGGGCATCTTCCGCGAGATGAAGCAGCGCAAGGCTTATGAGAAGCCGTCCGTGCGCAAGGCTCGCGAGAAGGCCGAGGCCGTCCGCCGCGCCCGCAAGCAGGCCCGCAAGACCGCGATCCGCGAGGGCCTGATCGCCGCGCCGAAGCCGAAGCCCCGCTTCCCCGCCGGCAGCCGCCGTCCCGGCTTCCCGTCCCCGTCCGCCACGCAGGCGCAGGGCGGCAACGCCGCGGGTCAGACCCCGGTCAGCCCGGCTCCCGTCGCCTAAGCGACAGACCTCTCGCTTCGAGAGAGCCCGGACCGCGCGAGCGGCCGGGCTTTTTCCGTTTCGGCATCCGGCCTCTCACGCCAGCGGCACCGGCGAGCCGAGCGGCCCGCCCTGCGGATGAGCCCGCTTCCGCAACCGCGGTGACGTCCGCCACGCGGGCGCCAGGGCGGGCGCGGAACACGGTTCCGTTCACGCCCGGCCCTCATCCCGGACGGCGCAGGACTCGGATGCGCGGCGCGACCGACCCGGAAGGGCTCCGTCTTCCGACCCTGCGGCCAAGGCTGCCGCAGGGACTAGAGGGCATCTGCGAGACCCCGCCACGTCGGACGGCGCGCGCGTCGGCATGCCAAGACGCGACGGGCTGTTCGGTCGCGGGGTGATGCGCGGTTCAGGCCGCCCGTGCGGCCATCGTGGCGTGCTCGGCCTGGACCAGGACGTCGAGCGCCCGCCAGGGCTTCTGCATGTAGACCGTCTGATCGGGGAGGCGGAGGTCGCGGCTCGCCCCGGACGTGACGACCACGCGGACATCGGGCCAACGGCGCCGCACCGCCTCGGCGAGCGAGACACCGTCCATGGCGCCGGGCAGGCGCACGTCCGCGAAGAGCAGCGCCACGGTGACGTCCGACCGCTCGAGTACGGAGAGCGCGGCCTCGGCACTCTCACAGGCGATCACGTCGAGGTCCGTCTCCTCGAGGACCGCGGTCGCAAGATCGCGCACCGCCGCATCGTCCTCGACGACGAGAGCGACGGGACTGGGATTATCGGGCAGGGCGCGATCCATGAAAATCTCCTGATTGTGGTGCGTTGCCCCCTCGACGGGTCACGGCCCAGTGCGGGCTTCTGATTCCCCGATTCGGCCATGCTGGCCTGCCATGAGCCGGCTCACAAGAGTCGGCATGATCGGACGACGTATGCCTGCCTTGCAATCAGACCGCGCCAAATTCGGGCGCCACGCCCGAAAATGGCGCAGCGGGCGGGCGGTTAAGAAACTGTTCACCAGAGTGGACTGACTGTTAACCTGCTGCGACGGAACGTCTCCACCGCGCCGGGGCGTCCCACTGGCTTCAACGCGGACCAGAGCTGAAGGATCACTGTCCGACATGTGCCGTTTCCTCGCCTACAGCGGTGAGCCGGTCTTCCTCTCCGACCTCGTCTGCGCGCCGACCCACTCCCTCGTGCATCAATCCCTGCATGCCGACGAGGGGAAGACCGAGACCAACGGCGACGGTTTCGGCATCGGCTGGTACGCTGAGCGGCCCGAACCGGGGATCTATCGCGACATCTCGCCCGCCTGGTCGGACGAGAACCTCGTGAACCTGTGCGGGCAGGTGCGCGCGCGGACGTTCTTCGCCCATGTCCGCGCCTCCACGGGCACCGCCACCGCCCGGACGAACTGCCATCCCTTCGCCTACGGCCGGCACCTGTTCATGCATAACGGCCAGATCGGCGGCTACCATCGCATCAAGCGCCGGCTGGAGGCCCTGATCCCGGACGCGCTCTACGACCACCGCCGGGGCAGCACCGATTCCGAGGCGATCTTCCTGCTGGCGCTGGCCAACGGGCTGGAGGAGGACCCGATCGGCGCCATGGCGCGGACGCTGAGATCGGTGCGCGAGCTGATGGAAGCCGCCAATGTCTGCGAGCCGCTGCGCTTCACCGCGCTTCTCACCGACGGCGAGACCCTCACGGCCTATCGATGGGCCTGCGACGGCCGGCCGCCGAGCCTGTATTTCCGCGAGGGCCCCGGCGGGATCGTCGTCGTCTCGGAGCCGATCGATGGCTGCCGCGAGGGCTGGCAGGTCGTGCCGAAGGGCGCCACGCTCCGCGCCCGCCACGGGACGGTCACGGTCGTGCAGGCTCCGGAGCAGGTGCGCGCCGCCGCCTGACTACACACGGCCTCAGCTATGCCGCGACAGGCATTGCCCGAACGCGCCACATGGCCACATTCCGCTCGCGGCCGATCGTGCGGCCGAGCGGGAATCGACCGATGTATCCGGATACCGAGCTTCACATCGCCGGGCGCTGGCGCGCGGGTGCCGACCGGGAAACTCTGGGGGTCCTGAACCCCGCCACCGGCGAGACGATCGGCCGGTGCGCTGTCGCCACGACGGCGGATCTCGACGAGGCCCTGGCGGCTGCGGCCCGGGCCTTCCCGGCGTGGCGGAAAGTGGCCCCGTTCGAGCGCGCCAAGGTGATGCGCAAGGCGGCGGACCTGCTGCGCGCCCGCGTCGACGACATCGCGCGGATCATGACCCTCGAACAGGGCAAGCCGCTGGCCGAGTCGCGGGTCGAGACCCTGGCGGCGGCCGATATCATCGATTGGTTCGCCGAAGAGGGTAAGCGCGCCTATGGCCGGGTCATCCCGGGCCGCGCCGACGGGGTGCTGCAGGCCGTGGTGCGCGAGGCGGTCGGGCCCGTCGCCTGCTTCACGCCCTGGAACTTCCCGATCAACCAGGCGGTCCGCAAGATCTCCGCGGCGCTCTGCACCGGCTGCACGGTGATCCTGAAGGGTCCCGAGGATACGCCCGCGAGCTGCGCCGCCCTGGTGCGCGCCTTCCTGGATGCCGGCATCCCGGGCGACGCGCTCTCGCTGGTCTATGGCGATCCGGAGACGATCTCGGCCTACCTGATCCCCCACCCGGTCATCCGGAAGATCTCGTTCACCGGATCGACCGTGGTCGGCAAGAAGCTCGCGGCGCTCGCGGGTGAGCACATGAAGCGGGCCACCATGGAACTCGGCGGCCACGCCCCGGCGATCGTGTTCGGCGATGCAGACGTGGAGAAAGCCGTGGCCGTTCTGGCCCCCTCCAAGTTCCGCAATGCCGGCCAGGTCTGCGTCTCGCCGACCCGCTTCCTCGTGCACGATTCGGTGTTCGACCGGTTCGTCGAAGGCTTCACGAACTTCGCCAAGACCCTCAAGGTCGGCGACGGGCTCGATCCCGACACCAAGATGGGTCCGCTGGTCCATGGCCGCCGCCTCGACGCGATCACGGCGCTCACCGCCGACGCCGAGTCGAGCGGCGCCCGGCTGCGCACGGGTGGCAAGCGCATCGGCAACCAGGGCAACTTCTTCGAGCCGACCGTTCTCACCGAGGTGCCGCTGACCGCCCGGATCATGAACGAGGAGCCGTTCGGTCCGGTCGCGGCCATCAACCGGTTCTCGGACGACGACGAGGCGCTCACCGAGGCCAACCGCCTGCCCTACGGGCTCGCGGCCTACGCCTATACCCGCTCGGCCGAGCGGGCCGCCCGGGTGTCGAACGGGGTCGAGAGCGGCATGATCTCCATCAACCATCACGGCCTCGCCTTGCCGGAGACGCCGTTCGGCGGCGTCAAGGATTCCGGCTACGGCAGCGAGGGCGGCCCGGAGGCGCTCGACGCCTATCTGGTGACGAAGTTCGTCACGCAGGCGAACTTCTGACGATCCGGCCGGGGGGGGCCCCCCCCGCGCGCCCCGCCGGGGGGCGGGGGAGGAAAAGGGGGGGGGGGGGGGCGGGGGCGGGGGGGGGGGCCCGCGCCCCCCCCCCGCCCCC
>CAXDNE010000316.1:0-8178 GCA_963990595.1 uncultured Methylobacterium sp.
GCGCAGGATGCACAAAACCGCCCGCTTCCTGCCAACCGGCCTTGCAGGGGCGGGTTCCCCGGCGGCGGGGCGCCGCGGTCGGGGCGGCGCAGGGGCATCGCGCCAGCCGACGCCCACCCCATATTGCTGGCATCGACGCGCCGTCGCAGGTCACAGCATGGCACCGAGCCCGATCGCCCTCTTCGCCTCCGCCGCCCTCGTCGGCCTTGTCGTCGCCGGCACGGGGGCGATCGTTCTGCAGCAGGGCTCGCGGTTCAGCCATCCCCGCAAGGTCGGCGGCTCCTTCGCGCTGTCGGATCTCGACGGAAAGGCGGTGAGTCAGGCCGACCTTCTCGGCAAGCCGACCGCCCTGTTCTTCGGCTTCACCCACTGCCCGGACGTCTGCCCGACGACGCTCGCCACCCTGGCCAGCGCCCTCGGCCGGATGGGCCGCGACGCGGACCGCCTCAACGTGGTCTTCGTCACGCTCGACCCGGAGCGCGACACCCCCGAATCCCTGCGCGAATACCTGGCTTCGTTCGATCCGCGCATCCGCGGCTTCGTCGGCACGCCGGATCAGGTCGCCCGCATGGCGGATGCCTACCACGTCGCCTACCGGCGCGTGCCGACCCAGAACGGCGACTACACGATGGAGCACTCGGCCACGGTCGAGCTGTTCGACAAGACCGGCCGCATGGTCGGAGAGATCGGCTACGGCGAGGACGAAGCGCGTGCATTGTCCAAGCTGATCACGCTGGCGCTGCCGGGCCAGTGCGCCCCCGGGGGCGGTGCCGACCTCTGGTCGACCGACGGCGCCACGGGCACCTGCGGCCCGCGGAGCTGAGCCGCGCGCCTGGCGCCGCCCCATCCCGCCCGTGCGGGTTGGCGTGCCCCGTATTGCTACGCCGACCGGCGCGGCTCTAAACGGCGTCGCGGGTCGCAGGGCCCGGCCCAATCCCCGAGGTTCCCGCTTGATCACGCGACGCGTCCTGACCGCCCTCGGCCTCCTGGCCCTCTCGCCGTTCCCGGGCGCCGCCCTGGCCGCCCCCGGCGGTCCGCGCCTCGCCCCGCCCGAACCCATGGATCTCGACCGGCTCAAGGATCTCGCGCGCAGCCTGCGGGACCGGCCCTACGCGCCCCCGCCCGAGGCGCCCGCCGCGAAGGCGCTCGACGCCCTGACTTACGGGCCGTTGCAGGAGATCCGCTACCCGCCGAGTCACGCCCTGTTCGCCGACAGCCTGTACCCGGTGACGTTCTTCCATCTCGGCAACTTCTTTCGGCATCCCGTGAAGGTCTACGCCCTGGAGGGCGGACAGGCCCGCGAGGTGCTCTACGCCCACGACCTGTTCGCCTATCCGGCCGGCAACCCGGCCAAGGACGTCCCGGACGGGGCCGGTTTCGCGGGGTTCCGGTTCCAGAAGGCTCCGGCCGGTCAGCCCGGCGACGACGCCGACTGGCTGGCCTTCCTCGGCGCTTCCTATTTCCGCGCCGCCGGCGACGGGCAGCAATACGGCGCCTCCGCCCGGGGCATCGCCATCGACACCGCGCCCGGCCCGGGTAAGAGCGAGGAATTCCCGGTCTTCACGCGGTTCTACGTCAGCCCGGCCTCGGACGGGGCCGTCACCGTGCTCGCCCTGCTGGAGGGGCCGAGCCTCACCGGCGCCTACCGGTTCGTCGCCCGGAAGGCGCCGCATGTCGTCATCGACGTCGCCTGCACGCTGTACATGCGCCGGTCCGTCGAGCGGTTCGGCATGGCGCCGCTGACCTCCATGCTCTGGTACTCGGAGGGGATGAGCCGCTTCCTGGCGAGCGACTGGCGGCCCGAGGTGCACGATTCCGACGGCCTGCTGATGCAGACCGGCGCCGGGGAGATCATCTGGCGGCCGCTCAACAACCCGCCGCGGCTCAGCGTCAGCGCCTTCGCGGACCACTCGCCCAAGGGATTCGGCCTCCTCCAGCGCGACCGCGCCTTCGAGAACTACATCGACGACGGATTCGAGGAGAACCGGCCCGACATCTGGGTCGAGCCGCAGGGGGATTGGGGCCAGGGCAGCGTCCAGCTCGTGGAGATCCCCACGCACCAGGAGACCGACGACAACATCGTGGCCTTGTGGGTGCCGGCTGACCCGCCGGCAGCCGGGACCGAGCGCAGCTTCGCCTACCGGCTGCGCTGGCCCGTCGCGGAGCCGGTCGCCACGGATCTCGCCCGCTGCGTCGCGACGCGGGCGACCAAGGCATCCTGGCTCGCGGAGGCGGATCGGCGCCCGGGCCGCGCCAACCTCGTGCGGCAATTCGTGCTCGAATTCGAGGGCGCTGCCCTGTCGGGGCTCGACCCGGAGAAAGCGACGGTGGCGCTCACCCTCTCGCGCGGCAGCGCCGAGGAGGTGGGCGCCACCTGGGCGCCTTACGGCAAGGCGAGCCCGTGGCGGGTCTTCCTCAAGATCTACGCCGAGGGGCCGGACCCGGTGGAGATGCGGCTGCAGCTGAAGTCCGGCGGCAGGCTGCTCTCCGAGACCTGGGCCTACCAGTACTATCCGGAGGCCCCCGGGACGGTCCTGTGACCGGCGGGTTGGCCGCATTGCCGGCCAGCCCCCGTCCTCGGTAGAAGCCCGCTCCTGGGTCGCAGCCGCGACCCGCATGCCCGTCGCCGCATCCGAGGCCGTCATGAACGGCGAACGACCGCCCGGCCCGCCGCACCTCCCCGAGACGCTCACGCGCCTGCTCAAGGCGCCCAAGAGCGCCATCTGGCCGACGCCGGAGGACCGGCACCGCCTGAATCTCGGCCGTCAGAGGCCGCGCCAGCCGAGCCGCGCCGTCCTGGGTGTCTGGCTCTGGGCGATCCTCTACAACCTGATTGGCTTCGCGATCCTCGCGGCCCTGTGGCGGACGATGCACTGACCCGATGATCCGAAACGCCCTTGTTTCAGCGCGCCTGTCGCGCCCCGCCCTCGCGGCGCTGCTCCTGTTCGGCTCGACCCTGGGGCCGGCGGCGCAGACGCCCGGGGACGCCCTCAACGCGGATGACGGGACGGGCGCCGTCAAGGTCTGCTCGCCGGTGGCGATGCCGCGCTGGCGATCGATGACCCCGGTGCCCAAGACCTGGACGTTCCTCGACTGCATGGGCTTCTCGGGCGAGATGGGCGCGAGCCATTTCCAGCTCGGCTGCCTGTTCACCAACGTCACGCCTCACGCGCAGAAATACGCCTGGGGAGCGATGGTCCAGATCGAGAAATCCGCGCTGGCCAAGCCGCAGCCCCCCGTCCCCAATTGCGGCTGGTAGACGGCCGGTTCAGTCGGCGGACGGCTCCCAGTCGAGGTCGACGGCGAGGCGGGCCCGGAAGATGGTGCGGCCGGTCTCGTCCCGGACCTGCGCCTCCAGGCACAGATCAGCGAGTCTTTCGGCCAGTGGCCGCGTGGGCTGGACGCGGAGAAGGTCGTGCGCGGCTTCGACCAGCGCTTCCGCGGCCGAGCGACACGCCTCATGCCGGTCGTCGAAGTCCAACCCGTCCTCGTCGCGGGACAGGCCCTGGCCATCGATGAAGTCGGTGAAGTAGCGCACGGCGCACAGCCTCACGGGCAAACAGGGAGCGTGGCCCGCGCCCCGTCCCCTGTCGCTAACCTGTGTGAAGGCCTCCGCACCGGACTCGCGCCGAGGCACAGGCGCCTCACTCCACCGACAGACGCGTCTTCACCGAACATCGCGATACAGGAGATCGTCAGGCCGCCGCCGGTCGCATTGTCTGAAAGTAGACGCTCTTTAAGAGAAACCGCGGCCCGCATCAAGGCGGCGGACGCGGCGGCACCGGAGCCGGCTGCGCCCGGGGCCGCGGGGCATCCTAGGCCGGCGTCCTCTGGGCCGTGCGCAGGGGTCCGATCAACCGCTCGTACTCGGCCTCCGCGGGGCCGTAGGTGGCGCCGGCCGCCCGTTCCAGGCGCTCGCGGCTCAGGATCCGGATGCGTCCGCGGCGCGCCCGGATCAGCCCCGCCCCCTCCAGCGTGTGGATCGCCACCGTCACGGTCGGACGGCGCACGCCGAGCATGATCGACAGGAATTCGTGCGTGACGGACAGGTCGTCGCCATCCTGCCGGTCGTGGTACATCAGCAGCCAGCGCGCGAGCCGCTCCTCGGCCGGCGTCCCGGCATTGGCGATGGCCGTCTGGGCGACCTGCACCAGGAAGGTCTGCACGTAGCGCAGCAGCAGATCGCGCAGCGACCGGCTCGACTCGGCCGCCTCGCGCAGGGCCGCCACGGGGATCCGGTGCCCATGGCCGGCGACCTGCATGAAGATCTGATGCGGGATCGTGTCCACGCCGAGCAGCAGCGTCGGCACCGCCATGCCGTCGCGCCCGAACAGGCCGACCTCGACGCGGCCGCCCTCCGCCAAGCCGGACACCACCGAACACAGGCCGCTCTCGACGAAGATCGCGTGTGAGATGGTCGCCGCCGGCTCGACGATCACGAGCCCGAGGGGGAGATCGATCGGCTCAAGACGCGGCTCGAGCAGCGCAGCATCCGCCTGGGAAAGGGCAGCCAGGAGGCGGTTCTGATGAGCCATCGCGGTGAGGGACGCAGCAGCGGACACGCACGCGCCGGCTCAAGCCCGTGATCCGGAGCGTGACCTTGAGCCATGCTCGGATCATCACCCGAACGCGAGCGGATATTGCATACGGTACACGAACCGTCTGCAATCAGACGAAACAGCCGGTCGTTGATCGCGAGGACGCGGCGCACGCGGGGTGCGGGACCTGCCGGGCCTGACGCAAAGCTTCGTTAAAGCCGCCCCATCAGAGTGCCCGCTTTACCCGTCACGCTGTGGCCCCTTTGCTACGCCGCCGGTGTCTTCCGGATCTGCATACACGCCCCTGCGCCGACGTGCTTTGACGCGCGGTCTCGATGGGTCTACAGACGACAACACGAGACATGCAAGAACCATGCCGGGAGCAGCGCGGCTCCGGGTGGTGAACCGCGCTGGAAGGGCATCGGGGCCTGGCATGAGTTTGGTGCAAAGGCTGGAAGTGCGTCAGGGCCAGGCCCTGGTGATGACGCCGCAGCTCCTGCAAGCGATCAAGCTCCTGCAACTCTCGCATCTCGACCTCGCGGCCTACGTCGAGGCTGAACTCGAACGCAATCCGTTGCTGGAGCGCGCCGAATCCGAGCCGTCGCCCCCCGGCGAGACGTCCGAGCCGAGCAGCCGCCCGGACGAGGAACCCTCCGACAGCTTCGAGGCCGCTGAGCCCGAATCATGGCTGTCAGCCGAGCTTAATCCGAGCCGCGGCGAGATCGAGAGCGATTTCGACACGCGGCTCGACAACGTCTTCCCCGATGACGGGCCGATCCAGGCGCGCGAGGCGGGCGGCGGCGACATGCTCTCGCTGACGCCCCCGCCCTACGGTAATACCGGCGGCAGCTTCGACGCCGAGGCCCCGGATTTCGAGGCCACCCTGACGGCCGAGACCTCGCTGCGCGAACACCTCGCCGGCCAGCTCGACCTCGCGACGCGCGACCCCGTCGAGCGGCTGATCGGCGGGTTCCTCGTCGACGCAATCGACGAGGCCGGCTACCTGCGCGAGACCGTGGAGGCCGTCGCGGAGCGTCTCGGGGCCGACCCGGCCGTCGTGGCGCGGGTGCTGTCCCTCGTGCAGACCTTCGACCCGCCCGGAGTCGCGGCCCGCGACCTCGCCGAGTGCCTCGCGATCCAGCTGCGCGAGCGCGACCGGCTCGACCCGGCCATGCAGGCGCTGATCTCGCGCCTCGACCTCGTGGCGAAGCGCGACTTCGGCGCCCTGCGCCGGCTCTGCGGCGTGGACGACGAGGATCTCGTCGACATGCTGGGCGAGATCCGCCGCCTCGATCCCAAGCCGGGCCGGGCTTTCGGGTCGAGCGCCGTCGAGGTCCTCGTCCCCGATGTGTTCGTGCGGGCCGCCCCCGACGGATCGTGGCTGGTCGAGCTGAACAGCGAGGCCCTGCCGCGGGTACTGGTGAACCAGAGCTACTACGCCCGGGTCTCGCGCAATGCCCGTGCGGAGGGCGACAAGGCGTTCCTGTCGGAGGCGCTGCAGAACGCGAACTGGCTCACCCGGTCGCTCGAGCAGCGCGCCCGCACCATCCTCAAGGTCGCCACCGAGATCGTGCGCCAGCAGGACGGGTTCTTCGTCCACGGCGTCACACATCTGCGCCCGCTGAACCTCAAGACCGTGGCGGAGGCGATCGGCATGCACGAATCGACCGTGTCGCGCGTCACCTCCAACAAGGCGATCGGCACGAGCCGCGGCACGCTGGAGATGAAGTACTTCTTCACCGCGGCGATCCCCGGCGCGGCCGGCATGGCGGCGCATTCCTCCGAGGCCGTGCGCCACCGCATCAAGCAGCTCGTCGACGGCGAGACGCCCGACGACGTGCTCTCCGACGATGCGCTCGTGCAGAAGCTGCGCAGCGAGGGCGTCGACATAGCCCGCCGCACGGTGGCGAAGTACCGGGAATCCCTGCGGATCCCGAGCTCGATCGAGCGCCGCCGCGAGCATTTCGCCCACGGCTCCGCCCATCACGGCGCGCTCGCGCTGCGCTGACGGCGTGGCCGGGCTTGCGCGGCGCGCCGGTCCGGCCCATCCGTGGCGCGCCGAACCCTGAGCCTGGACCTAGGATGATCGCCACCGGAACGCCCCAGCGCAGCCTCACCGCCATCGTGCTCGCGGCCGGAAAGGGCACGCGCATGCGCTCGGACCTGCCGAAGGTGCTCCACCGGATCGCCGGCCGGAGCATGCTCGGCCACGTGCTGGCGGCCGTGCAGGCGGCCGGCGCGGGCCGGATCGCCGTGGTGGCCGAGCCGGGCCGCGACGACGTCGCCGCCGAGATCGCCCGACAGGCGCCCGGCGCGCAGGTCTGCCCGCAGGCCGAGCGGCTCGGGACCGCCCACGCGGTGCTGGCGGCGCGGGACGTGCTCGCCGAACCGGACGACGACGTGGTGATCGCCTTCGGCGACACGCCGCTGATCACCGCCGAGACCTTCCTGCGGTTGCGCGCGCCCCTGGCCGACGGCGCCGCCGTCGCCGTGCTGGCCTTCGAGACCGAGACGCCCGCCGGATACGGGCGCGTGCTCACGGAGGGCAGCCGCGTCCTGGCGATCCGCGAGGAGAAGGACGCGAGCCCGGCCGAGCGGGCCGTGAGGCTCTGCAATGCCGGGCTGATGGCGTTGTCGGGCCGGCACGCCCTGGCGCTGCTCACCCGCATCGGCAACGACAACGCGGCCGGCGAGTACTACCTGCCCGATGCCGTCGCCCTCGCGGCGGCCGACGGCCTTCCGGTCACTGTCGTGCCGGTGGACGAGGCGGAGGCGCAAGGGGTCAACGACCGGGCGCAGCTCAGCGTCGCGGAGGCCGCGATCCAGGCCCGGCTGCGGCGCAGCGCCATGCTGGGCGGCGCCACCCTGGTGGCACCGGAGACCGTGTTCCTGAGCCACGACACCGTGCTCGGGCGCGACGTGATGATCGAGCCCAACGTGGTCTTCGGGCCGGGGGTGCGCGTCGGCGACGGCTGCACCGTGCGGGCCTTCGCGCATCTCACCGACACGGTGCTTGAGGCGGGCGTCCGGATCGGACCGTTCGTGCGGCTGCGCGGGCACGCCGTGCTCGAGACGGGGGCGGAACTCGGCAACTTCGTCGAGTTGAAGAACGCCCATATGGGCCCCGGCGCCAAGGCCGCGCACCTCACCTATCTCGGGGATGCGACGATCGGCGCGAAGGCGAATATCGGCGCCGGCACCATCACCTGCAATTACGACGGCGTGCTCAAGCATCGCACCACGATCGGCGCGGGCGCGTTCATCGGCTCGAACTCGGCGCTGGTAGCCCCCGTCACGGTGGGGGAGGGGGCCTACGTGGCCTCCGGCTCCGTGATCACCGACGACGTGCCGGCGGACGCCATGGCGGTCGCCCGGGGCCGCCAGGTGGTGAAGCCGGGCTGGGCGACGGAGAAGCGGGCGGCGCTTCAGGCCGAGAAGGCGCGGCGCGGCAAGGTCTAGGGGACCGGTCAACCGGCCGGCGTTCACGGAAGCGCCGGGGGCATCTGCGGGCTTGCGAGCCCGGGATCGCGGAGGATCCCGACCCGGCCCCGCATCCCGGGATGCTGTCTCTTATACACATCTCCGAGCCCCCGCGCCAAGAGGCCAGCTCGTATGCCGGCGTCGGGGTGGAAAAAAAAGG
>CAXDNE010000317.1:0-8159 GCA_963990595.1 uncultured Methylobacterium sp.
ACCAAACTCACGACCCGACAGCAAAGCCCGCCCCGCTCGAAAGAGCCCGGCGGGCCTTGATGCGTTCAGGATCCTTTTTCGTGCTCATGTCCTGAGACCGGCCTGCGCAAGCGGCACGCTCCCTTTCGGCAGGGGAGGGGGCTCGGTCTGCAACAGCACGCAGATGCGTCGCGCCAGGATCGTGTCCGAACCCGTTCGGACCACCGGGGTCGCATGGTCCGGACGACACGGCGCGCTGCGCGGACCGCCGCCTTCCACAGTCTTGATATCGGCGTGCTTGGCGCGGGTGGCCGGAAGAAATGGGCAAGCAATAGCGCGGTGTGGAAAAGAGCGGTTCAAGTGCGTTGCCCCTGAGATGGGCCCCCATCCAAGCTCATCGGGTCAATCCCCGCATGCCACAGTCAGCGGACGAATCCGGCTTCTCTCCGATCTACCGGCGATCGGGTGTTGGCCTCCGGCGTCCGCACCTCTAGACTGCGTCCGGAATTGCTGCAGCCAACGGCGAGGGGGGACGATGAATTACCGCGCTGTCGGCACCGCCGGCATCGATCGGAGCTGAAGACGGCGGTTTGCGCGTCTTTGCTCCCCTGGACCCATCGCTCGTCGTCCGCGCACGCCGCGCGCTGCCGCGCCTGCTCCTCACCGCGGCGGCATCGCTGCCGATCGCGGCCCTCCTCCCGGAACCGGCACGCGCCTTCGACCTGTTCGGCCTGTTCGGCTCCGAACCCGAGCCGCCGGCGCCGAGCGCCCAGGCGCTTCCGTATATGCTGCGCATCACCGGCACGGACGATGCCGATATCCTGCGCGCCGTTCAGGACACAGCCGCGCTCTATCGTCTGCGCCAGGAACCTCCGCCGGACGGGGAAGGTCTCCTGCGCCGCGCCGAGACCGATCTTCCCAAGCTGACCGACGTCCTGTCGGGCTACGGTTATTACCAGGGCACCGCGGCCATCCGGATCGACGGCGCCCCGGTTCCGGGACAAGCGGCGGCGGCGGTCGCCGCCGCCGAGACGTGGCGCAACCGCGGCCTCGTTCCGGTCCGGATCAGCATCGATCTCGGCCCGCTCTACCGCCTGCGCCGGATCACCGTGCGCGACCCGGACGGGCGCCCCTTCCCGAATACCGTGCTGCCCGCGCGCCTCACCCGGGTGGATTCCGACGTGCCGGCCCGTTCGGCGACGGTTCTGGCCCGCGAAGCGCAGATCATCGACCAGTTCCGCGCGCAGGGACGCCCCTTCGCCAAGGTCGTCGCCCGGGATCCGGTGGTGGACGATGCGGCCCACGCGATGGCGGTGACCTTCACGGTCGATCCCGGTCCCATCGCGGGTCTCGGGCCCGTGAGCGTCAGCGGCGCGCCCGGCATCGATCCGGCGACGATCCGCTCCTTCATCTATGCCGAGCCGGGCGATCCCTATGCACCACAGGCGGTGGCGGCGATCCGCCGTTCGGTGGCCCGGATCGAGGGGATCGGGGCGGTGCGCGTCCGGGAGGGCACGGCCCTGGACGCGGACGGCAACCTGCCGCTCTTCGTCGAGCTCAGCGAGCGCGAGCGCAATCTCGTGGGTGTCTCGGCGCGCTATTCCACGGTCGATGGTCCGGGCGTGCGGGCCTATTATGCCAATCGCAACCTGTTCGGCGGCGGCGAGACCTTCCGGCTCGATGCCGACATCTACTATCTCGGCCTCGGCAACGATCCGTTCGCGACCCAGCGGAAGATCGCCGGCATCGGCACCAACGGGCTCGGCGGCCGCCTGTCGGCGACCTATGTCCAGCCCGCGCTCTGGGGGACCCGCAACGACCTGCTGACCAACGCCTTCGTCACCCGCGAGGTGCAGCAGAGCTACCTGGTCGATGGGGGCGGGGCCTCGGCGGCGATCCGGCACCGCTTCTCCGACACGTTCTCGGCGCAGGTCGGCCTGGACGCGCAGGCCGGCCGCTCGAAGGACGCCCTCGGCACGGTCCATTACCACCTGATCGGCGTGCCGGTCTCGGCGACCTACGATTCCACCGACAATCTCCTCGACCCGACCCGGGGCGTGCGCGCGATCGCGTCGCTCGCGGTCTATCCTGGGGCGGTGTCGTCACCCGGCATCGTCGTCGCGAAGGCGCAGGGCTCGACCTACTACGCGCTGGACGAAGAGGCCCGGACCATCCTGGCGGGCCGCATCGGGTTCGGCTCGGTCTCCGGGGCGCCGCTCGGGGACATCCCGGACAATTTCCGCTTCTTCGCGGGCGGCGGCGGCTCCGTCCGCGGCTATCCGTACCGCACCCTCGGGCCGATCGGGCCCTACAACCTGCCGATCGGCGGGCGGAGCCTGCTGGAAGCCTCGCTGGAGGCCCGCATCAAGGTCACCGACACGATCGGCGTGGTGCCGTTCTTCGACGCGGGCACGGCCTTCGCCTCCGCCCTGCCGGATTTCGACGAGAAGATCCGGACGTCGGTCGGCATCGGCCTGCGCTACTACACCGGGATCGGCCCGATCCGCGCGGATCTCGCCTTCCCGCTCGACCCCTACAAGGGCGGCCATGTGCGTCCGGCGGTCCTGTATCTCAGCCTGGGGCAGGCGTTCTGAATGGATGATCTCCGACGGACGCGCGGATCGCGACGGGCCTTCTTGGCCGGAGCCGGGATGGGTCTCGCCCTCGTCCTGATCTGCCTCGCCGCACTGGTGACGAGCGCCGCGACGCCGACGCGCGCCGAGGACGGGGACAAATCCGTGCTCGGGGGTCTCCTCTCCCGGGCCCTCTCGACCCCGTCGTCGCGGGTGGCGATCGGCGCGGTGGACGGGGCCCTGTCGTCGGACGCGACCATCCGCGACGTGGCGGTGAGCGACCGCGACGGCGTCTGGCTGAAGCTCGACTCGGCGCGGATCATCTGGCGCCGCCTCGCCCTGCTGTCCGGGCGGCTGGAGGTGGACCGGCTCGAACTCGGCCGTCTCGACGTGCTGCGCCGGCCGATCCCCGGCCCGACCCCGGCGGAGGCCAAGCCGGACGGCAAGCTGCTGCCGGACCTGCCCGTGAAGGTCGAGATCAAGGCGTTCCGGCTGGCCGAGCTGGTGCTCGGCGAATCGGTCGCCGGACAGCCGGCCCGGCTCACCGCCGAGGGGCGGGCGCGGCTCGGCGCGGCGAGCGAGGGTCTCGATCTGCAGGCCCGGGCCCAGCGCCTCGATGCCGCCGGGCGCTTCCTGCTCAGCTTGCTCTACGTGCCGGAGGGCGACCGCCTGGAGGTCAAGGCGAACCTCGTGGAGCCGGCGGGCGGCCTGCTCTCGAAAGCCGCCAACATCCCGGGCACACCGCCCATCGATTTCGATCTCGACGGCGCCGGGACCCTGGACGCGTGGTCCGCCAAGCTCGATTTTGCCGCCGGTCCGGAGATCGGCGCCAAGGGCGGCGCGAAGATCTCCCGCATCGGTGCCGAGCGGCGCCTCGCCCTCGACCTCGCGGCGCGCATCGAGGGGCTCGTGCCCGGCCCGGCCGCCTCGGTGTTCGCCGGCACTACCCAACTCGCGGGCGGCCTCGCCTTCGCGGATAGCGGCGCCTTCCGGATCGACCGGCTCGAGCTGACCTCCCGCACCGCGCGCCTCGCCGCGGGGGGAAGCCTGACCAAGGACCGGATCGCCGATCTGACTCTCCAGGCCCGGGCCCTGCCCACCGAGGGCGCGGTCACCCGGGCCGGCGATGCCGAGATCGGCCGGCTGGTCTTCGACGGCAGCCTGAAGGGGCCGCTGACGACGCCGACGATCCGCGGCAGCCTCGACGCGGCGGGTCTGCGCAGCCGCGACTCCGCGCTGGAGCGCATCGAGGCGCGTCTCGGCGTCGCGCCGCAGGGCGAGGGCCCCGCGCAGCGCTTCGCGATCGACGCGGATGGCCGGCTCGAAGGCCTGCGCCTGGCCGATCCGGCCCTCCGCCGCGCCCTGGGAAGCCGGGCGCAGCTCACGCTCCGGGCGACCTCCGGACCGGACGGGGTGGTCGACGTCGCGACGCTGCGGCTCGATGGCGAGACGGCGCAGGCGACCTATGCCGGCCGGGTCGGGCAGAACACCCTGACCGGCACCGTAAAGGCGGCGCTGCCGGATCTCGCGGTGTTCTCGGGTGTCGCGGAACGCGGCCTCGCGGGGCGGCTGGACGCCCAGGCCCGGCTCAGCGGCGATCCGGCCCGCAAGGCCCTCACGGCCGATCTCGACGTGACCGCGGCGGGTCTCGCGAGCGGGATCGCGGTCGCCGACCGCCTCCTCGGACGCGCCCCCGCGCTCAGCGGCCGGGTCTCGCAATCCTACGACGGCTACGGCTTCGACCATCTGCGGCTCGACGCCGCCGGCTTCACCGCGACCCTGCAGGGCGAGGCGACCTCGGCGGCCGCCGACATCCGCGGCCGCGTCGCGCTCAAGAGCCTCGCCGACCTCGACGGACGCCTGACCGGGGGCGCCGATGTGGAAGGGCGGCTCACCGGATCCCTGGAACACCCGGATGTCGCGGCGACGCTGTCGGCCCCCGCCGCCACGGCGGACGGAAAGCCGATCCGCGATCTGCGCGTCGAGGCCGCGCTCCGGGACGCGCTCCTGGCACCGGACGGAAGCCTGCGCCTCTCCGGAGACGTGGCCGGCAAGGCCCTCACGGGCGATGCCCATGTGGCGCGCGCGGGACCCGACTGGATGCTCGACCGGCTCGCCCTGAATCTCGGTTCCGTGGCGGTCGCGGGGAATGCGGCGGTCGCGGCCGAAACCTGGCTCGCCGCCGGCGCGCTCGCGGTGCGCGCCGGAAACCTGGAGGATATCGCGCCGCTGGCGCCCGCGCCCATGGCCGGACGCCTCGACGCCGCGGTGACCCTCGCCCGTGACGAAGGGCGCCAGGATGCGACGATCCGGGCGACCGGGGCAGCCCTGCGCTACGGGGCCTACGCCCTGACCCGGCTCGACGCCGATCTCAAGGGCCGCGACCTGCGCGCCCATCCGGTTCTCGACGGGCATCTGGACGCCGACCGGCTGATCGCCGCCGGCCAGCAGATCGACGCGGTCCGGCTCGTCGCCGCCAGCAGCCCGGAGGGCAGCGACGTGACCCTGACCGCAAGGGCCCGCGGCTTCGGTCTCGACGCGGCCGCCCGGATCGTGCCGGCCGACGAGACGCGCATCGACATCCAGCGGTTCTCGGCCTCCCGCGGCGGCGACCGCTTCGCCCTGACCGCACCGGCCGCCGTGACCCTGCGGGATGGCGGCGCGGTGATCGACGGGCTCTCGCTCGCCGCCGGTTCCGGCCGGATCACGGTGGCGGGCCGCGCCGGGCGCGACCTCGACCTGCGGCTCGCGATCCGCGCGCTGCCGCTGTCGCTGGCCCGGATCGCCGCGCCCGACCTCGCCCTCTCGGGATCCCTGGACGGCGAGGCGGACCTGCGCGGGCCCTCCGGGCGGCCGGAGGGCCGCTATGCCTTCACCGTCTCGAAGCTGACGACCCCGCAGACCCGGCAGGCCGGTCTGCCGCCCGTGGATGCGAGCGCCAAGGGGACGCTTTCCGACGGGTCGGCCAGTCTCGACGGGCGCGTGACCGCCGGGCGCGGCGTCGCGCTGACGGTCGCCGGCACGCTTCCCGTCGCGGCCGGCGGCCCGCTCGACCTGCGCGGCCGGGGGATTCTCGACGCGGCGCTGGCCAATTCCATGCTGAGCGTCGGCGGCCAGAGCGTCGGCGGCAGGATCGCCATCGACGGCGGCGTCACCGGCACGCTGGCGGCCCCGCGCGCGCAGGGCGCGGCGGTGCTGACCGGCGGCAGCTTCACCGACCCGCTCAACGGCATCCGCCTCACCGGGATCGAGGGGCGCGTCACCGGGCAGGGCGACACGCTCGCGGTCGAACGGCTGACGGCGGCGACCCGCAACGGCGGCCGGATCGCGGTCACGGGACGCGTCGCTCTGGAACCCGACTTCCCGGGCACCTTCCACGTCGTCGCCGACAAGGCCGAGCTGGTCTCGAGCCCGCTGATGACGGCCGTGTCGAGCCTCGATCTCACGCTCGCGGGCCCGCTGGTGCGGACGCCGCGGATCTCCGGCCGGGTCAACGTCGTGTCGATTGACGTCGCGGTCCCGGACCGGCTGCCCGCGACCGTGCGGCCCCTGCCGGGGGTCCGCCACGTCAACACGCCGCCGGAGGTCCGGGCCCGGCTGGCCCAGCGGGCGGCCCGGAAGGCCGCGACCGCCCCTGGGCAGCGGTCGAAGAAGCCCGCCGTGCCGTTCGACGCCACCCTCGACGTGGCCGTGGACGCGCCGAGCCGCATCTTCGTGCGCGGGCGCGGCATCGATGCGGAACTCGGGGGCTCGCTCCGGGTCACGGGAACCTCCGCGGCCCCCAAAGCCGCCGGCGCCTTCGCGATGCGGCGCGGCCGCCTCGAACTCGTCGGACAGCGGCTGGATTTCAGCCGCGGCAAGCTGACCTTCGCGGGCAGTCTGACCACGCCCGAACTCGATTTCGCCGCCGAGACCAAGGCCGGCGACGTGACCGCCCGGGTGGCGGTCTCGGGCCCGGCAGACATGCCGCAATTCGCCCTGACCTCCGATCCGGTCCTGCCGCAGGACGAGATCCTGTCGCGCCTGCTGTTCAAGAAGGCGGCCGGAGGCCTGTCGCCGTTCCAGGCCCTGCAGCTCGCTCAGGCGGTGGCGCAGCTCTCGGGGGGCGCCGCCGGACCGGACCTGTTCGAGCAGGCCCGCAAGGGCCTCGGCCTCGACAGCCTCGACGTCTCCGCCGGCGCCAGCGGCGGTCCGGCGCTGGGGGCCTCCCGCTACATCTCGGACCGGGTGAGCGTCGGCGTGAAGGCCGGCGCCAAGCCCGCCGACACGGCGGTCGGGGTCGATTTCGACGTGACCCGGCGGATCAAGCTGAAGGGCGAAGCCGGCAGCGACGGCCGCACCAGCCTCGGTGTCGGCGCCGAATACGAGTGGTAGCCGGCCCGGAAGCGCCCGCATCCCGTGGGTCACCCCGGACGGTGCGGGATAGACTGGCCCGGTCAATGGTTTAGGTTCAGGAGAAGCGGCCCTCACAGCCGCAGATCGGGCGGGAAACACCAAGGGCGATGGACGACCTCTTCGAGACGGACGACGATCTCCCGGTGCCGGAGGGCGGTTTTCTCCGGATGCTGCCGATCATCAACAGGCGCGGCCTCCATGCCCGCGCGTCCGCGAAGTTCGTGCAGACCGTGGAACGCTTCCACGCCGCCGTCACGGTCACCCGGGCGGGCGAGACGGTCGGCGGGCGCTCGATCATGGGGCTGCTGACCCTGGGGGCCGCCATGGGCACCCGCATCGCCGTGACGGCCGTGGGGCAGGATGCCGAGGACTGCCTCGACGCGATCGAGGCGCTGCTCGCCAACCGCTTCGGCGAGGACGAGTAGCGGCGCTCAGGGCGCCGCGCCCGGTCAGGTCTTGCCCGGTCAGGTCTTGCCCGGTCAGGTCTTGCCCGGTCAGGTCTTGGTTGACCAAGTGCAGAGGTCCGAGACCGGGCATCGCGGGCAGGCCGGCTTGCGGGCCGTGCAGGTGTCCCGGCCGTGCCGGAACAGCCAGATATGCGCGCCGTCCTTGTACGGCTCCGGCACGATCCGGGCGAGCCCGTCGGCGACGGCGTCGACCGTGGGGCCCACTGCCAGCGGGATCCGGTTCGAGACCCGGAACACGTGGGTATCGACGGCGATCACCGGCTCGTGGAAGGCGAAATTCGCCGTGACCTCGGCGCTCTTGCGACCGATGCCCGGCAGGCGGCGCATCTCGGCGGAATCGCGGGGAACGGTGCCGCCGAAATCCGCGATCAGGGCGGCCGAGAGCTTGACGATGTTGCGCGCCTTCGACGGCCCGAGCCCGACCGGCCGGATGATCTCGGTGATCCGCGCCTCTCCCAGATCCAGCATGCCGGCCGGATCCCGGACCCGGGCGAACAACGCCTCCGCGACGCGGGAGACGGTCGGGCCGGTGGATTGCGCCGAGAGCAGCACGGTCACGAGCAGCCGGAACGGGTCGGTGCGGTCGAAGCCGGCCTTCGGATCGGGATCGGCCGCCTCCAAGCGCGCCAGAACGGCCGCGACGCGGTCGGCCTCGGAGCCGTCCGGAGGCCGGATCGCCGCGGCGCGCCATGCCGGCGAGCTGTCTCTTATACACATCTGACGCTGCCGACGAAGAGGATAGTGT
>CAXDNE010000318.1:0-8127 GCA_963990595.1 uncultured Methylobacterium sp.
TGTGTATAAGAGACAGGTCCGTGACGGCCCATTCGACGCCGACGCCCGCCACAGGCCGCACCGCGATGTCCTGGCGGGTGATCGGCAGCGTCGAGGCCGTCGGCCCGACGCGCAGGGTCTCGTGGAGAGCGACGGCGCCGCCCTTGGCGTAGAGCAGCACGTCCGGGGTCAGAAGCGTCCCGACCTTCACCTCCAGGGCGCCTGCGAAGTCGCCGGTGTAGGCGAGCCGCCCGTAGCCGGGCGTCAGGTTGCCGTCGAGCCCGGCCAGATAGTCGAAGCCGCCGCTGATACCGTAGAGGATCGGGCCCTCCTGCCACATCCGGCCGCCCTCGAACCCGATGGTGGGGCCCGCGTAGCTGCCGAAATGCCGGGAGGTGGACACCGCGAAGCCGGTCGAGAGCCGCGCGTAGGAGCCGGTCCAGCGTCCGGCCGCGTCCTCGACCGGCTGGGGCCAGGCGAAGGACGGCAGCGGCGCGAAGCCGATGGAGGGCCACAGCAGGGCCTGGGCGGCCGCCGGCGACGCCTGGAGAAGGCCTATGCCGAGGCCGAGGCTGGCGGCACGGCGAAACGGACGCGAAGCGGCACGTCGAGTCATGCCGCCATGTTAGCCGAGAGCGCGGGGCGGCAACAGGTCATCCCGGAGCGAGGCCGCCGCCCGGGCCGGAACTTGAGGACCGCCGCCGTTGTGCAGCCTGCATGGGCCGCATCGGACGGGCGGATGCGGGGCCTGGACCACCCGCCCGCCCGCCGTGTCATCGCCGCGCGTTCCCGCGAGACGCTTCGAGCCTGCCCGGACCGCGCCCCCGCCGGCAGCCTTCCGGCGCCGGTCCGATCCGTCCCGGATCAGTCGCGCACGATCACCTTGGTGCCGACCCGGACCCGGTCGTAGAGATCGACCACGTCCTTGTTGGTCATGCGGATGCAGCCCGACGAGACCGCCGCCCCCATGGTCTCGGGCTCGTTCGAGCCGTGGATGCGGTAGAGCGAGGAGCCGAGATAGAGGGCGCGGGCGCCCAGCGGGTTGTCCTGGCCGCCGGCCATGTAGCGCGGCAGGTCCGGGCGGCGGGCCAGCATCTGCTGCGGCGGGCGCCAATCCGGCCATTCCTTCTTCATGGTGACGGTCTTGGTGCCGGACCACGAGAAGCCCTGCCGCCCGACGCCGACGCCGTAGCGGATCGCCGCACCGCCGCCCAGCACATAGTAGAGCCGACGCTGGCGCGTGGAGACCACGATGGTGCCGGGCTTCTCCTTGCCGGTCCAGGCCACCGTCTCGCGAGGAATCGCCTGGCTGCGGAAGATGTTGAGGAAGTCCGCGATCGGCCCCCTGTCCAGCGGGTTGGCCAGCGCGGGGGCGCTTCCGAGCAGCACCCCCGCGAGCCCGAGCATCGCGATCCGTCTCGACATGGTCGTCATCCTCTGTTGGTCGTGGCGCAGGCCCTCGGCGGCCGCGCGCGCGTCGGGCGAGCCGGCCCGGACTTCGCGGCAAGGTTGAGGCCGCCCCGCCGGGGCGGGCACTTCCGGACGTGAGTGTGTGGTGCGCGCAACACCGTGCGGATGGCGCGACGCCGTGGGTGATTGCACCCGGCGACAGCCATGCTTATCTCGCAGCCGTGATCCGATCCGTCGCCTTCCTGGCCCGCTTCGTCGCGGTCTCGTGGGACCGCCTCGCCCGGGGCCTCGCCGTGCTGGCGCTGCTCGTCCTCGCGACGGCGGCGATCGTCACCGCGCCTGCGCCGGCCCGGGCCGCGGTGGCCGACGGCCCGGCCTGCGCCATGGTGAGCCCGCGCCTGGCGATGCTGTCGGGCGCGCCGGATTCACAGCCCGAGGCCGAGCGGTCGGCCTTCGGCGGCACGGATCTTCGCGCCGCCGACATCGAGATCCTCACCGAACTGGGTCTGCCGCGGCCGCCGGTCGAGGCGCCGCAGCCCCGTCACGCTGTCAGCGCGGCCTTCGCGTACAGGTCCGACACCCGGCCGCCCTCCGAGCCGTCCGGCTCACTGCACCGGCCTCCGCGGACCGTCTGAAGCGCGCTCCGGCCCTGACGGCCGGCGAGACCGCGCGCCTGCTCTGATCTCCCCGCGCCCGTCCCGAGGACTGGGCCCGAGATCCGTTTCGACGACGCGCGGCCCTGTTCGCGCCGGCCCCAGCAGATGCATGCTTTCAGGAGCGTCGGTAACCGTGACCCGCACTCTGTCCGCTCGAACCTCGTCCTCTCCCCGCCGACTGGCCCGCGCGCAGGTCGCCTGGCCCGCTTCCCTGCTCCTGCTCGGCCTCGCCGCCTGCAACCCCAAGCAGGCCGCCGCGCCGACGCCCCCGGTGCCGGAGGTCGGCTTCGTCACCGTGGAGCCCCAGGCGATCCCGTATCTCCGCGACCTGCCGGGCCGCGTCGCCCCGATGCGCATCGCCGAGGTCCGCTCCCGGGTCTCCGGGCTCGTGGTCAAGCGGCTGTTCGAGCAGGGCAGTCAGGTCAAGGAAGGCGACATCCTCTACAAGATCGATCCCGCGCCCTACGAGGTCGAGCTCGCCAGCGCCGAGGCGGCGCTCGCCCGCCAGGAGGCCGCCCTCGTGCTCGCCCGCCAACAGGCCGACCGGCTCGAGCAGCTGCTCAGCCGCGCCACCGCCAGCCAAGCGCAGTACGACGCGGCCTTCGCGGCCAAGAAGCAGGCCGAGGCGGAAGTCGCGGGCGCCAAGGCGACCCGCGACCGGGCGCAGCTCAACCTCGGCTGGACCGATGTGCGCGCGCCGATCACCGGCCGCATCGGCCGGGCGCTGCTCACCGAGGGCACCCTGATCGAGCCCGGCTCCACGGGGGCGCTGGCCACGATCCAGCAGCTCGACCCGATCTACGTCGACATCACCCAGTCGGTGGGCGAATTGAACCGCCTGCGCCGGGATCTCGCCAGCGGCGAGCTGGCGCGGCTGGAGGACAACACCGCCAACGTCCACCTGATCATGGATGACGGCTCGCTCTACCCGCTGGCGGGCCGGCTGCTGTTCTCCGACGTCACCGCCGATCCGAGCACCGGCCAGGTGACGCTGCGCGTGCAGTTCCCCAACCCGCACGACGAGTTGTTCCCCGGCATGTACGTGCGGGCGCGGATCAAGCAGGGCATCGATTCCGACGCCATCGCGGTGCCGCAGCAGGCGATCCAGCGCACCGATGACGGCCGCGCAGAGGTCTGGGTGGTGCGCGCCGACGAGACCGTGATGCGCCAGCCCGTCGAGGTCGGGCCGGTGGTCGGGCCGAGCTGGCTGATCCGCTCGGGCCTCAAGGCCGGCGAGCGGGTCGTGGTCGACGGTTTCCAGAAGATCACCGTGGGCGCCAAGGTGAGCCCCCTCGATCAGACGCCGGTCCATGGCGAGGCCGGCCCGAAGCACGATGCCGACGAGGCCCCCGACGCGCCGGGGGACAAGGACGCGGGCGACAAGGGCGCGGGTGACCGGGCGGAGGCCGCGCAGCGGGCCGCCGTCCGGCAGCGCCACTGAGCCCGGGAGAGCCCGATCATGGCACGCTTCTTCATCGACCGGCCGGTCTTCGCCTGGGTGGTGGCCCTGTTCATCTGCCTGGGCGGCGCGCTCGCCATCCCGAACCTGCCGGTGGCGCAGTATCCGGTGATCGCGCCGCCCTCCATCGCGCTGTCCACGGCCTTCCCGGGGGCCTCGGTGGAGAGCCTCTATATCGGCACGACCCGGCTCATCGAGGATGAGCTGAACGGGGCCGCCAACATCATGAACTTCGAGTCGACCACCGACTCGTTCGGCTCGGTCAACATCACCGCCACGTTCCAGCCCGGCACCGACCCGTCGCTGGCCTCCGTGGAGGTGCAGAACCGGCTCAAGCGCGTGGAAGCCCGCCTTCCGGCCGAGGTGCGCCAGAACGGCATCCTCGTGGAGGAGGCCTCGGCCGCGACCCTCAACATCATCACGCTCGTCTCCAAGGACGGGTCGATGGACGAGGTCGGCCTCGGCGACTTCCTGATCCGCAACGTCATCAACGAGATCCGGCGCATCCCCGGCGTCGGGCGCGCGACGCTCTACTCCACCGAGCGCTCGCTTCGGGTCTGGGTGGATCCCGACAAGCTCCGCGGCCTCTCGCTCAGCGCCTCGGACGTCACCGACGCGATCCGCAACCAGAACGTCCAGGTCGCCTCGGGGGCGGTCGGCGCGCAGCCGAGCCCGACCCGGACGGCGCTGACCATGCCGATCATCGTGAAGGGCCAGCTCGGCACGATCGAGGAGTTCGGCGCCATCGTGCTGCGGGCCAATCCCGACGGCTCGAACGTGCGCCTGCGCGACGTGGCGCGGATCGAGCTCGGCGGCGACGCCTACCAGTTCTCCACGCGCCTCAACGGCGGCCCGGCCGCCGGCATCTCGGTGACGCTCGCCCCCGACGGCAACGCGCTGGAGACGGCACGCGCGATCCGCGCCAAGATGGTGGAACTGTCCCAGTTCTTCCCGCCAGACCTGAAGTGGGACATCCCCTACGACATCACCCCGGCGGTCGAGGCCTCGATCGAGAAGGTGCTGCACACGCTGGTCGAGGCGGTGGTGCTGGTCTTCCTCGTGATGTTCCTGTTCCTGCAGAACATCCGCTACACCCTGATCCCCACCATCGTGGTGCCGATCGCCCTGATGGGCACGGTCACGGTGATGTGGCTCGCGGGCTTCTCGGTGAACGTGCTCACCATGTTCGGCATGGTGCTGGCCATCGGCATCCTGGTCGACGACGCCATCGTGGTGGTGGAGAACGTCGAGCGGATCATGAACGAGGAGGGGCTGCCCCCCAAGGAGGCCACCAAGAAGGCCATGGGGCAGATCACCGGCGCGATCATCGGCATCACCCTGGTGCTGATGGCGGTGTTCGTGCCGATGGCGTTCTTCCCCGGCTCGGTGGGCATCATCTACCGGCAGTTCTCGATCGCCATGGTGACCTCCATCGCGTTCTCGGCGCTGCTCGCCCTGTCGCTGACGCCGGCGCTCTGCGCGACCTTCCTGAGACCGGTCGCCAAGGGCCACGGCCACGCCAAGGGCGGCGTGTTCGGGATGTTCAACCGGTTCGTCGACCGGGAGACCGCCCGCTACGGCCGCGGCACCGCGGCGTTCATCCGCAAGTCCGGCCGGGTGATGCTGGTCTACCTCGCGCTGGTGGCGGGCACGGCCTACGCCTTCGTCAACCTGCCGGAGGGATTCCTGCCGGTGGAGGACCAGGGCTTCTTCACGGTCGACATCCAGACGCCCCCGGGCGCCTCGTACAACCGCACCCAGGAGGCGGTCCGCAAGGTCGAGGAGCACCTGCTGGCTCAAGCAGGCGTCGCCACCGTGACGATGCTCAACGGCTTCTCGTTCTCCGGCCAGGCCCCGAGCACCAGCCAGGCCTTCGTCACCCTGAAGCCCTGGGACGAGCGCGACGCCAAGAACTCGGCCGCCGCCCTCGTCGCCGGCACCAACGCGGCGCTCGCCAGCTACCGCGACGCCACCGTGGACGCGCAGGAGCCGCCGCCGGTGGACAATCTCGGCAACGCGGCGGGCTTCTCGTTCCGCCTGCAGGACCGGGCCAACCGCGGCTACGCGGCGCTTTTGGCGGCCCAGGAGCAGCTCCTGAAGCTCGCCTCGGCGAGCCCGATCCTCCAGAAGGTGAAGATCGAGGGCCTGCCGCCGACCCCGCAGGCGGAGCTGGTCATCGACCGCGAGAAGGCGGCGGCGCTCGGTGTGAAGTTCGAGGACATCAACGCCACGATCCAGCTCAACCTCGGCTCGGTCTACCCGAACGACTTCCCGAACCGCGGCAAGATGCAGCGCGTCTACGTCCAGGCCGAGCAGCTCCAGCGCATGAACGCCTCGGACATCCTCAACTACGCGGTGAAGAACGCCAGCGGCACGATGGTGCCGATGTCGTCCTTCGCGGAGCTGAAATGGGGCATGGGGCCGAGCCAGATCGTCGGCTTCAACGGCTACCAGTCGGTGCGCTTCACCGGCGAGCCGAACCCCGGCTACACGTCGGGCGACGCGATCAGTGAGATGGAGCGGCTGATGCTCCAGCTGCCCAAGGGCTTCGGCTACGCCTGGACGGGCCAGTCCTACCAGGAGAAGCAGGCGGGCAGCCAGGCGACGCTGCTGCTCGGCCTCTCGGTGCTGATCGTGTTCCTGTGCCTCGCGGCGCTCTACGAGAGCTGGGCGATCCCGGTCTCGGTGATGCTGGTGATCCCGCTGGGCGTGATCGGCGCCGTGGCGGCGGTGCACCTGCGCGGCATGCCCAACGACGTCTACTTCAAGATCGGGCTGATCACGATCATCGGCCTCTCGGCGAAGAACGCGATCCTGATCGTGGAATTCGCCAAGGACCTCTGGAAACCCGGGACCTCGGTGGTGCGGGCAGCGGTCGAGGCCGCCACGCTCCGGTTCCGGCCGATCGTGATGACCTCGCTGGCCTTCATCTTCGGCGTGGTGCCGCTGGCCATCGCCACCGGCGCCGCCTCGAAGAGCCAGCAGGCGATCGGCACCGGCGTGATGGGCGGCATGATCACCGCCACCGTCCTGGCGGTGTTCTTCGTGCCGGTCTTCTTCGTCGTCGTGATGCGCCTGTTCCGGCGCAAGGCCGTGGCGGAGGGCGAGCGGGCGGAGGCGGAGACGCGGCGCGAACCCGCGCGGGTGGCGGCCGAGTAGGCCGTCGACGCTGCCGCTCAGGGGGCCGAGAGGAGGGGCGCGGGTCCCCTCTCGCGTGCGGGAGAGGGGGCGACGTGCCGCCCTGGGCAGAGGGACGCGCACAAAACCTTCGTGCCCAAACTGCGACACAAGAGGCGATATCAAGCGGGGAAAACGCGCTATGGCGGCCGGGTAATGTCACTCGGCCGCGACAGGCTCGGCTGTCGTCTTGTATACAGATGGTCCGAAGCTTGCTGGCGCCGCGGTGGACACCACGGGCCGCTGGCCGGTGTCGCATTCACGGTTCCGGAGATCCGCTTGTCCCGTTCAGCCCTGAAGTCCCTCGCCCGCGGCGTGTCCGCGGTCGCGGTCGCGACGTTCGCCTTCGCCGCGCTGCCCGCGCAGGCCGCCAACGTCTTCCGCTTCGCCTTCCAGGGTGACCTGAAATCCCTCGATCCGTACTCCCTCAAGGAGAGCTTCACGGAAGGGATGCAGGAGGCGGCCTACGAGCCCCTCGTCACCCTCGACAAGAACCTGAAATTCGCGCCGGCGCTCGCCGAATCCTGGGAGACGCCCGAGCCGACCCGCTGGCGCTTCCACCTGCGCAAGAACGTCAAGTTCCATGACGGCACGCCGTTCACCGCCGACGACGTCATCTTCTCCGCCCAGCGCGTCCGCGCCCCGGGCTCGAACTTCACCACCAACGTCCCGGCCGACGCCGAGTTCGTGAAGGTCGACGACTACACCGTCGACATGAAGCTCTCGAAGCCGAACCCCATCGCCATCGCCCAGTTCCCGACCTGGGTGATCATGTCGAAGGCATGGTCCGAGAAAAACAACGTCGTCCAGCCGACGCCGCCCAACGCCACCAGCCCGAGCTACGCCACTCTGCACGAGAACGGTACCGGCCCGTTCGTGATCGCCGAGCACCAGCCCGGCGTGAAGACGGTGTTCAAGAAGTTCGACGGCTACTGGGGCAAGGTCGAGTCGAACCTCGACGAGGCGGTGCTGACCACCATCGCCAACCCGGCGACCCGCGTCGCCGCGCTCCTCTCCGGCGAGGTCGACTGGATCGATCCCGTGCCGCTGCAGGACCAGCAGCGGGTCAACGCCAGCGGCACAGCCACCGTGATGGCCGGCCCCGAGCTGCGCACGATCTTCCTCGGCATGGACCAGGACCGGGACGAGCTGAAGGATTCGAGCGTCAAGGGCAAGAACCCGTTCAAGGACATCAAGGTGCGCGAGGCCTTCTACCTCGCCATCGACGAGGACACGATCGCCAAGCGCGTGATGCGCGGGCAGGCGGTGCCCTCCGCGCTGATGATCGCCCCGGCCCTCTACGACCGCGCCGCCGAGTTCAAGCGCCCGGCCACCGACCTCAAGAAGGCCAAGGAGCTCATGGCCCAGGCCGGCTACCCGGACGGGTTCTCGCTGACGATGGACTGCCCCAACGACCGCTACGTCAACGACGAGGCGATCTGCCAC
>CAXDNE010000319.1:0-8008 GCA_963990595.1 uncultured Methylobacterium sp.
AGATTGCCTCTTGTCTCGTGGGCTCGGAGATGTGTATAAGAGACAGGAAGGATGCAGCCCATGCCCCTCGAACGCTATCTGGACGGCGGCGCCCATATCCTGCCCGCCGACGAGACCCTGATCCGCTTCGCCATGACGAACGGCGAGCGCGTGATCGGCGTCGACGTCCCGATCCCCGTGCTGCGCCAGCATTTCGCAGGTGGGACCGACCTCCCGCCCCTCGACCTGTTCGCCCGCAACCAGGCGGCGATCGAGGCCGCCGCCAGCCGGGCCTACGACCAGATCGAGACGCCGAACGATCTCCTCGATATGGGGCCGGAGGATTTCGACACGGGGCCAGCTTCGACCAAGCTCTGAGACCGAGAAACCCGTCCAGGGCCGCCGCGGCAAAACGGCGAAGCGCAAATGCCGCGGGGCACTCGCCACGTTTCGGCCTGTTGAACCCGGAGAAAGGGGTGCGTCGGGCGTGCCGCGCCCCGCGAGTTCCTGGACGGATCGACAATGCCCGGTGACCTGATCCTCTGCAGCCTGTTCCTGATCGGGATCCTCACCTCGGTCGCCGCGGATTGCCGCCTTCGCCGCGCGGAGGCCGCCCCCTTGGCGAATGGCTGCATCACCGCAGCCGGCGCGGCCCTCGTCTTCGTCGCCTGCGCGGCCGCGATTCGCTGAGGAACCGTCCGGCGCCGGACGGACTTCCCCAGCCGGAGGCGGGCGTCGCGTCGGACGGCGCGGCCGGCTGGGTGAGGTAGACATGGGTTCGATGCAGGCCCTCATCGGCTCCGCGCTGGTCCTGACCGGGATCTTCATCGAGAGCGCGGCGAGCCGGCACTGGCGGGGCGGGATCCGCGCCGACCGCCTGGATGCCCGCGCCGCCCTCGCCCTCGGCCTGCCGGCGCTGGGCCTCGCGCTGATGGCCGCGCCGCTCGCGTGAGCGGAGGCCCGGTGGCCGAACGGCCGTCGCGGGCCGGGGCCTGAGCGGGGCACGCCGCCCTGCGGCCCCAGCCGGTCCGGGCGCCGGACAGGTTCGAGAGGCGCGGCCGGGATCGGTGACTTGGCGCCCCGGGCGGCGCAGCCCGCCGCCGGCGTTCCGCGTTGACGCTCGGCGCCCGGAGCATTACCTCCCAGACTTGCTGGCCGTGTCGGGCGAGTGCGGCGCGTCAGGCGATCCCGTGCTCTCCCGGTTCGGATCCGATCGGATACACGGTCGTTAAGACCCGCCATGGACACCCAACCGGACACGGCCCTGCGGCCGGACCCGACCGACGAGCCGGCGCCGCGCGTGTCCGAGCGCTCGCAGGCGCTCGACCCGAAGAGCCCGGTGGCGCACTTTTCCGCCGACACGCCCCTGCTCACCGATGCGGGGGTCGAGCTCGCGCCCTTCCAGATCGCCTATCAGACCGCCGGCACCCTCAATGCCGCGCGCTCGAACGCGGTCCTGATCTGCCACGCGCTGACCGGCGACCAGTACTTCGCCCACACCCATCCGGTGACCGGCAAGCCCGGCTGGTGGGAGACCCTGGTGGGCCCCGGCAAGCCGGTCGACACCGACCGCTACTTCGTGATCTGCTCGAACGTGATCGGGTCGTGCATGGGCTCCACCGGGCCGGCCTCGATCGATCCCGCCACGGGACGGCCCTACGGCCTGAACTTCCCGCTGGTGACGATCCGCGACATGGTCCGCGCCCAGGCGATGCTGCTGGAGCATCTCGGCATCCGGGACCTGTTCCTGTGCATCGGCGGCTCGATGGGCGGGATGCAGGTGCTGCAATGGGCGGCGCTCTACCCCGAGCGGGTCTTCGCCGCGATGCCGATCGCCACCGGCGCCCGCCATTCCGCGCAGAACATCGCCTTCCACGAGGTCGGCCGGCAGGCGATCATGGCCGACCCGGCCTGGGCGGACGGGCGCTACCTCGAGGCGGGGACGCGGCCGGCCAAGGGCCTGGGCGTCGCCCGGATGGGCGCGCACATCACCTACCTGTCGGAGCCGGCCCTCCACCGGAAGTTCGGCCGCCGCTTCCAGGGCGGCTCGGCGCCGACCTTCTCGTTCAACGCCGACTTCCAGATCGAGAGCTACCTGCGCCACCAGGGGCTGAGCTTCGTCGAGCGGTTCGACGCCAACGCCTATCTCTATCTCACCCGGGCGATGGACTATTTCGACCTCGCCGAGGACCATGGCGGCGTGCTGGCCAACGCCTTCCGGGGCACCAAGACCCGCTTCTGCGTGATCTCCTTCACGTCGGACTGGCTGTTCCCGACCCGGGACTCGCGGGCGATCGTCCACGCGCTTAATGCCGCCGCTGCGCCGGTCGCCTTCGTGGAGGTCGAGAGCGACAAGGGGCACGACGCCTTCCTGCTCGACGAGCCGGCGATGTTCTCCGCCGCCCGCGGCTTCATCGACGCCGCCGCCCGGGCGCGCGGCCTGTGAGCGGCGGGTCCGGCAGGATGACGTTCGGCAAGATCGATCTCGGCAAGACCGCCCACGGTGCCCCCTGGGAGAGCGCGGACGCCCTCTCCCATACCGGCGAGAGCGGCGCCCCCCGGGTCGACCACCTCATCGTGCTCGGCCTCGTGCCGGCGGGCGCCCGGGTCCTCGACATCGGCTGCGGCGACGGCTCGCTGCTGGCGCTGCTGCGCGACCGTCGCGGCATCGACGGGCGCGGGATCGAACTGTCCCGCGAGGGCGTGAATGCCTGCCTCGCCCGAGGCCTGTCGGTGATCCAGGGCGACGCCGACACCGACCTCGCCAACTATCCCGACGACGCCTTCGACGTGGTGGTCCTGTCCCAGACGATCCAGGCGACCCGCAACCCCCGGGTGGTGCTGGAGCATCTGCTGCGCATCGGCCGGCAGGTGATCATCTCGTTCCCGAATTTCGGGCACTGGCGCGTGCGGGCCGAACTCGCCCTGCGCGGGCGCATGCCGGTCACCGAGATCATGCCGGACGCGTGGTGGGAGACGCCCAACATCCACCATTGCACCATCCGCGACTTCGTCGGGCTCTGCCGCCTGATCGGCGCCCGGATCGAGCACGCGACCGCCCTCGACGCCCGCGGCCGGCCGATGCGGTTCTCGATGCCCTGGTGGGTCTGGAACCTGTTCGGCGCGCAGGGCGTGTTCCTGCTCCGGCGCGACGGCCCGGAGGCCGGGCGCTAGGCGCGTCCGGCCGCGCCGCCGGCTGCCTAACCCTCGACCGCATCCCGAAATGCCGCGTCGCCGCCGCGGCGGGACCCGCCCGCGATGGCGCGGCGGGCCGGCACCCGCCCCCGGCCTCCGCCGCGCTCCGGCGCCTCACGACGCGGGCGATGGATCCGTCGCGCGGAACGCGAAGCGGTCTTCGATCCCACCGTCGCGTGAAATAGAGCAGAAACGGAGCTTGGCTATTCCCGATCTCGTTCCCGTGATCGGACCGTGATTACGGAGTTTGGTGTGTCTCGCTCGAGACGTGCGCGTCCACGTTGGTTTCGTGGACTGTGCTCTGCTGGGCTGAGCACTTGCCGATATCGCGAAGTCCAGCGGGGTCGACAGCACACGTGCGTCGCGCGATCGTTCACATCGGCATGCCGCGGACCGGCTCGACCTCGTTCCAGGAGGTGCTGGCCCGGCTGCGTCCGCAGCTCGCCGCAATCGGGATCTGCTACCCGAAGCTCGCCCCGCCGGGTTCCCCGGAGGCGGCCGACGTCAATCATCACCGGCTCGGCCAAGCGCTGGACCGGCGTCGGCCGGCCTGCGAGCGCCGCGACGCCCTCGCGCGCCTGGACACGATCCTCGCCGCCACCGAGGCCGATACGGTCCTGCTCTCCTACGAGGATTTCGCCGTGCAGCGGCCGTTCTGGCGCGTCCCGGACATCCTGGCGGAGATCTTCACACGCCGCGGCTTCGCCATGGAGGCGGCTCTTGTCGTCAAGCCGCAGGTCGAGCAGCTCGCCTCCGCCTATGCCCTGAAGACGCAGGTCGTCATCGAGGGGCGGACCTTCCGCGGCTTCCTGCGGCACGAGGGGGCGTCCGGGCGCTACGACTACGCGGCGCGGCTCGATCCCTGGCGCCGGGCTTGCGCGGGGCGGGTCGTCGCCGTTCCCTTCCGCGACCGCCGCTCCGACGCGCCGCTCCTGCAGCGCCTGATCGACGGGCTGGAGATCGGCACCCGCCTCGCGCCGCTGCTGACCCCGGCGGATCTGGAGTACCGCACGAACCGGAGTTCGGGACCGATCGCGGTCGAGGCTTCGCGCCGCCTGTACCGGCTCGGCGTCCACCGGCAGGTGATCGGCCATCCCCGGCGGCTCGGCCATTTCCTCGATGACTGGGCCTGGTCGCGCGGGCTCGACGCGGAGCGGTTCCGCGGCGACGCCCCCGAGGGGCTGGCCCAGGTCGCGGCGCGATACGCCACCTCGAACGCGCGCTTCGCCGCCGCCTGCTGGGGGCAGGCCTGGGATTCTGTCATCGCGTCCGCCCCCGGGGCGCCCCCGAACGAGCTGGCCACCGCGCCGATCGCCCCGGAGACGGAAGCCCGGGTCGGGCAGCTCGTGCGGGCGGCGACGGCCCATACGGGCTTTCGGGTGCCCCCCGCATGGCGGTGGCGGACGGAGCATGTCCTGGAGGCTTTCAAGGCGCGCGTCGGCGACGTGGTCGGCTGTCCGGCCTGGCGCGTACCCTAGCGTTTGCCCTGGCGCGTGCCGCGCGAAGCCGCCCAACAGGCTCCGATCCTGCGTCGGGCGCCCGACAACCGGCCGCCGCCTGCGCGGATGAGGCCCCAGGCGGTGGAGAGGTGCGGCGTGCAGAAGATCCCGACCGGCCCGACCCACGTGACCCGGCACCCGCTCCAGCCCCGGGCGGACCGGTGGACGCGCCTCGGTCAGGTGCCGGTGATCGCGTGGCTGACCGGCCTGTCGGGCGCCGGAAAGTCGACGCTGGCGGCCGAAGCCGACCGGATGCTCGTCGCCGCCGGCCGGCACAGCGCCGTCCTCGACGGCGACAACCTCCGCCACGGGTTGAACGCGGATCTCGCCTTCTCGCCCACGGACCGGTCCGAGAACGTCCGGCGCACCGCCGAGGTGGCGCGGTTGATGGCCGAGTCGGGCACGGTGGTGATCGTCTCGCTGATCGCGCCCTACCGCGCCGACCGGGCCCTGGCCCGGCGGATCGCCGGCGACATCCCGTTCCTGGAGGTGTTCGTCGACACCCCGCTCGGCCTGTGCGAGGCCCGCGACCCCAAGGGGCTCTACCGGCTGGCGCGGGCCGGCCGGATCCAGGGCTTCACGGGTGTCTCCGCGCCCTACGAGGCGCCGGAGCGGCCGGACCTGACGATCGCCACGGAAGGTCGCGGCACGCAGGCCTGCGCCCATGGACTGAGCGCGCTGCTCCTGCGCCTCAGCACCCCGGCGGAGGGGGCGGCGACGTCGCGGCGGTGAGCGGACGGGGCCGACACCCCCCGGATCGTCCCATCCCCCCTCAGGATGAGGGGGGATAGGCGCTGCATGGGATGCCTCCCTATCCGTCCGTCCAGCGCAGGTCCGCCCGCAACCCACCCATCTCCGAGCGCCCGAAGGCGAGCCGCGCGCCCGCGACCTCGGCCACGTCGCGGGCGATGGCGATGCCGAAGCCGGTGCCCGGCCGGCTCTCGTCCCAGCGCTGGCCGCGGCCGATGCCGGCGATGGCCGCCGGGCTCATGCCGGGCCCGTCGTCCTCCACGGTGAGACGCAGCTCCCCGGGGGCCGCCTCACCCGAGACCCGGACCCGCCGGTGCGCCCATTTGCGAGCGTTGTCGAGGAGGTTGCCCAGCACCTCCATCAGCTCCCCCTCCTCCCCCGGATAGGCGAGCGTGTCCGGCACGGCGATCGCCCAGTCCAGGGAATCGCCCTCCGGCAGCCGGCGCAGGGTCGCGACAAGGCGGTTCGCCACCGGGGCGACACGGCAGGCCCGCCGCCGCAGATCGCCGCCGGTGGCGATCCGGGCCCGGGCCAGCGCCCGCTCGACCTGGCCGCCCATCGCCCGCGCCTGCTCGGCGATCTCGGCCGACAGGCCCGGATCGGCCGGCCCGGTCCGGCGCGCCAAGGCGTCGAGCACCGCGAGCGGGGTCTTGAGGCCGTGCGCCATGTCGGCGGCGGCATCCCGGGCGCGGGCCAGGGCCCGCTCCTGCGCGTCCAGCAGCCGGTTGAGGTCTGCCACAAGGGGCCGGACCTCGTCGGGGAAGTGCTCGGGCAACCGGGTCAGGGTCCCGGCATGGACGGCGAGGAGATCCGCCTGCAGCAGCCGGAACGGGGCGAGCGCCCGGTGGACGAACAGCCACATCGCGAGCGTCAGGACGGCGAACAGGGCGATCAGGGCCGGGATCAGCAGGCGCAGGAAGGTCGCCCGGCTCGCCGCGAGGCTGCGCCGGTCCTCCGCCACCGTGACCCGCAGCCGGGTCTCGGCACCGAGCGGCCCGATCTCCAGCGGCCGCGCCACGGCGATCAGGCGGCCGCCATCCGGCCCGACGGCGTCGACGGTCGCCGGACCCTGCGCGCCCGCCCCGGCCCCGCCCAGGTCGAGGCTCTTGTCCCAGAGGGAGCGCGACCGCAGGACGCGCGTCCCCGCCTGCACCTGCCAGTACAGGCCGCCATAGGGCGTGGCGAAGCGGGGATCCGGCGGCTCCCGGGAGAGGGTCGGGCTCCCGTCCGGGGCGAGCCCGACCCGCCCGGCGATGAGCTTGGCGGTCCGGTCCAGCTCGTCGGCGGTGCGGGCGTCGAGCACCCGGTCGAGGATCACGGTGAGACCGGCACCGGCCAGCAGCAGTGCCAGGGCGATCAGGGACGCCGCCGCGACGCCGAGCCGGAGGCGCAGCGAATCGCGCCTCACGGGCCGGCCGCGGCCGGCACGACGTAGCCGTGGCCGCGCCGGGTCTCGATCACCCCCGGCCCGAGCTTGCGGCGCAGGCGGGTCAGCAGCGCTTCCAGGGCGTTGGCCTCGCGCTCGGTTCCGACCCCGTGGAGATGGTCGAGCAGCTCGCCCGCCGGCACGACCTGCCCCTGACGGTGCAGCAGGAAGGCGAGGAGGCGGTATTCGAGGGCGGTCAGCTCGGTGGGCTGACCCGCGACGCTGACCGCCCGGGTCCGGGTGTCGAGTTCGACGGCGCCCGCCCGGAGCACCGGCGCGGCGTGGCCGGCGGTGCGCCGCAGGATCGCCCGGAGCCGCGCCACCAGCTCCTCCATGCGGAAGGGCTTGACCAGGTAATCGTCGGCGCCGGCATCGATGCCCTCGACCCGCTCGCGCCAGCCGTCCCGGGCGGTGAGGATCAGCACCGGCAGCGCCACCTCGGCGGCGCGCAACCGGCGCAGCACCCCGAGCCCGTCGAGGCGCGGCAGGCCGAGATCGAGCACCATCGCGTCGTAGGGCTCGGTCTCGGCGCGGAACCACGCGGCCTCGCCGTCCGCCACCACGTCGGCGACGTAGCCGGCCCGCTCCAGGCCCTGCCTGATGTCGGCGGCGATGCGCGGCTCGTCCTCGACGATCAGGACGCGCACGGCCGGCCCCTCCCCTCAATCATCGTCGTCCTCGTCCAGGATCTTCAGCGAGCCGGCATCGACCTTCACGGTCCTGCGCTTCCCGTCGGCGCCGAGGATGCGCAGCTTGTACAGCCAATGCCCCTCGTCGTGCTTGAGATCGACCGACACGACGTCGCCCGGGACCGCCGCCCGGGCCGCCGCCAGCACCGCGTCGAGGGGGCGGATCTCGCCCTGCTCCAGGGCGCGGCGGGCGCGGTCGGCATCCTCGGAGGCGCGCGCGGGCAGGCCGCTCCCGGCGAGGGTGGCGAGCAGGCAGAGCGTGGCGGCGCGGCGCGAGGCGGTCATGCGGGCGGGAATAGGCCGATCGGCCTGACGGGAGGCTGACAGGCGCCGTCAGGATCGCGGGGCGGGGCTCGGGCAGAAGCGGGCTCATACCCCTCCCGGAGACCTGAGACCATGTCCCTCCTCGTCGGCGCCCTCCTCGCCCTGTCTCTTATACACATCTCCGAGCCCACGAGACAAGAGGCAAT
>CAXDNE010000320.1:0-8006 GCA_963990595.1 uncultured Methylobacterium sp.
AGAGGCGAGCGAACTTCACGCGGCCGATCAGGGAGGTATAGACCGGGTTGACCCGAATGTGGCGTACGCCGGCCCGCACCAGTGCCGAGCGGAGCGCCATGTGGAAGCCGGCATAGGCGAACGCTGACAGCTGCCGAGCCCGGGGCGCACCGTCGTCGGAGGTCAGCTGGGCCTTCTTCCTGCGGAAGTCGAGGCGCTCCGAGACCACCGGCACGCCGAGCCGCTCGGCGATCGCGCGGATCTCCGCGCAGGCCTTGCGCACGAGGTCCAGGCGCGAACCGTCCGTCAGGCCGTAGGTCGCCAACGGGATGCGCCAGGAACCCAGGGGGTTGCCGTCGTGCGAGACGTGGCACAGCGCGATGTGGTCGGCGTTCAGATCGACGCCCAGGGCGCCGTTCGACCAGTCCATCCCGACCCGCTCAGCAACCTCATGTCCGACGGCAACGAAGGCCCGCCAGGAGATCCCGTCGCGCAGGAACCGCCAGGACAGCGGCCTGCCTTCTGCCAGGGCCGCCCGGATCGCGTCAGCGCCATGCGCGAAGCGGAGGCCCTTAAGACCGATGGCCGCGAGTGCGTAACCCTTCGGCGTCGTCCAGCGCTGGTCGGTTAAGTGATGGAGCGCCGGCGGCAACCGCACCTCCAGGTCAAACGAACCATCGTCGCGCGCCGCTACGCGGACGAACTGGTTGCCCGATGGGTATGCCGCGTCGCCCTCAACCATGAACTGTGACGAGCGGGCCGCACGCCAGTCGGCAAGCCACGCCGCGTGATCGGCGTAGCCGTTCTTGCGTAAGTGGAACTGCCTAGTGAAGAGCTCGCGGGAGCCGTAACAGATACCCGGCCGCTCAAGCCGCCTCTCGGCGGCAGCGAGCATGTCCTTCAGGCGCGACAACCTCCGGGTGTGCTGGTGCAGCGAGGTCGGCAGCCGGGCGAGTTGCTTTTCGGCCCGGCACGGATCACCGCTGGGGGCAGCCTTCAGCTCGCGAAGCCGCCGGGGCAGTTCCACGAGCAGGATGCGCTTGCGAGCGATCTGGCGTTCCTTGGCCCGGATGCGGGTGCGCAGATCCTCGACCTGGACCTTGGCCAGCTCCGCCACGGCCCGGCGCTTGGCCTGGACCTGGCGAAGGATGTGGTCGAGGTTCTTGGCCGAGATTCCGGCTGGTCGCCACATCGTCCTTGCGACGGTCCTCGCATCCTCGCCGCGGGCGAGCGCCGCGTCGACCCGCCGTGCGACGGACGAGAACAGATCCGCCGCCGCCGCGAGCGCGGGCTGGTCCCCATTGATGCGGGTCTGGAAAGTGCGGGTCAGGCTCGGCACGTCTAGAAGCTAGCGCATGGCGAACGGAAAGCGAACAACCTGTCTTTGAAGAACGGTCGCGACCACGCTGTTTCCACACCAAAATCCGAATAGCTCACGATCGAAGCTCCCGATCTCGACGCCGCCATTCGGGAGGCCAGCCTCGGCCTTTCAACCGCTGAAGGCGCGACGGTCGAGATCGTGTGGACCGGTGCGAGAACGGCGTTCGGGATCGGGCCTAACACCGGAAGCTGATTATGCACCACATGCATGCTCAGCACCCTCCGGGTCATGAAATTGCCCCGTTCCGCTTGGATCGCATGCAGTGAGAGAATGACGTTCGCTGAACGGAACTCCCCTGATCAAAAAATTGACACGCCTTCCTCAGAGATCCACGGTATCGAGCCATACGCAGGGGGCAAGAAGGACGTTGGTGCTGCGAACTATGGGGTCGTACCGACTACGGCGGGTTCTGAAGTCGACGGGCGGCGGCGGACGAACGGCCTACGAAAGCCGAACGATCGAGGCTGCCGATCTCGACGCGGCGATCGCGGCCGCCATGAACGATCGTCCGATGGCGCCGGACCAGAAGGTCGAGAGCGCGATCCTCAGCACCCTCTCGGGCGAAATCGTGTGGACGAAGGACACGCTTCCTCATGGATCTCCGGGGCCGGTGCCCGGGCGCTGAGGACTGGGTCCGCAGCCGGCCCAGACGCGGGCCTCCGTCGCATCAGCTTACCAGGCCATAGACCCGGACCAGAGCGTTCACGGCTTCGCTGTAGAAATCCGATCCGATCCCGTTCTCGTTGTCGATATTGAGCATGATGGCCATGCCGGCACCTTGGTTCGGGAACCCCTGCATGAAGGTGGTGAACCCGTAGTTCTCTCCGGAATGGTTGAAGAGGTAGTCTTTTTCACCGGGATCGTTCGCGGTGAATATGCCGATCTGCTGACGTAACATGGCGGTCGCCTGCCCGTCACTCAGGATTCTCGTTCCGCCGACCACGCCGCTGCAGTTCAGCATGATGATGGTGCGACAGAGGTCGCCCGCGTTCGTGTAAAGGCCCGCGGCCGCGGATTCCGGATAGCGATTGCGGAGGCCCGGGATCGGCTCGCCGTCGGTGTCGTGCCCGGCGGCTGCGAGCGGAAGCGACGGGGGCAGATCGATCCGGAACGTCGAAGCGGTCATGCCCATCGGCTGCAGGACGTTGGCTTCGGCCCAGTCCAGAAACTCCTGGCCGGTCATGTCCTGGACCATCCGCATCATCACGACGTAGCCCATGCCCGAGTAGTGGAACGCATCCGCTCCCTCTCCCGGCATCGTCGTCAGCTCGATGGGCGGCGAGTTGGCCGGATGGGTGCCGGCGAGGATCTGATCGAGCGTCGGAAGCTGCTGGCCGACGGGGTAGCCGTCGAAGCCGCCGCCACCAGCGGTGAAATTCGAGCACTTGTCGAGCGGACACGTGTTCCCCCGCCCGATGAAGCCGCCCTTATGCTGCAGGGTCTCCTTCACGGTGACGTTGCCGGACCAGTTGATGGTCGCGCCGCACGTACGGCAGGGAATGGCCCAGCTGGTGTGCCGGATGACGGGGCTGTCCAGCGCGAGCCCCGTCATCTCGAAGAGGCGCTGCACGCCGATCGCAGCATGCGGCTTGCTGAGCGAGGCGGCCTGGAAAGGGGTGTCCGTCTGGACCCGAGCGGTGATCCCGGCTTCGAGATATCCGTAGCCCGCGCTCCAGAGCAGCTCGTTGCCTCCGACATACCCGATACTGGCCCCTGGTATCCGGTAGTGCCGCATGCGTTCGGCCAGGGTCACCCACTGGTCGTCTATTTCGATGAACTGGTTCTCGAACTCGGCCTGCTTGCTGTTCATCCGAACCTCCCGCTGCAGCTGTCGAAACCACCCTCGTCGGTCTCTCGGAAGGGTCTCCGGCAGCGGATGCCGTGCGCTACCGCTGAAACGCGACGACAGGCACGGTCCGCCGATCCCCCTGATCGATCTTGGCCCCGCAGACCAGGCTGTCGATGCGGCCCTGCTTGCGGAACAGCTTGCATGCTCCGTCGTCGGCCGCGATGGCGACTCCGGACTGCAGGTAGACCCTCTGGACCTGAATCATGTCCGGTTCGGGCATGTACCCGGCAAAGCCGATCTGCGGGCGCGTATGCGACCGTTTCTCGGAGAAAGTGAGCAGGACACGGCGTGGATCGCCGTTGATCGGGACGATCGCCACGGAGTCGCAGAAGAAGCGCGACTGGGCTTTCGTCAGGTCGGTGCCGATCCGCCCTTCGGCCACGTGGCTCTTCGGGGTGCATCGGCCGTCGAGGACGGTCAGATCCCGGAAGCCCTGCGCATGCGCAATTGGGGAGATGCAGCCGAGTGCCAGGGCGAGAGCGAAGGCGCGACGCATGAAAGCATATCCCAGGTTGAACGGCAGCAACCTAGCTCAAGCGATGCCCGTCCATAATGGCCTGCACGGTTCGAACTCCGTGGGCGGCGCTCCCTTCTCGACCTATGGTTGACGAGATGCATTCGCCTGCCGCGGCTCGTTCACGACCGGACCCGCTGGGCTCAGGCTACTGCGCGCGGACCGGCCGGCCGCCATATGGCGTCCTGCACCTCGTCTGCGACGTGGGTCTTCAGGCTACGCATCGAGAGGTCGGCGGCGAAGTCTCGTTCGAGGGCCGGACGGATCGCTGAGATGTCGGGCATGCGATCGAACGGAAGGCGCAGGTCCCGCGCCACGTCTGCGAGAACGCCGTCATAGATCTGCGCGAAGTGTCTCGCCTCGGGTCGTCCTGCTCTTACGATGCGGACGCGCGACAGCAACGGACCCGGTAGGCCCGCGATGTCATTGGCGGTCAGGATCCACGAGATGGCGGAGCAGTCGAGCTGGCCAAGCAGGAAATCGTCTCCGAAACGGCACGCGGTTTCGGGCTCAAGCAGCGTCAGGAGCACATCGAGGGGACTACCGTTGATACGGCTTTGGTCGGCCTTGTCGACCTCGTCGCACAACAGGAGAGGGTTTGCGCATCGATGCTTGAGGAAGGCCAAGGCGGCCGCACTTGCGCGGCCGGCACTAAAGCCACGCTCCACCCCCTTTAGCAATACGCTGCTTCCAGCGCCCGCCAGAGAGATCATGTCGAAAGGAACGCCGCAGATCTCTGCCACGCGGCGGGCGTAGCGCGACTTTCCAACGCCAGGTGCGCCATGCAGAAGGAGAGGCCTGCTGACGAACGCACCATTCTCTCCTCGACGGGATACGGCTGCCGCGCGAGCGATCGCGAGATTGGCCTCGGACATCCAAGGGAACTCGGTCGATAGGTGGCGCCAGACGTCGTCGGGATCCGGATGGCCAACGAGAGGGATGGGCCGCATCAGAGGCGCGAATGCCTTCGCCGCCTTGACGCCTTCGGCGCTGGCGGCGTCTCCGATCCCAGTCAGAACGCGCAGCCCCTCCTCGGACCCGCCCCTCTTGCCCGGCGTATCAGCGGTCGCGGGAGGGAGCGGAAATTCGAGATGCCGATGAAGGCCTTGCAGAACGCGATCGGCATCGTCCACGATGTCGAAGGCCGACATGGCAATGAGTTTTCGCGCCAAGGTGACGGGTTCGTCGTCGTTTCTGACGACGACCCCGTACAGGCGCCGCCAAGCCTCTGCGAGAATGGTCGCTTCGTCCGGGTCCGGCAACCCGTCGGTCTCCAGCTGCCATGCGGTCTCGATCATCGCGTCTCCGTCCCCGATGGAGGCGCGCAGGTGCAGCCAGCTACGCCATAAGAAGCGCACTTGTTGCTGGGGATAAACTCGAAGATGCCGGTGGACGATAAGAACGCAGCTGTCTCGCATCTCGGCGAGACCTTGCCGAAATTCAAATTCGTCGGCGATCTGCGCGTCCTTAAGATCCTGCGCTGTTGGATACCCGAGTTGCCGCATGAGCGAGGCGGTCTCTCCTGCGATCTGTTTGGCGCGTGCCCTCACCTCGGCGCTCGATGGCTTTCTCCTGGAGGTATAATGGACGAAGCAGGTGCTCTTGTCGGCGCGCAGGTGCGCTGAAAGCAATCTGAGGCCGGTGGCATCCAGCGACACGCATGGACGCGATACGATGTCCGCCAGCCCGTCCAGAACTCGTGCCGCGGCCTCCCGGGGGCCGATGGCATCGATGTCGGCCGTTTCCAGCACGCTCGCCAGAGGGTAGGGCTCCACAAAACCGACCCCCCAGGCCCCAGCAGGTGTATCGTCGTGTTGTCGTTCGCTTGGGAAGCGAGATGGCGCCATATGGCGAGCTGATGCCGCGAGGCGTTCAGTCGCCAATTCGACCGCATGCTTACTCAACGAGTCGACGCCCTGCGCCTGCATCGCGTCAAGCAGTGCAGCGCCAAGCCGATCGCCCTCACCGGAAATGATAGCTGACGTCAGTCTCGGGAGTTTGTCACCAGGGGCATAGACGATCGCAGCCACTCGCTCGGGACGAATGCCGAGCCGTTCTGCGATACGGCACTTGGCGATGTGAAGCACTGTCCAGAGATGGGCATCTCTTCCTTCGTGATCGAACCAGAACCCTTCGCTGCCATATGAAGGCGGCTGAATCGGCCTCGCGACCTCGATCGCGAAGATCCCATGCACGGGATGTATGATTGCAAGGGGCGTGCCTCGTTCCAGTTGGACCACCACGAGACTGTCGTCGAGATAGTCCTCCGCCGCGAGCACGACCTCTCTCATGTGAGCGCACAGGTCGGTGCGCAGCGGTGCGGGTACGAGGCGTGCCATCGAAGGATCTCCACATCCGACATGTCAGAAGGAATGAAGGTCGGCAATGGACAAGGTCCGCTCGCCAGTTGGCGAATGCGTGCGCCGGTACGCCAACGAAATAGCCATTCTTTAACCCTTCCGAAAGCAATCGCCTGACAAGGGATCGCGGCGCGATAGTTCCCGGCTACCCTCCGTACCGTCCAGGGAGATCGACGATGAGCATGCAGAACTTCGGGTACATCAGCCGAGCCTGCGAGCTAAGGCCGGCCGGCGCACCTCCGATGTCGGGCTGCATCGCCTCCATGACGGATGCCGGAGCCGTGATCGAGGTCTTGGAACCCTTCGATGTCCCGGAGACGGTCGTGCTGGCGATCCGGCGCACCGAGCGCGTGTGCCGGGTCATGTGGCGGGGGAACGGTCAGGTCGCGATGCTGTTCGAAGGGGCGGAGGCGGCCTGAGGCGTGTCAAGACACTCGCGGGAGATGCCGACGGGCTTCGGCGGCTCCGTGACAGCTGCGCCAGAAATTGGAAGCTGCAGTTCCGCCAAAACCTTACGGGCACGCGAAAGGCCGAGATCGGTCATCCTGTGGAAGCGCCGGCGAGGCCGTCCGACGGACTTCGGATCGACGTTCTCCCAGTTGCTTTCGAGCCAACCCGACGCCTCGAGCCTGCCGAGGAGTGGGTACAGCGTTCCGGCGGAGATGCCAGCCGCCTTCGCGATCTCGGTACCGGATCGCGACATGTGCGGACTCGTGACGTAGAGGTGCAGCACATTGAGCGTAGGAGCCGACAAGCGCTGCTCGCGAGCAGTCATGCCGCCTCCTTCGCAACCCTATGCAGCTCCCTATCGCGCCCTTCTCGGCCTGTCGATCGATTGCCGGCCTTGGCGCTGACGATGCAGTTCGTCTTCCGCGCCACGGATCTATGAGAGCTCTACGCAGGGTGTGCAACCGCACGGGTTGAGACGACAAGGAAGGAATGAATCCGATTCTGGGTTGCCTCGAACGCCCGGACGTGGCCCTGTCACGATAGGTTCACCCGCAACATACAAGGAGCTTCGGAGCCCGCGCGGCGGAGCGACGAAAACGAGACCATGACGAAGGATATGAACGAACCCGCCGATCTGACGCTGTGGCCCACAGGGGTCCGCGTGAAGACGGCGGAGTGCCGCGAGCAGCCGGATCTCCGGACGGCGCTTCTGATCGCGGTCGAGGCCATCGAGGCCGGCACCGCGAAGCCGTGGATCATCACCGCGGCCGGCGACATCCTGGCGCCGAACTGGATCGAGGCGAACGGCCGCCGGCTGCTCGGCGACGCGATCGTCGAGGACGAGCTGCCGATGGCGGCCTGAGGCCGCGGGAACTACGCCGGCGCAATGCGCGCCGGCTCAAGTCACTGCCGATGCCGGACGTCGAACGTGTAGGTGTTGCGGTCGACGATGAAGTTCAGGGCCGGAGCATACTCGTCCTCGCCCTCCTTCTTCGGGAACGGAGCCGTGGGGAACGACGTCGCCAGGGTCGCCTTGCCGGTGGTGGTCAGGTTGTACAGGCGGAACTTCTTCGGGTCCGGGATCGTCTGGTAGTCGGCGTAGGTGCCGTCCTCCAGATCGAGCGTGTCGCAGACCCAGGCGGTCTGCTTGTCGCCGTAGTCGCCCAGGTACGAGATCTTGTAGTTCTGGGTCACCGCCCGGCAATCGGTCCCGAACCCGTACTTGATCAGGTTGTAGCCGAGCTTCACGCGGCCCCCGGTCGGCTTCGCCTGCCAGAAGTCCGGATCCTTGATGAAGCTGGGCGTCCGCGCGGCCCTCGGGCCGTTGCATTCGTGGCGCTCGCGCTCGGAAGGGTCGTCGCAGGACGTGCCCGAGATCAGGACCCATTCCGCGGTGGTCTCGGTGCGCAGACAGGCGAGTGATCCGCCCCCAATGAAGTGGTCCGCCCTTTGGTATGGCTTTGAGCCTGGAGG
>CAXDNE010000321.1:0-7998 GCA_963990595.1 uncultured Methylobacterium sp.
ATTGCCTCTTGTCTCGTGGGCTCGGAGATGTGTATAAGAGACAGGGTTACCGCTGAGCCAGGACACGCAACCGGTCGGACCGCAGCGCCTGATCGCGCGCGCCCGCATCCTCGGAGACCGCATCGACACGGCGGGCCTCGAACGCACCGACACCCTGTCGATCAACCCCCTCGCCTTCCGGGCGGGGGGCGGCTTCGTTGTCGTCTTCCGCTACGGGGCCGTGGTCACCGTCGGGCTGACCCCGATCGAGGAGGATGCCATCGCGGCCGGCCTGCGGGCCCGCGTCCGCTCGCCCGTGACGCGGCCGGAAGAGGAGACCGCCACGATCGAGATCGCGCCGGATCACGACGATCAGGTGACGCCCGGTGGCCGGATCGCCATCCGCCAGCTGACGCCCGAGCGTCTGGTCGTCATCGCCGACATCCTCGCCAAGAGCACGGCGCTGGCGCAGAACGAGATCGAAATCGCCGCGGTCTTCGATGTCATCGACCCCCTGGCGCGGCGCCTGGCCGAGACGGGGCGCGCCTCGGGCGGCCGCCGGGCGATCCTGAAGCACATCGGCAGCACGCTGCTCGTGCAGCACCGGGTGTCGGGTCGCGTGGCGGTCGAGGAGAAGCCCGAGGTGCTGTGGGATCAGCCGGGCCTGGAACGCCTCTACGCGCGCATCGAGGACGAGTACGAGCTGACGGAGCGGACGGCCACCCTCCATCGCAAGCTCACGGTGATCGGCGAGACGGCGACGGCGCTCACCGACCTGATCCACACGAACCGCTCGTTGCGGCTGGAGATCGTGGTCGTCCTGCTGATCGCCCTCGAGATCGCGATCAACTTCCTCCCCCTGGTGCACACCCTCAAGCGATGAGGCCGCCGCGCGGGAGGCCTTGCGGGCGAGGCCCGGTCGCGTCCGCGCGCGGGCGATTCTCGGCCGCATCGTCCTGGGCCCGGCGCACCGTCCGCACGAACCCGTCCAAGGCCGTGTGATACGCTCCCGTGAAGATCTGGCGCTGGCTGAGCGAGAGAGCGGGGATGCCGGCGCGGCCGCTGATCCGCTCCATCTCCCGGAAGAAGGATGTCTGCGGGCCGCCCGAGCCGGAGACCGCGACGCCGCGGAGGTGGGGGAGCGTTCCGGCCTCCCGGAGATAGGTCCGCATCGGCGCGGAGAGCCGCCCGGCCCATACGGGCGAGCACAGGATGACCGTTTTGAACTGCGCGGGATCGGCATGCTTGCGGATCGGAGGGCCGCTGCGGCGGAGCGCGTGCCAGATGCCCCGCACGAATCCGGCCGTCCCTGCATAGGAGGCCGCGGTGGTGATCCGGTCGAGGTCGGCGCCGAGGGCGGTCGCGAGCGCCTGGGCCACCACACCGGTCGTGCCCGAACGCGAATAGAAGACGATCAAGACGTCACGCATCGCATGTCTCCGCGTGCCCGAGTTGAGCCGCGAGGATCCGCCGATGATCCCGGACGAGCGTTGAGGGACATCAAACGCGTCCGCCCGAGATCCGCCCGGCCGCCAGTCTGCGCGGGGACCGCCGCGCGGGTCCTTGCGATGAATCAAGGCGCGGCCAGCCCGTCGGCGCACGCTGCGAGCCCTGCCCGGTGCGCGGATCGCGATCCGCCCCTTCAGGATGCGCGCCATGATCAAGGATCTGCTCATCGTCACGGACACGGTCGGAGAGGCGGCCGGCCCCTATGCGCTGTCGCTGGCCCGAGAGGTCGGTGCCGCCGCCCTATGCCTGTGCATCCAGCCGGACGGCTGCGGGGACGAGACGGCCCTGGCGGAGTTGCCGTACGACCTCGTCGAGTCGGCGCGTGAGGCTTCACTCGAGGCGGCCCGCAATGCCGCCGACGCCCTCGCCTACGCCGCCAAGACCGCCGCCGTGCCAATGGAGACCGAAACCCTCTGCGGCTTGGCGGGCGAGATCCGGAGCCGTTTGCTCGATCGGGCTCGCCTGGCGGACCTCGTCGTGATCGAGCAGGCGGAACCTGGCGGCGACAAGCCGACCGACGCCTATATCGAAGACCTTCTCCTCGAGGCGGGGCGTCCGATCCTGGTGGTGCCGGCGCGCTGGGCTCGGCCGGCGCGGTTCGGCTCCGTGACCGTGGCGTGGGACGGCAGCGCCTCGGCCGCAAGGGCGCTGGCGGATGCGCTGCCCCTCCTCTGCCGCGCGACCCGGGTGCGCGTCCTGACCGTGGAAACGGAGGCGGTTGCCGGCGTCAGCGAGGGCGGCCCCCGCGTGGTGAAACATCTGGGTCGCCACGGTATCGCTGCCGATTACCGCGCGATCTTCAGCGGCACCTCCGTCGCCGAGACCCTGCTGGTCGAGGTCGCGCAGGCCGGCGCGGACCTGCTCGTCATGGGGGCCTTCGGTCATTCCCGCCTGCGCGAGGCGCTTCTCGGCGGGGCGAGCCGCGATGCCCTGCGGACGATAACGGCGCCGATCCTGATGGCCCATTGACGCGCGGCGGCTCTCGCGAGGCCGTCCGGCGCCCACCGCGCGCGTCGTGGCGGCTGCGCAGCCCTGTCCGGACGCGGCGACGCGCGGTTCCGCGCGTGGACTTTGCGTAAACCCTGAACTTGTGTGTGAATACTTCAACGATGCCGATCGCTGTCGGTTGACCTGCATCAATGCTGGCCCTTCCGGCTGACGCGACGGTTCGAGACCTCGCCCGCTCGGGTCCGATCCGCGGGCCATCCGATCCTGTCGTTACGAGAGCAGGCCCATGAAAGTCAGCGATGTCATGCACAAAGGGGCGACCTTCGTCGCCGCCGAGACGCCCGTCGACGTGATCGCCAGACAGATGCGGGACGCCGATGTGGGCGCGCTCCCCGTGAAGGCCGATGGCCACTTGGTCGGCATCGTCACGGACCGCGACATCACGTGCCGCGCCCTGGCGGATAGCAGGGATCCGCAGACCATGACGGCGAACGACGTCATGACCACCCGGGTCGTCTGCTGTGCGCCGGACGACGATCTCGCTCAGGCGATCAAGGTCATGGAGAACAAGCGGATCCGTCGCCTTCCGGTCATCGACGCCGACCAGAAGCTCGTCGGCATGGTCAGCCTCGGGGACATCGCCCACAAGGTCGGGGCTGGTCTCTCCGGCGAGATCCTGCGCGCCGTCTCCGCGCATCATCGCTGAGGGCGGGTCGCCGCACCGGCTGCCTGGCGACCCCGGGAACGCCCTGCCCGGGCCAGTGGGACCCGCGGCCGTCCATCGCGCTCCAGGGCGTGGACCGGTCCCGCGCGCAGCACGCCGAGACAGTCCCGCCGGAGCTGCCCGCACCACGGTAAGCTCAAGTATTTCTAGGTGAAACTTCCAGCCAGTATTGCCGATCCAGCCTTCGGGCCCGCCTGATCTTGAGATGGATCAATGTCGCGCCGCTGGGTCGGCCGTACCGATGCGGACCGCTTTTCAGAGGAGGCGTGCAACATGTCCGAGTCCGGTACGAAAGTGCCCGTCAGCAGCGACGGGCAGGAGCACTCGTCCGCCCCGGCCGAGTGGCGGCCGTTCGAGAATGTCCGCCGGGATATCGATCATCTCATCGACGATCTGGCGCGCAGCCTGAAGCGTGTACCCTTCGATTTCCTCGGGGCGGCGACGATGCCGTTCACCGGCGGCGGCGCGATGTGGCAATTGTCCCCCGTGGCCGACATACAGAACAAGCCGACCTGCTATGAAGTCACGGCCGAGCTTCCCGGCATGGATGAGAAGAACATTACGGTCAAAGTCACCGATGGCATGCTGACGATCAAGGGTGAGAAGCGGCAGGACAAGGACGAGAAGGGCGAGGGCTTCTACCTGTCCGAGCGTCGGTTCGGCTCCATCGAGCGCGCCTTCCGCATGCCGCCGGGCGTGGACGCGAGCAAGATCGAGGCGGTCCTCAAGAACGGCGTGCTGACGGTGACGCTGCCGAAGACCGCGGAGGCGAAGGACGAGAAGACGATCGCGGTACAGGCCGCGTAACCGGCTTCCGAACACCGGCCCGGGGTGGGCCCGTCGCATCGGGTCTCCCCGGCGGACGACAGATCACTTCCAGAGACCGCGCAGCGGGAGGGTGGCGATGGCCGAGCGTATCTTTCGCGACCGCGCCGAAGCGGGACGCGAGCTCGCCAGGAAACTCGCCAGCTTCGCCGGGCGCCCGGATCTCGTGATCCTGGCGCTGCCGCGCGGCGGCGTTCCCGTGGCGGCCGCGGTGGCCGACGCGCTGCACGCGCCGCTCGACGTGTTCGTCGTGCGCAAGCTCGGCGTGCCGGGCTACGAGGAACTCGCCATGGGCGCGATCGCCAGCGGCGGCGTCCGGGTGCTCAACGACGAGATCGTCGCGTCCCTGAAGGTTCCCGCCTACCTGATCGAGCAGGTCACCGCGCAGGAGCGGGAGGAGCTTCAGCGGCGCGAACGCGTCTATCGCGGCGGTCGCGCCCCCGCCGAGGTCCGCGGGCGCACCGTGATCCTGGTGGACGACGGCTTGGCCACCGGCGCCTCGATGCAGGCCGCCATCCGGGCAATCCGGCAGCACGCGCCGAAGGAGGTGGTCGTGGCCGTGCCCACCGCCTCCCGCGACACGGTCGAGCGTCTGAAGCACGAGGCCGATGCAGTCATCTGCGCCGACCTGCCCGAACCGTTCTGGGCGGTGGGTGCGGCCTATCGGGATTTCACGCAGACGAGCGACGACGAGGTGCGCCGCCTGCTCGGACGCGCGCAGGCCTCGGGCGCGGCCGATCCGGCCGCGGCGCGCGCCGCCGAGGACGAGCCGGACGCCGCGATCCTCCTGCGCCTGCGCGAGGCGGCGATTCCCCTGGATGGCGGCCCCCACGACTACGATCCCCTGCTGGCGCTGATCGGCGACGCGCGGTTCGCGCTGCTCGGAGAAGCTTCGCACGGAACGCACGAATTCTACCGGGAACGGGCGGAGATCACCCGGCGGCTGATCATGGACAACGGGTTCGGGGCCGTGGCCATCGAGGCCGACTGGCCCGATGCCTGGCGGGTGAACCGCTATGTCCGCGGCGACAGTGACGATCTCGACGCCGTCGAGGCGCTCGCCGGGTTCCGCCGCTTCCCGACCTGGATGTGGCGCAACACCGAGATGGTCGAATTCGTCGAGTGGCTGCGCACCCACAATCAGGGTGTGCCGCCGGACGCCCGGGTGGGCATCTACGGCATCGACCTCTACAGCCTGCGCGCCTCGATGAAGGCGGTGCTCCGCTGCCTGCAGACGCTCGTCCCGGAGGATGCCGAGGCGGCGCGCGCGCGGTACGCCTGCTTCGACCGGTTCGGCGACAGCGGGCAGGTCTACGGCTTCATGACCGGCCTGAAGGGCATCGGCTCCTGCCAGGAGCAGGCCGTCGCCCAGCTCCTCGCCCTGCAGCGGCGCACCGCCGATACCCTTGCCTGGAGCGGCAGCACCGACGACGAGGAACTCTTCAACGCCGAGCAGAACGCGCGCGTCGTGAAGAGCGCCGAGGCCTACTACCGCACGATGTTCCTCGCGGAGGTCTCCTCTTGGAACCTCCGGGACCGCCACATGGCCGAGAGCCTGGAGCGGCTGGTGGCGCATCTGGAACGCCGACCCGGCCCCGTGAAGGTCGCCGTCTGGGCGCACAATTCCCATCTCGGCGACGCGCGCGCCACCGCGATGGGCGAGCGCGGTGAACTGAACCTCGGCCAGTTGCTGCGGGAGCGCTACGGCCGCGACGTCGTGAGCGTCGGCTTCACCACCTATGCGGGCACGGTGACCGCCGCCTCCGACTGGGATCAGCCGGCCGAGCGCAAGCGTGTCCGCCCCGCACGCCCGGGCAGCTACGAGGCGCTGTTTCACGCCCTCGGCGCGGGCCGATTCCTCCTGCCCCTCACGGCCGGCAGCGCCGCGGCACCGCTGCTCCGGACGGCGCGCATCGAACGGGCGATCGGTGTGATCTACCGGCCCGATACGGAGCTGCAGAGCCACTACTTCCAGTCACGTCTCCCGGACCAGTTCGACGCGGTCCTACACTTCGACGAGACCCGCGCGGTGACGCCGCTGGAACGGACCTCCGAATGGGATGCCGGCGAGGTCCCGGAGACGTTCCCGGTCGGCCTGTGAGCCACCGGCGCGCTTCCCCACTCCAGCGGCGGAGCTGGCCATGGACGACACCCGCGCGGTGCGCACGCAACAGATCCGGATTCCGGCGGCCGCCGCGGTCCTGGACGCCGACCTGCGCGTCCCGGCCGATCCCGGCGGCGTCATCCTGTTCGCCCACGGTTCGGGAAGCGGCCGGTTCAGCCCGCGCAACCGCAGCGTCGCGCAAGCCCTCAACGCGGCGGGCTTCGCGACGGTGCTGGCCGATCTCCTGACCCCCGACGAGGAGGTGTCCGATCGCCGGACCGGTCATCTGCGCTTCAACATCCCGTTCCTGGCCGGGCGGCTGCGGGCGGTGGCCGCGTGGCTGCCCGGCCGGCCGGACCTGCGGATGCTGCCGCGGGGCCTATTCGGCGCGAGCACCGGGGCGGCGGCCGCGCTGATTGCGGCCGCCGCCGAGCCCGCTCAGGTCGGTGCGGTCGTATCGCGCGGAGGCCGGCCCGACCTGGCGGGCGCGGCCCTGCCGCGCGTGCGCGCCCCGCCGCGGCGGGGCGGGGGCAGCCGCGACCCGGAGGTTCTCGCGCTGAATGAAGCGGCCCGGGCCCGGCTCCCCAGCCGCAAGCGGCTGGTCGTCGTACCCGGTGCGTCGCACCTTTTCGAGGAGCCGGGCACGCTCGAGGCGGTGGCGCAGCACGCGACGCGCTGGTTCCAGGAACACCTGAAAGCCGGCGCCGCCTGAGCACCACCGCCGCAACCGCGGCGGACCCGGGACCGATCCGGGATCCCGGGCGCGGCCTCAGCCGCTCGCGAGGGTCTCGGTCTCCGCCTCGGGCGTCTTCGCCTCCAGCGTCTTCCCGCGGCGCAGCCACGCCTTCATCGCTGCGGGCAGGAATCCGGATTTCTTCTTCTCCTGCTTGGCCGGCGCGCGGGCCGCCTCCAGCCGGGACGCCGCGACGTCGAGGCCGAGCGGATCCGCCTGCCGCCCGATCGCCAGGGCCCCCTCGAGGGCGGCGAGGCCTCTCTCGAAGGAGAACTGGCACTGCATGATCCGGCCGACATCCACGTGCTGGTCGATGTAGCGGGCGCGCGCGAGTTCGACCTCGGGCGTGTCCGCGCAGGCCAGGCGCGTCACGAACGGCAGCAGGCGCTTCCGTTCCTCGTCGGTGGCCTCGTCGTTCAGGCGCATGGCGAATTGGCAGATCGGGCGCGAGAAGCAGTCCGGCATGCGCCCGACCGATCCCACAGGCTGATAGGGAAATCCGCAGGCGACGATCGCCGCCTCGTTGATGCACGTCCCCCCATCGGGGCCGGGAAAGCGGTGCGAACCCCGGAGAAGCTTCCAGTTCAGGATATGATCGAAGTCGTCCATGGTGACGGGTCCCTTCGACTGCGTTGAGACATCATGCAGAGCGTTGTCGGTCCGTGATTTTGGGTCCCGGCCGCGAGCCGGACGGAGGACTTGGCGGCGGATGCCGGCCTAAATCATCCGCTCGCTGCTGTGGCTCATCCGGCGCGCAACGTAATCCGTCCGATGCCAATGCTGGCCGAAGATCAGCCAAGCCAGGCCGAACCCGACGCCGCCGGCGGCCAACAAGGCCGTCAGGGCACCGGAATCCACACCGTTGGCCACCCGACGGCTCAGCTGATGTTCGTGCGTGCCCGACACGATCGCCTGCCGCAACGTTTCGGGGCTCTTGAGGATGTCGTGGAGCGCACGCCTCACCTGCTCGCCGATGCGGCCGGCGAACCGGTCCTCCTCGAAGGCGCGCTCCGTGCGCAGGCCCTCGTGCTCGACCATGTCCTGGGAGTGGCTGTCCATCATCATACGTCTCCGTGGCTCTCTGCGGCTTTCCTCACTGTCCGGGTGATCCGGTTCGGGACTCTCTTCAGGCGAGGGCGACGATGCGGTCGTTGACGGCGCGCACGCCGGGGACCG
>CAXDNE010000322.1:0-7949 GCA_963990595.1 uncultured Methylobacterium sp.
AGCCTTGGCCGCCTGACCCAACCCAAACGGCCTCCGGGAAACCCGGGGCGGTTCAATGGGCTGCGGCTGCGGGATGAGTTGCTGGCGGCGCCTGCGCGACTGGCAGGCGGCCGGCGTATGGGCCCGCCTGCATCAGGTGCTCTTGGAGCGCCTGCACGGGGCGGGTCAGATCGACTGGAGCCGAGCGAGCCTGGATAGCGCCTCTGTCCCGGCCAAAAAAGGGGCTCTGCCACCGGCTCGAACCCGACGGACCGGGGCAAGGCGGGCACGAAGCGCCACCTCGTCACCGACGCGCGCGGTACGCCGCTCGGCGTCTGCCTGAGTGGGGCCAACCGGCACGACAGCGTGATGATGGCACCGACCCTCGATGCCATCCCACCCGTTCGCAACGATCGGCGAGGGCGGCCGCGACACCGCCCGGACAAACTGCACGCTGACAAAGCCTACGACCCGCTGAACCGCGCCGACACGAGTGCCGGGCGCGTGGGATTGTACCGCGCATCGCACGCCACGGCATCGAGAGCAGCGAGAGGCTGGGCCGGCATCGGTGGGTGGTGGAGCGCACGCACGCTTGGTTCAATCGCTTCCGTCGGCTGCCCGTGCGCTACGAGCGACATGCAGACATCTACGAGGCCTTCACCAGCCTCGCTGCCAGCCTCATCACACTCAACCAGATCAAGCGGTTCTGTTAAGCGCTCTTAGACGCCTTCCACTCGGTGCTCCCGCGGATATTCAACTCTGGTTGACGAAGGCCTTGATGACCGCTTCGGCCACGACGATGAAGTGAGCGGCCGGGCCATTCGACCCGCCGCTCTGTTGACTGACCCGCGCGCCCTCAATCATGAGGCAGAGCGTGTCGGCAAGCAGTTCCGCCTGCACGATGCCGGCCTCGCGGCAGAGCGTTACGAGTCGCTCCTGATGGGCCTCCTTCGCCTCCTCGGCGACGCGGCGTGCCGGGTGGCCGGGTTCAGTCAGTTCCGCGGCCGCGTTCGCCAGAGCGCAGCCGCGCCCGTCCGCGAGCACGCAGTCCGCGACCACGTCGACCCAGGCCCGCAACCGCGCGCGCGCGTCGACCGGATGGCGCGCCTTGAGGTCGTTCCAGAGCGCATCGCTCTCGCGAACGACGAGGCGCAAGCATGCGGCGACAAGTTCGTCCTTCGAGCCGAAGTGCCGGTAAAGGGTCATCTTGTTGGTGCCGGCCGCCTCGGCGATGGCCTCCACGCCGACTGCCCGGATGCCGTGCCGGTGGAACAGGTCCCGGGCGGTTTCGAGAATGCGCTCGTGCGGCCGTCGTCCTATTTCCGCCGTCATCATCGCCCGTCTTCACACATGGCTTGACGCCCTTGTTACTCACCGGTAACAACGACCTTGTTACCGGTGAGTAACAAAGATGATCACTGGCGGCAACGGCGCGGACTTCTTCAACGGAGGCCGTCGCCCGTGGGATCGCGCGCGACGTCACTCGACGTTCCGCAACGAGACCTGATGACGGTGATACTGGTCGAGGACCCCGGTTCGCGCCCCCGATGCGCCGACGCCATGACCAACTCGATGACGGCGAACTACGATGGTCAACTTCTTCATCCATCGACCGATTTTCGCCTCCGCATTGGCGATCATCATGGTGCTCGCGGGCGCCATCTGCTACGCACTCCTTCCCGTCTCCCAGTTCCCGGACGTCACGCCGCCGCAGGTCGTCGTGACCGCGGTCTATCCCGGCGCCAGCGCGCAGGTCGTCGCGGACACGGTGACGACGCCGCTCGAGCAGCAGATCAACGGCGTGCAGGGCATGACGTACATGTCCTCGGCGAGTTCGAATGACGGCTCGGCCACGATCACCATCACCTTCGACGTGGGCTATCCCCTCGCCATCGCGGCGGTCGACGTGCAGAACCGGGTGGCTCAGGCCGCCTCGCAGCTCCCGGCGATCGTCAACCAAGCCGGCGTCATCATCAAGAAACAGAACCCGAACTTCGTCCTGATCGTGAACCTGACCTCACCGGATCACTCGGTCGATCCGGTGGCGCTGTCGAATTATGCCTATCTCCAAATCGTCGATCCCCTGAAACGTCTGCCCGGCGTCGGCGACGTGCAGATCTTCGGCGAGCGTCGCTACTCGATGCGCCTGTGGCTCGACCCGGACAAGCTCGCCAACCTCGGCATCACGGCGGTCGACGTGCAGCAGGCGGTGGCCGAGCAGAACGTGCAGGTGGCTGCGGGCAAGATCGGCCAGTCGCCCGCGCCCGCTGGCACACCCTTCGAGATGCAGGTGAGCGCGGTCGGCCGGCTCAGCGACCCGGAGCAGTTCGGCAACATCGTCGTGCGCGCCGATCCCGCGAGCGGGGCGGTGGTGCGGCTTCGCGATGTCGCGCGCATCGAACTCGGCGCGCTTCAGTACTCGTCCTCGGCCTTCTTCGGGGAGGACTCCACCGTCGTGCTCGGCATCTTCCAAATGCCGGGCTCGAACGCGCTCGACCTGCAGGCCAACATCAAGGCCAAGATGGACGAGCTCGCGACCCGCTTCCCGAAGGGCATCGCGTACGCGATGCACTACGACACGACCCGCTTCGTCTCTGCCGCCAAGCGCGACGTGGTGATCACGTTGGTCGAGGCTCTCGTGCTCGTCGTGCTAGTCGTCTACGTCTTCCTGCAGAGCTGGCGCACGACGATCATTCCGACGATCGCGATCCCGGTCTCGCTCATCGCGACCCTCGTCGTGATGCAGCTGCTCGGCTTCTCCCTCAACATGCTCAGCCTGCTCGGCATGGTGCTGGCCATCGGTCTCGTGGTCGACGACGCGATCGTGGTGGTGGAGAACGTCGAGCGCCAGCTCGAGGAGGGGCACCCGCCGCTGGAGGCCGCGGTGCGCGCCATGCGCGAGGTCACGGGGCCGATCATCGCCACGACCGCGGTGCTGATGGCGGTGTTCATCCCGGTCGCGTTCATCCCCGGCGTGTCGGGACGACTCTATAACCAATTCGCGCTGACCGTCGCGATCTCAGTGGGCATCTCGGCGTTCAACTCTCTCACGCTCAGCCCGGCGCTTTCTGCCGCGTTCCTGCGCCACCGCCCGAACGTCGGATTCGTGCTGTTCCGCTGGTTCAATGCCGGCTTCGACCGGCTGTCGCGCGCCTATGCCCGGCTGGTCCACAGGCTCGTGGCGGCCCGCTGGGCGCTCGTCGTCGTCTTCGCCCTGATCTGCGGAGCGACCTACTGGACGTGGTCGCGCATCCCCTCGACCTTCCTCCCCGTGGAAGATCAGGGCTACTTCTTCGTCGTGGTGCAGCTACCCGACGGCGCGGCGCTCGAGCGCACCGACGCGGTCGCCAAGAAGGTACGCGACGTGCTTCAGGCGACGCCGGGGGTCGAGATCGTCGGCTCGATCTCAGGCCTGAACTTCCTCACGAATGCGGCGCAGTCGAACTCAGCCGTCGAGTTCGCAATCCTCAAGCCCTGGGACGAACGACCGCCCGAGCAGACCGCCACGCGCGTTGTCAACGACGTACGCGGCAAGCTGCTTGCCATCCCAGAGGCGATCGCACTCTCCTTCGATCCGCCCTCGATCCCCGGCCTTGGCACCACGGGCGGCTTCGAGTTCCAGGTCGAGGATCTCACGGGACGGGGCGCGAGCGCGCTCAACGAGGCGGTGCAGGCGCTGCTCGCGGAAGCGCGCAAACAGCCTGAGCTCAACGCGCACGCCTTGTTCTCGTCGTTCTCCACTTCGACGCCGCAGTATCACTACGACCTCGACCGTACGAAGGCCAAGCTCCTCGGCCTGAACCTGCCGGACGTGTTCAACACGCTCCAGATCTACCTGGGCTCGCTCTACGTGAACGACTTCAACCTGTTCGGGCGCACCTTCCGCGTCACGCTCCAAGCCGACAAGGAGTCCCGCGCGGCGGCCGGCGACCTGTCGCGGCTCTATGTGCGCAACGCGACTGGCAGCATGGTTCCGCTCTCGACGCTGGGCTCTCTCCAGCCGATCATCGGTCCAGAGACCGTTCCGCACTACAACAACTACACCTCGGCGCTCATCAACGGCGCTCCGGCACCTGGCTACAGCTCCGGGCAGGCGATCGCCGCCATGGAGCGAGCCGCCCGAGCTGTACTGCCCCGCGACTTCGCTTACGAGTGGACGGGCATCACCTTCCAGGAGCTCAAGGCCGGTTCGATCGCCACGGTCATCTTCTCGCTCGCGATCGTGTTCGTGTTCCTGATCCTGGCCGCCCAGTATGAGAGCTGGTCGATGCCGTTCATGGTGCTGCTCGCCGTGCCGCTCGCTCTGTTCGGAGCGGTCGCAGCGCTGTTCGTGCGGGGCCTGCAGATCGACGTCTATTCGCAGATTGGCTTCGTGATGCTCATCGGCTTGGCCGCCAAGAACGCGATCCTGATCGTGGAGTTTGCGAAGCGGCTGCGCGAGGAGGGCTGGGCGATCGTGGACGCGGCGGCCGAGGCCGGGCGGTTGCGACTGCGCCCCATTCTGATGACGGCCTTTGCCTTCATTCTCGGGGTCATCCCGCTGATGCTCGCGGAGGGCGCGGGCGCTGCGAGCCGTCAGTCGATCGGCACCACGGTCTTTGGCGGCATGCTGGCGGCCACAGCGCTGACGCTGGTCTTCGTGCCGATCTTCTACGTGATGATCGAACGCCTGCGCGAAGGACGCGGAGAGCCCGCGCACGGGGCCGCCTCGGCGGTGTCCCATGATGGGCCCCATCCCGTGCCGGCCGAGTGAGGTGAGGAAGGATATGACGATGCGCTTGCGCACGAAGCTTCTCGGCGGAACGCTCGCCCTCGCCCTTTTCGCTGGCGGCGGTCTGTTCGCGATTGACCGAAACGCGGCGCTCGGCGGGCGCGCGGCTGCGGCCGAGCCGTCCCCCGCGCCGTTCGCGATGCCGGTGCCCGTCACCAAGGTGGTCAAGCGCACGATTCCGATCACGCTCGAATACTCCGCGCGCATGGAATCGATCCGCAACGTGTCGCTGCAAGCCAAAGTGCCAGGCTACATCCAGGCCCAGCCCGCCGCAGACGGTACGGATGTGCGCGAGGGTGATCTCCTCTACAGAATCGACGGGCGCGACTATCAAGCCGTGCTCGACGGCGCGAAGGCCCAGGCCCAGCGGGATCAGGCGACGCTCGATTACGCGCGCTCCACGTACGACCGAGGCGGCGAACTCTCGAAGAGCGGCTTCCTGTCCAAGGACGTGCTCGAGCAACGCACGAGCAGCGTGCATCAGGCGGAGGCCGCTCTGGCGCAGGACCGCGCCGCGATCCGCACCGCCGAGATCAACCTTGCCTACACCGAGATCCGGGCGCCCTTTGCCGGCCGTCTCGGGCGCGATCGAGCGCCGGTGGGCACGCTCGTGGGCGGAGCCGGGGCGATGCTCAACACCCTCGTGCAGCTCGACCCAATTTACGTCACGTTCAACCCGAGCGAGGGAGACCTCGCCGACATCGCCGGGGCGAAAGCGAAGGGACCGGTGCGGGTGGACATTCTGCTGCCCGGTGAGACGACCGCGCGGCGCGCGGGCGAGCTCAGCTTCATCGACAACGCCGTCGACCGCGCCACCGGCACGATCACGGCGCGCGCGAAGGTCAAGAACGCCGACTTCGCGCTCCTTCCCGGGCAGTACGTGCGGGTTCGTCTGCACGTCCGCGAGGAGCCCGACGCGCTCCTCGTTCCGCAAACGGCCTTGGGTTCGAGCCAACTTGGCAAGTACGTCTACGTGGTAGGACGGGGCGACACGGCAGAGCAGCGGCTCGTCAAGCTAGGCCCAGCGGTGGGCGAACTCGTCAGCGTGACGAACTTGGCCGAAGATGCGCAGGTCATTACCGGCAACCTTCAGAAGATCGGTCCCGGCGCTCCGGTCAAGCCGCTGCTCGCGCAGACCGCCTCGGGCGAGTGAGCAACTGCGCGCGGTGCCCTCGACGCCGTCGGATCATCACCCGGTGGCGCTCCGATCCAAGGCGTTCTCGCAGGAACGTCCGCATCTCCCGAGTCTGCGCCCCCAGGCGGACAGACAGCTTTCGGCCATGTTCTGCCGGCGCAGAAAGCTTTCAGGATTTCTCAGATGGGAGTTTTCTGCCCGTCTGCTTCTGGGTTGCAGTGCATGAAAGCGGATATAGTCTGTGCGCCCTTGCAGGTAGAGAACATATCATCGGCGCTTGTCTCTGCCGGGGTTTAGCTCGTCGATGTGGTAAGCCATCAACGGTGCCAGTCGCGCGATATGCGGCTGCCATTGTGCCCGTTGCGCGAGATAAATCTCAGCGCCTGCCTCGTTGGGCATCGCCTCGATCCCTGCCGAAGAGAGCTGCCTGACAGCTTCTGCGAAGCGCGTGCGCCATGCCTCGCTCTCGGCTTGGCTGACGTCGGCCGGTGTCGGCAGGTCTCCGCGCAAGAATGTCGTTTCGAGCGTGAGCACGAGCAGCATGGCGACGCGCCCGATTGCGTCGACGGCAGCAGCGTCCTTCAACCATGCTGCCTGACGGCCTCCGATCGCGCTGCGGATCAGCGACACCGTGTCGAGGGCAACGAAGACTCGGGCCGAGACCGAATAAAAGGGCTGACGGAAGCGGAAGTAGAACAGCACGGGATAGAAGTGATGCGCCTCCTTCATCTCGGGCAAGGACGCCGCGAGGTCGGCCAAGTGGGTGTAGCCTGAACTAAACTGACCCTGCGGCCCGAGACGCGCCAGGAACTCGGCTGCATCGGCGCTCTCACCCGTCAGAAGATGCAGCTTCAGCCCAAGGGCGTTGCGTTGCCGGAGTGCGCTGTAGACCTGCATCACGTAGGTCAGGACCAGAGACGTCGCCGACATGCCGACGAGGGAGTTCACGAGATAAAGGACGCGGTAGCTGTCGGTGACCGGTTTGAAGTCGCTGGCCCCACGATCGCCATGCTGCTGCCGCCCGCGTAGAGGGCGGTCATGAAGTCGGTCGGAGTTTCGCCACTGCTCGCCCGAACCGCGATCCCGAGCGCAAGATGGATGATCAGGCCGGCTCCGAGGGTCAGCCCCAAGGCCCAGAGCAGGACGTAGACGATGAGGATGACCGGGCCGCACAAGGACAGCACGGCGCCCCGCTTCTGCACGGCCGCATCAGCGGCGGCGCGGAAGATCGCCCAGGTGAGATGGGCGACCCTGTCCGCGATCAGGCCTGTCCCGATGCGCGCGTAGAGGACCGTTAGGAAGATGTCGGCGAGGACGAGGCCCATGACGAGCACGCCCGATGCCTGTTCGAGGACGGGCCGGATCAGGCCAGCCATCCTTCCGACCTCAGGCGTTGATTAGGGTCCAAGGACGCATCGCTTCTGGGCCGATGATGTCGGGCGGTGGTTTGAAGCCGCGTGCCGCGCCCCGCATCGCCTCGGCACGATTGCGGAAGCCGCTGCGACGGCGGTAATCGCGGCGGACCTTCTCAGACGGAGCGAGGGGGGCGTCCGAGAGGCTCCGCGCACAGATCACGTCGACTGCGGTGACGCCGGCCAAAGCCACAAGCGCTATCAGCACGTTGTCCTTGCGCGGGTTATGGCCCTCAAGCCCGGGCAGCACCGTGGCGATATCGAGCGCGTCCCCGGCCATGCGTGCCGAAATCCACGGGGTGGGATCGCTTGCACCCAAGATCCCGATCCCCTGGAGGAGTTCGCGGACGCCATAGGCTCGGATGACTGGCGCCGAGCGCGGCATTCCAAGCCAGCGAGCGATGGCGCCCCCGCACGCCGATTCTGTTACCCCGAGGCAGATCGAGAACCAGCCCAAGCCTCGGGCAAGTTCCCGAGTTGCGGGATCTGGCCTGCGGCGCGGATCGGAAACAAGGTAGTCGCGGAATGTCTTGTACATCTCGGGCCCTTGATCGAGCTTGGCCCGGTGGGTGATCACGAAAGAGGGGTCGATCTGACTGACGTCCCCCCATCGCTTTGGTCCGGCGTGAGTGCGAGTTTTCCGGTTGTGTGA
>CAXDNE010000323.1:0-7929 GCA_963990595.1 uncultured Methylobacterium sp.
CGAGGCGCTCCGCACACCGTCCTCGACACCGTTGCATGCGGCGCCGAGCAGAGCAGGGAGCCCGCGGTCGAAGCCGGCCTGAAAGGCGGCTGCCTGGTCGCTGCCGTCGACCATGATCAAGCCGCCGAAGGCTCTTCGGTAGGACCGTCGATGGGGCCCTCGGCGATGCCGACGACCGGCTCGCGGGCGGCGAGCGCGGAGGCTGGCCACCACGCCTCGGTCAGCCGACCATCTGCGGCGCGGTATCGGACGAAGTAGCTCGGCGAACTCTCCTGGTATTCGGCGCGGCCGACGACGTAGCCCTGCTCATCGCTACCGATGAGCTTCACTGACTGGCCAAGATTGAATTCGAACGGCACGGGTTTCTCCTCAGGCTCCAGGGGGCGGGTGAAGGTCGGTGTGGCCACCGTGGGCCCAGAGGTCCGGGTCCCATTCAGGCGGCGCGGCCTCGACAGGTGGCTCCCCGCCCGGCCCCGCCGGTGGACAGAGCGCGTCGGCAGCGGCCCCGTGGCGGCGGGCACGCTCGAAGAGGAGGCGGCCCAGCGCATTGTCCCGGCGCACACGCGCGAAAGCGCGGGCCGAGCCGAGATCGTCGAGCCATTCGTTCAGGCGGTGCCAGTGGAATCGGAGCGGTCTCACTGCTGAGCCCTCCGCCAGTCCTCGGCGAGCATCGCGTCGATCGCCTGCCGCTCGGCGAGCAGCTTCCGCTTGCGCTCCTCACGCGCGAGGTCGTCGAGCCAGGGCAGCGGCGCGGCCATCGCGCCAACGATGAAGCCGAGCCCGTAGCGGTTCAGGATCGGGCCTACGTAGTCGAGCGAGGGCTTCGCCTCACCGGCGAACCACTTCTCGACCGTGCGCGCAGGAGCGTTGATCGCCTCCGCCACGCACTGGACGGGTTTGACCGGGTGCAGCTTGCGCCACTGGTCTACCCAAAGTTGGGGTTTGATCACCCAGCCTTGCGTGTCACCTATCCCAGACTTCCGCATGTCTTTCCCCGATGCTGTGAGCATTGGGGAAGACAGGGAATGGCCGGGGATGAAGGAGGCGGCCGTCATTTCAGAGTGCTCCCTGCGAGTGCGGGGACACGGACAGGACGAGAGGCCGATCCAGAGCTTGGAGGCTGAACGGATCGGCTGCAGACGCACGGGACCCGGCCGGCAAGCCGGGCGCCCGCTGCAGGTGTTCACGCTCGCGGCGCGCGATGAGGATGCGGTGGACGCGGTGCTCGGGCAGGCCGAGATCGACCGCGATTTGGGCGGTGTCGAAGACGCACTCGTCCCAGAGACGGCAGACGGCCGCGACGGTCTCGGGCCGCTCGAAGCGCACGGCGCGGAGGATGTCGGCGGCGGCCGTGCCGGGAAGAGAGTGTCGGGCGCTGCTCATGCGACGCCACCCGCGATGGCGCAGATCACGCTGGCGCAGAGCATTAAGCCTGCGATGCCGAAGGCGCCTCGCTGCTCGCGGCGATCCTCGGGACGGAGCCGCCCCGCGAGCGCGGCGACGAGCCCGGCGTCGAGGGCGCAGAACACGGCCAGCCCGGTGAAGACGATCTGCGCGACCATGTCAGGCGGCCTCCCTCAGGCGGCGGCAGATGCGGGCGCCGTGGAACGCGCCCCGACGGCGGCTCGCGCGCACGAACACCTCGACCAGCGAGGCCGGCATCCATTTCGGGATCGGGACGGGCTTGCGGACCCGGAAGCCGCGGCGCCGCGCACGTCGGGCAGCCCAGGCCTTCTCCAGCCCGGGCCGCCACGCGTTGGCGCGGTGGTCTACGGGACAGACCACGCCCTCGCAGACGCGGCTCACCGAGGCGGCGGAGACGCCGAGCGTCCGGCCGATGTCGGCGACCTTCTCGCCCGCGGCACGACGGCGACGCGCTTCAGCGTGGTCGAACCGCGGGCCAACGTTCGCCTGTCGCGGCACCAGAACTCCGTCGAGAGCGGCGCGCGACACCTTCAACGCCCGCGCGACGTGGGACGGGCACATGCCGCCCTCGTGGAGCGCGATGGCCTGAGCGACGATCTCGGCGGGGAGGGCGCTCATGACTGCGGCGCCTCCGACGTGTCGGGAAGCAGCCGCGCGTCCTGCGCGGATTCGTCAGCCGAGCACAGGATCCCGGCCGCGACCGATCCGTCCTCGCGCACGGCCCGGAATCGGAGTGCGAACGGCTCGCCCCAGGCACAGGGCCGGCCGACCGGCGGCGCCATCGCGAAGGCGACGGCGTGAAAGCCCTGCTCCTCAAGGACCGCGCGGGCGGCGATATGGTCGGCCTCGCAGGCCGACAGGATCACCCCGAGGGCGAGCGCTCCCGAAAGGGCCGGAGCCCGAAGGCCCCGGCCAAGTCTTGGGAGGAAACGCCCACGAGGGGCCTCAACACCGGCTGGGATGGCAGCGACCGCGGGCGAACACGCGGACGCACGCTGAGGGCCGGTGGTGAGCTGGGGAAAGCGCGAGGGGAGGGCCGCCCCTCCCTCGGAGGAGGCGACCGCTCCACAGCCGAATACCCTATTCAGCAGTCCAGAGCGGTTGATTGCCGCATGAAGATCGGTGATTACTGTCTTCGCGCCGAGGGTCGGGCGTGCGGAGGCCGACATGCGCCCCGAAGACTTGGACGACATGCTCGCGGAGCAGGCGGCACAGCAGCAGGTGTTGCTGATGGCGCTCCGGCGGATCGCGGCGCTGACGCGATCTGCGGGCAAGGACCCGGCTTTGGTGCGAGCGCGCTGGAGGCTCGTCGGCCACGCTGCGATGGATCGCGCGAAACTCACCGTAGCCAAGGGCCACGACGCGGCGGTGCGCAGGGAAGCCAAAGCTCGGATCGACGAGATCATCGAGATTGGGTTCCAGTAGCGCCAGAGCGCAGGCCGCCATTGGTGACACAGCCAACTGAGAGCGGGACCTCGTCATCGAAGTCCGATGTCGGCACAGGTGCGTCATCTGGTGGTGGATACAGGTCGGGTCGCAACTCATGGCGCGGCACGCCGCTGAGGCGCTCCACCTCAAGCACGCGGCGCGGCGGGCACTCCTGCCACTGGCTGATCGCCTGCGAGGAGATGCCGATCTGGCGGCCGAGCGCCTTCGGGCCCCCTGCTGCTTCGATCGCTCGTGAGAGTGCGGTCGGTTCCATAGTTGCGAAGGGTAAGTCCAACTTACCCATGGCGCAAGATGGTAAGTAAGAAAATCTGTCCTAGCCGTAGCGAAAGGCTTGCTTACACCCTGTCAGGCATGCCTACGCCGCTCGGCAATGTGATCAAGGAAGCTCGGAAGGCCCGCAAAATTACGCAGGGCCAGATCGCGGCTGAGTTCGGCATCACGCGGAACGCTGTGACGATCTGGGAGACGAGCGACAGCGGCCCGCAGCGAGATCGCCTTCCTCGCTTGGCTGATTTCCTCGGGATTGATCTTGCCGCCGCGATGCGGGGTGAGATGGTGTTTTTAGATGGGCTTGCCGTTGAGCAGCCTAAGCCTCAGCCGAACGTTCGCCTGGCCCCCCAAGCCGAGAAGGTCGAGCTTCCGAAGTTTAAGGGGCCCCGTGATGTGCCGGTGCTTGGTACCGGCGTCGGCGGCGACGAGGGCGACTTCCGCTTCAACGGCCAGACCATCGACTATGCGCCAAGGCCGCCAGGCATCGAGGGGAAGAAGGACGTCTTCGTCGTCTACATCGTCGGGGACAGCATGGCGCCGCGGTTCGAGGATGGTGACCCGGCCTACATCGACCCGAACCGCCGCCCGAAGGCCCGCGACTACGTCGTCGTGGAGTTGAAGGGCGAAGATGATGGCGAGGCCGGCGACGCCTTCGTGAAGCGCCTCATCCGCCGGAGCGGCGGCAAGGTCGTCGTCGAGCAGCACAACCCGCCAAAGGAGCTCGTCTTCGACGAGGGTGATGTAGCTCGGCTTCACCGGGTGATCCCGTGGACAGAGCTCATCGGGATTTAGAAAAACTGAGAGCCGTTCGTCTTCGTCGACCGTACTACTAAGATCTTTGAAAAATCAATTCAATCACTGAGGAGGCAATTTGGATGCTGGTCGGCGAGATGTCTGCGGCGCTCCGAGAAATTGTGCAGGATTATAAAAAATACAAGATTGATGAACTCCTGGGTGAGGCAGTTAGCTTACTTTCCCAGAGAGGCCGTCTCGATGAATCAATCTACATACAAAAAGCGCAATCAATCCATGAGCGGGCGGATAAGATCATAGCGGATAATGCCGTAGATAGGCAGCCGAGCGACATTAGAGAAAAGCTACTCGATAGCGCATATCGAGATACCCTTCCAAGCGCACTTGCGACTATGCTAAAGGTCAACGTTCCCGTCGGCCAAGCGAGAGGAGCGCCGTCAGAAGAAGTCAATCAATTTCGCGCACAACTTCAGAATACCACTAATTCATTTTTGTATTTTATTTATGTTTCTGATGGGATGCGTGAAGTTGCACCAAAGCCTCCGCAAGGCAATGTCATTTTCAAAGTTGTCATTTCAGATCGGAGCACCGATGAAAGCGCGCGCAAAGTTGGTCGCATGCTGGTGCATCTCGATGATTTTTTCAGAAGCGTTATAAACGCCGCCAACAACGACCGTCCACCGCCCAAGCTGCTAGCGGCGTCCACGGGTAGCATCGATTTTAGTTTTTTCTGCGATCCGGCAACTTATGCTGTCATTGCTCACGCTTATGACGCTCTTCTTAAGGCTGCAATCGAGTCCACTCGCTTACTTCGCGCGATCAGCTTTCTAAGAACCAATCCGCTTGTGACGCCAGGGAACATGCTCGGCCAAGATACAGCTGACAAGGCAGTGGAAACCATCATCGAGCAAAGCTTTCGCGCTCAGGTCGAAGCATTGCGAAGCACTAAGGGCGATGAATTCGCCAATGGGGCGATGGTAAGAATAAAGACGACAGGCACTATGATTGTCGAAGAAATGCGGCGCGGCAGCAAATTTACCTTCGATGTTGAGTCGGTAAAGAGCGTTGCGCTTGGGGAAACTGAGAGTGAGGCTGAAAAGCCGAACCTTATAACCGCTGTGAAAGGCCTCAATGCGCTGCAGAAGGCATTGGACGTCGCTGTCGAGGAGGCCAAAGATTTGTTGCAAATTGAGGATCATTCCGGAGATGACACCGATCTTGCTACAGAAGCGTAAGAGCCTCTAAAGATAGGTCATGCAGCGAATTCAATATCAATTTTTCCTCATCAGTCCCCAAACCTTGCAAGAAACCAGTACGTATTCCCGCCAGAATTTTAGTGGTCAAATCTCGATAAGCCTGAGGATCAGACTGGTCTAAGACTTTTTTGTGCTCTTCAGCAAGCGTGCGCAATGTTAGAGCCAAGCCAGCGATTAGGACGGTGGCTTGCCGCTGCTCGAGCTGAGGAATTATAACGGTCATTGACTTAGTATATGTTCAAGGGGCAGGGCCGACAATTCCGCTCGTTAGCTTACTGACGCTCCTAGAACGGCAGCTGCTCCGTCAGTCCCGGCGGCACCTTCCCGAAGAGCGCCAGCGTAATCGGCTCTGAGCCGTCGTCGTAGTCCGGATCCACGACCGTGCGGGTGAAGGCAGCCGCGCCGATCGCACGGCCCAGTCGGACACGTTCCTCGGCGATGCGGCAGGCGTCAGCCGGGCTCTTACAGTCGACCACGGGGCCTTGGGCAAGGCCGCCTTTCGCGAGGATGAACAACTGCACGCTGTGGGCCGTAACGGGCTTCGCCGACATAAGGCGCTCCTCACTGACAGGATCGTTCTCGTCCTTTGACAACTAAACGCAGCGTAACATTGCGCCCGCTTCCGCCCTGATCCACGCATGTCTGGCATCGGAAGCGGCTGCCGAGAGCTTGAACCGTCTTAAAACCTAGTCGCTCGGCTGCCTTAACCTTGAACCCCGGCCAGTAAGACTTCCGGCCGCATTCCTCGCAATGGATGTAGATCCCAATCACGTTCGTAAGCTCGGACGTGAAGTCTCGCGGCAGGGCTCCCATCCGGGCCTCTTGTTTGTTCCTGTTGTGTTCTCATGCTGCAACCGAAACGCGCCGCGAGTCGAGGTGGTTCGTGCGGCATCTGTGGACGAATGTGGATAACACCCAGCAAGCGCAGCTTACCTTTTTGCTTGCGACGTAAGGAAAGTTCTGCTTACCTATGGCTCACCGCCTCTCGCGACGGAGCCGCCCCAGTGCTCACCGCCTTCCTCGACCACCTCCAGCACGCCTCGGCCACCGCCCAGATCGTGGGCTGCGTCCTGAGCTTCATAGCAATCGGCCTCGGCCCGTTCGTGCCGGGCCTGATCGCCGATCACATCGCGGCTGCGCGGGCGGCGCGCTGACCATGGCGCTCCTCGACATCCCAGCCGGCTACCGGATCACCGGCTCCTCCGCCGGCTACGCCGCGCACAGCCCCTACGGCCTGATCCGCGACGACTGCGACTGCGAGGCCGAGGCGATCTTCGCCTGTCAGGACCATGCCGACTCGCTCGCGCTGGAGGCCGCCGACGAGTTGGCCGCCGTCGCGGATTTCGAAGCCCAGCAATACCTCGAGGCCGCCTGATGAACGCGCATTCGTTCCGCGCCCAGCACGGGCATCTGGCTCTCGTCGCTCCGCGCCCCGATACGATCCCGTCCGAGGCGATCCCGTCCTATGAGCGAGTCCGAGCTGACGGCGAGTTGATCGTCGGGATCACCGGCCTCGACAGCCTCCTTGAGTCTCTCGGCTCAATGGCCTGGCACGTCGAGCGCTCCGTCGAGCAGGGTGCCGGCCAGCCGTACGACCTCAACCGCCTACAGCGCATCGCCGAGCGCCTCTCGGAGATCCACCAGAAGGTGGAGATCTCCGCCGGTCGCCTGACCGCGAAGCTGGCGAGGGCGCGATGAACCCGCTCGCGCTCTGGTTCGAAGCCTGGGCCGCCTACTTCGACGCATGGCTCGCAGCCATGCCGCAGCGCCCGCCTGCAACCGTCACCGACATCCGCGAGGGGCACGCGATCCGCGCCCGCCGCGCCCAGCAGCGAGAGGGTCGGCTGTGACCTTCCCGCCCTTCTCCGAGGCCGAGGTCGTCATGGCCCGCGCCTACTTCACCCTGACGGAGCCGACCATGCAGACCGCCAACGACTTCGCGCGCCGCATGGCGCTGCTCGGCAAGCCGGGCCCCTACCGGGCCAGCCACGCCAACCCCGGTGTCATCGTCGACCGGGCCGACCACATCGTCGAGATCATCTGCCCCGACATCCCGGGCGCCGCCGCGCGCCGGGACGCGGCCGAGATCACTGCTCTGGCGCTGAATTGGCTCTGCGGGTTCGCGGCAATCGAGGGCCAGCTCGACGCCGCACACATCGCGGCGGTGCAGGCCGAGAGCGCGCGCTTCGCGGCGCAGAACCGGCAGCAAGCGGCGGAGTGATCGCGATGAAGATCACACCCCACCTCGCCGGCTTCGTGCGCGGGCCCGGCCTCTACCAGATGCCGGCCGACGCCTACCACGCCGACTGCGCGCCCGAGCCGTCGCTGTCCTCGTCGATCGCGCGCATGCTCGTCGATCAGAGCCCGCAACACGCATGGATCGCGCACCCGCGCCTGGGCTGCCGCGTCGAGCCTGACCGCGACCCGAGCCGGCCGAAGGAGATCGGCACCGTCGCGCACAAGCTGATCCTCGGCCGTGGCGCCGACGTCGTAGTGATCGACGCCGATGACTACCGCACCGGGGCCGCCAAGGCGCAGCGCGCCCAAGCCTACGCGGAAGGGCACTGTCCGATCCTCAAGCCCGACGCCGAGAAGGCCGACGCGCTCGCTGACCAAGTCGGCGAGAAGCTCGCGGCGATTTCCGGGTGCGAGCGCTTCGCCAAAGCGCCGTCCGAGGTCGTGGCGGTCGCGCAGGACCGATCTGGCGCGTGGCTGCGGATCATGATGGACCGCGTCGAGATCCATCCGACGCACGCGGTCATCTGGGATCTGAAGA
>CAXDNE010000324.1:0-7866 GCA_963990595.1 uncultured Methylobacterium sp.
CTACACTATCCTCTTCGTCGGCATCGTCAGATGTGTATAAGAGACAGGTGTAGGGGGGATGGCGGTGCGGCCGGGTGGGGCCTGACTGGGGTCCAGGCGCACATAGAGAGGGGTTGGATGCGATGTAGCCGGTGGGACACGCGCTCGACACGCGCCGCTGTGCGTCAAAGCGCCGTCGGGTTGCCTGGGTCCGAGATGCGGACATACCCGCCGGTTAGGGCTCCCTGACGTCGGTCGAATCGTTTTACGGCAGATAAACTTCGATGCTCCCGCGCACTGACCGGATATCAGGCCATCCGCCGGATCGGGGCACCCGATTGCGCGAAGTCCCTTTCCCGGCAGGTCAGCACGAGGATCTGCAGGTTCCGCGCCGCGCGGTGCAGCACGAGGTGCATGCGCTCGAGGCGGGCCTCGTCCGTGTTCACCAGCGCGTCGTCGAGGATCACGGCCGAAGGCTTGCCCGACCCGAGCAGGATCTCGGCGAGCGCCAGTCGGGTGATCACGGCGACTTGCTCCCGGGCACCGACGCTCAACGCGGTGAACGGCTCCTGATGCCCGCCGCGCACGAAACCGGTCAGCTCGAGGGTATCCTCGTTCAGGACGACCTCCGTGTCCGGCTGGATCAGGCGCAGGTAGGGCCTGACGCGTTCACGCACCGGGCCGAGCCAGCGATCCTTGGATTCCCGTTGCGCTTCCAGCAGCGTCTCGTGGAGGAGGCGCGCCGCGCTTCCCTCGCGTTCTTTCGCCTCCGCCTGCAGCCTGACGCGTTCCAATTTGCCTTCGACCTCGGCGAGCTGTTCCCCGAGCCCGTCGCGACCCAGGGTTCTCAGCTCAACCTCTAATTCCCGCTGAGCCTGCCTCTGGCGCTCCAGGTCCTCACGGACGGCCCGTTCCGCCCGCTCGGCCTTCTGCAGCAGCAGCTCGGACCCTGGATCGACCGCGTCGGCGGCGGCGCGCGTCGCGGCTTCAGCCTTCAGCGCCATCGCTAGGAACGCCGCCGCCTCGGCGACCTGCGTGGCCAACTCATCGTCCGTGGACCGCGCGCGCGCCTCGGCGAGTTCCCGCAGTCCAGCCTCGTGGTCGCGCCGGGCTGCCGCGGCCCTCTCGATCAGAGTGGCCGCCTCCGTGGCGGCCTGGTCCCTCACGATACGTATGTCCTCGACGTCCGCCTCGATGCGCGTGACCGCGTCCCGGGCCTCCGTAACTGCCCGGCGCCTGTCGGAGAGGATGGCCGGCGTCGCCGTTGCGAGCCGGTCCGTGACGTTCGGAGGCAGCGCCAAGCCGACGGAGGACCGCAGGCGGTCCGTCTCGTCCCGCAGCGAATCGAGGCCTCGCGGCGCGGCAGCCTCCACCGCCTTGCGCTCGGCGTCGGCATCCCGGGTCGCGTCGTCTCGGGCCCGAAGCGCGTCCGCTGCCGCCGCGATGCTCTCCGCGCGGACCGCCCGCAGGGCCTCCGCGAATGCGGCGTCGAGGCGTTCCGCGGCATGGGCCAGAGCTTCGACGCCGCCGCCCGGTCGCACCGTCAACGTCCCGAATCCGCCGAGATGCAGGGATGCGTCGCGGGTCAGCAGGAGTTCGCTCTCCGCCGGATGCGGGAGCCCGTCCACGGCAACGACAGCCGAGCCTTCGGGCCGGAACTCGATGCGTACGCTGGCCGCCTCGAGTTGGTAGCGGGCCCGGGCGCACTCCGCCTCGATGCGCTCGAGATCGGCGACCTGCGCCTTCGTGATCGAGATGTTCGCGGCGCGCGCGGCCGACGCGCGGCGCCTCCGTTCGGCCGCCTCCGCCAGCGCGAGCTGCGCCTCGAGCCCCCGTAGGATCTCGAGATCCCGACGCCGGCCCAGGGCCGCCTCGGTCGCGGCGGCCTCATCCACGGCGGCGGCATGCGCGGCCCTCGCGACCGCCAGGCGTTCGTGGGCCAGGCGGACGGCGCCGTCGCGCCCAGCGGACATGGTCCTCGCCTGCTCGGCGGCCCGTTCGGCCTCGGCCAGCTCGGCCTTGGCCCGCGTCGCCTTCGCCACAAGGGCTTGGCGCGCGGCCGAGCGCTCCGCCGCGTTGTCGCGCTCGCGCTCCGCCCTCTGGGCCTCCGCACCCGCCTGCGCGCACGCTGCGCGCATCTCGTCGACGCGGGACGCGTCCGCCCGGGCCTTCTCCAGGGCCGCAACCGCGCGGGGCAGCCGCTCCTCGCGCTCGATACGCTCGATCGCGGCGTGCACGGCACCGAGCTTCTCCACCTTTTCGTGGAGCCCAGCCAGGCGGGAGCGCAGGCCGTCGCGCTCAGCGCCGAGGGATGCCACCTCCTCCTGCAGGCCCTTCAGGATCCCGCGAGGCCGGCCGGTCTGGGTCCACGCCGCGTTGCGTCGCTCCTCCGCCTTTGCGAGGAGTGCCCGACCACGCTCCCCGCCGACCATCTGCCCGACTTCGCTCTCGAGCGCCGAGGCGACGCTCTCGCGACCCGCGCCCACGCCGAGCGACCGATGCGCGGCACCCTGGTCGACCCAGCAGAGTCCGTAGATCCCCTGGTGCTCCTCGGGCTTCGAACCGCCCCGGCCCGGGTGGGTGAACCCGAGAAGGGCGGCGAGGCGCTCCTCCGCGTCGTCATTGAGGTATCGCTCGCCGGGTCCCCGCAGCTCGGCCTCCGGCTTCTGGCAGAAGGCCTTGCGTAGGCGCCAGGCTCGACCCGCGACCTCGAAGTCGATGGCTATCTCCGGCCGGACCGCCTGATTGTAGGGCAACATCGCGTTGGCGACGTCACCGGAGATGCGATGGCGCTCGAACAGGGCCGCGCGCAAGGCCGCCAGGACGGTCGACTTCCCGGCCTCGTTGTCGCCGACGATGACGTTCAGGCCGTCCTCCAAGCCGTCGACGACGACGTGGCCGAGCTTGCGGAAGTCGCGGATCTCGATTCGGCGGAGCTGCATGGCGTCAGGCGTCCGAGGTCCCGAGGTGGTCGAGGTAGAGCATGCGAAGCGCCGTGCGCGCCGTGTCCCGCTCCGGATGCACCGGATCGGACGCCTTCAAGCGGAGGCGTTCGACGGCGAGCCGGACGAAGCCGGCGGTGTCGATGGCATCGAGGTCGTCCGCGGTCGGTTCGTCGCGCAGGGCGGTGTCATCGACCTCGAGGTGATGGACCCGCGCCTCCCATCGGCGGAGCTCGGCCTCGAGGCGCCGGCGCTCGCCGAGGCTGACGCTTCCACTCAGGCGCAGGTGGATGACGCAGCATCGATGCTCCTGCGTCAGCGCGTCGAGCGCCTGCAGTGCCTTCCCGCAGGTGCCGTCGAGCAACTCGATATCGAGGCGGATCCAGCAATAGTGCCCGACCGGTATCGCATCGACCCGCTCCGGCGCGCCGACCCCGTCGAGTTCGACCAGCTGAACGAGGCCGGAGGCATTGGCCTTGTGGCGATCGGGCTCGGGCGCTCCCGCATACCAGGTGCGGGGAGCAATCTTGAGCGCCCCGTGCCAGTCGCCCAGGGCGAGGTAGCAGAGCCTGGCCTTCGCCGCCCGATCCTCAGGGATCTCGTTGGCGGAATCGGCCTTGTCGGGCAGCCGGCCGGCGACCGCGCCGTGCGCCAGCCCGATCCGGCAACTATCCTCGGGCGAGGGGGCGACGTCGAACCACTCCGTCTGGTCGAGCGCCTCGCGGCGCCGACGTAGGGGTGCCGGCAACACGGTGGCGCGCCCCTGCCATCGATCCACGGGGACAGGGCGATCCGCGATCACGATGTTGCTGGGCAGATCCATGGTGCGTAGGCGTGTCCAGACGCTGTGCGCGAGGGCGGCGTCGTGGTTGCCGGGGAGGAAGACCCATGTGCCCTGGAAGGGCTTTAACGCCTCGACGGTGCGCACCAACGTCCGTTCCGAGACGTCGTTGCTGTCGAACGCGTCGCCCGCCACCAGGATGGCGTCGACCTCGTTCGCCCGCCCGACCTCGGCGATGCGCTCGACGGTCTTGATCCTCTGTCCGCGCAAATCGGCGCCCGGATCACCGGTGAAATTCGCGAAGGCCTTGCCGATCTGCCAGTCGGCCGTGTGTATGAAGCGGAAAGCCACGAATTCCACCTAACGTTGCACGGCGAGCGTACAGCAAAGCTTCGTTCCGTCGCTACGAGAACAGATCACGAATCTCCGTTGGCCCATCCTCGCCCCCGCTTCGTCGCGGCAGGCCGGCGGACAGTGTCCACAGAGAGCCGGCCAAAGGGAGGGTGGCCCACCGAGGGCGGGCATAAGTAGAGAGGGTTGGATGCGATTTAGCCGGCGGGACACGCGCTCAAAACGCGCCGCTGTGCGTCAAAGCGCCGTCCGGTCAGTTGAGGTCCCAGACGCGCCACTTTCGGACCTTGGCTCTGAGCCGAAAAGCAGATTGACGGCTTTGCGCCCATTGCCGCCATCCAGCTGCACCCGGCGGTATCCGGTAAGTGGACGCTGCGATAACGAAGCCATTGCGGCTGGTCTGCGCCACATTGAGACGAGAGCCCGAGCCAAAACGATGGCCTGCTCCTGTGATTTGAACGTCATAAATAGATGAACTACTTCTGGCCAACCGCAGTAATCACAGGCCTGCGCAAGCCTCTAAGACAATTAGCGGGCCATCATTGAATTTCTACAAAAATTTAGACATCCAGATTTGAATCAATCCAGCCATTCAAATTTTTGTGACGATTTCGCACAAGCAGACGTTACTAGATGGTAGCGATTTTCCGCATAATAGTGGCTCGCGGAACTCCGGACTCAGTGAGAATTCTATCGCCCGCAGCGTCCTGCGTATTTAGCAGCAGTAAGCCGCGACGCCCGCAAAGTCCTGTGGCGGGCTGTCGCAACGAAGCGACTCCGCCCCGCGCCCTTGCACGAGCGGCAGAGCCCTTCCGGGGGGTTTTCAGCTACGATTGGAATACAGCCGTGCGTAAGTGATAAGGCCTTTTCCCGAGATGAAGAATGGGCACGGCAGGTTTTGCCGTGTTATTGCTCGATGCGTATCGATCATGCGAGATTAGGTGCTCAAGCATGCGTGAGGCAGAGTTCCGTCGCTCGTTGACAGGCCGCCTGAATGAAAAATCGGTCGATAGCTATGTAGCTTACTGCCGTCGCGTTGAGAGTGAGCTGAATATCAATCTAGATGCCTGTGATCTAAGCCCGTTAGGCTTGCCAAGCGTTGTCCAGCAGCTGCGTCGAATGGGTATCGCAGAAAATAGCGTGAGGAATTGCACCTCGGCCATGAGGGCCTACGCAAGGCTCGGCAGCGACACTCTACATATATCCAAAAAGCAGACGTGGCGGGACAATCAGTTGCGAGATCAGCCCAATCGTATTCATGACAAGACGCTTTCTTCCCAGCCGAGCAAACAGTACGCGCAACCACAAAACGCGCTCATCCTCCAGAGCTCGGTGGCGGAGCTGCTGGAGATCTATGGCGATGTGATGGGCGAACTGCGTAGGCGGGGTGTAGTTAGGACCGGGAATTCACCCGTCGGGGATTATGCCGAACTCCTGTTCGCCAAAGCCTTCGACTGGTCATTAGAGCAGAATTCGGCCTCGGGACATGATGCGACCGATACACAAGGCCGACGCTATCAGATTAAGGGTCGGAAAATCCCGAACCTCGCGGCATCGCGCCAGCTCAGCGCGATTCGGAAAATTAACGAGCATACCTTCGATTTTCTGGCCGCTGTGCTCTTTGACGCGAGCTTCAAAGTTTTTCGCGCCATTTTAATCCCGCATGCTCTCGTTCAGGCGCGCGCGCGGCGTTCAGAGCACACCAACAGCTGGATTTTCTTCCTTGACGACAAACTCTGGCGCGAGCCCGGTATCCGGGATGTGACCGCCGAACTCTCCGTCGCCGCCTCACGCATCTGATACCACGCCGACGGCGGCATGCATTCCGCACAAAGTTTGCGGCCTCGCTACACCGTCTCAGACCGATCCCATAGGCAGAGCGTCCACCTTCTTCATCCAGTTGGGGGCCAGAACGCCTTGCTTTGCATAAAGCGCCTCGATGCGAGAACGGGAGCTACCTGCGCTCCTCGATAAACCCAGAAACTGCGCTGCGTTTCGACCGAAGAAATTCTCGCTCAACTGCCCGGTCACGCCAAGGCTCGGATCTTTCGCGAGTTCATTGATGACAGCTTGGAATTTTGAGAGGTAGGTCCTTTGTGCGGTCCCTTCGATGAGGACCATTTCCCAATCGGTGCCATACATCAGCCGCTGAGCCAGTGCTGCATTCCCATTTCCTGCCGTGCGCCTGAAAACCTGTCGAAGGGTTTCGCGCAGCGCTGCAGGGTGCGAGAGAATGTCGGCAAAGTAGGCGGAATCGGCAAAGGCAAATTGGCCGGATGATCCAGGTGCTGCAGTCATCAAACTCGCGAACTGAAGCTCCCGCGTCAGGCTGCCTTCGCTTTCAGACGGATTGGTCTGACCGAAATGTCCAAAATTGACCCGCAGTCCAGGATACGTGTTGAGCGCGAGTTCCCACCACCGCGCATCGAGAAGCTTCGCATAAGTCGCACTCGCCAGATTCGTCGGCGACGTATGGGCCATGATGGGAATCTGCTCGGCCCGACACCATTCGTAGAGCGATGAGAGCGCGTCATCGAGCAGTCGGCCGATATCGGCGCGCCGCAGCCGGCCATCGAGAGGAACCGGGCCGGTCCACGTACCGTCATTCTCGATCGAAGCGTTTCCGAGCGGAGCAAAGCCCATCGGGGGATAGAGCTTCACGCCAATCGCTCCACGGCTTCTGACTGCCTCCTTCAGGAGTGCCAAAGACGACGTCGTCGAGAGTCCTAGACGGAACGCGGCTTCTCTGAAGGGGCAGAAGGGGGCGAAATAGTGGATCCGGCCGCCAGTCAGGATCGAGATGCGTTCCATCACTGCGAACTGATCGGGGAATGACGTGATCGTTCCGCCACTCTGACCGAGCGGCCAATCATAATCCACCAAGTGCGCGACCATGAGATCGATCTTGCGATCTCGACCAGTGGAGTACTCTTGAAGATAATCGAAAGTTGTGACGTATCGATACTGAAAATTCTGTATGATGAAATCTAACGCGCCGCGTGGACTGATCGCAAAATCGCGCGGTCTGTTGCCGCCTCGATAAGCGCGCTTGAAATCGGTAAACTTCGCGGGCAGCCGGTCAATCTCTTGCAGAATCGCTGGGCTGACCCGTTCGCCGCGCAGCGCTCGTGGTCTACCAGACAAGGCTCGTTTAGCTGTCTGTAGCGCGCTAACGCCCGCCTCATATTGCCGCTGCCCATCCGCCACGACGAGATCGGAAATGCTCCTTCCTGTGCTGCAGGCTGCAAGAGCGGCGCTGACCTGTTCGAGGCGTGCTAACTCGGCCTGTCCGGAGGGTGCGAGCGTCCACGCAAGTTCCTGCAGGATTGGACCGAGCGATTTGGCGGCTTCGCTGTCGGGAGCGACGACATCCTGAAGGAAGGCGTTCACCTGGAGGTCGCTGCCGTTGAAGACGTGTGTGTGGATGTCGATCGTTAACGGCGTCATTGGGTTTGAGACCAACGGATCGTCAGGACAGAAGGCAATCGGACCGATAGATTGGCAGCCCGATAGTAGTGCGCCGGCCCCTGCCGCAGACAAGCCGGACAGCAATCCCCGCCGATTCATCATCTCTCCCCATCGCGGCCGTATTGACCAACTCTAGCCGCACGGGATTTGAGAGTGGTGACACAAAGGCAACTGACATCTGATTTTTCTGAGATAGATATAGTTTTCGGAAGCCTCACGTAGTGGATGACGCCGTTCGAGCCGACGGCCGATCCAGCCGATCGGCCGTCGGCGCCGGCGAACAACAGCAGCGCGATACAACGCCAGTCTCTTATACACATCTGAAGCGGCCGACGAAGAGGATAG
>CAXDNE010000325.1:0-7779 GCA_963990595.1 uncultured Methylobacterium sp.
CACCGCCGAGGTCGCCCGCTTCCTCGACGGCGTGCGCGCCGCCTGAGACCGCGCCGCGGCGGGAGGCCATGAAGCTCCCGCACGGCCGGGCTTCACGTCCTCACCGGTAGACCGTGCAGCTGTTGATGTCGCCGGTCGGCAGGAACTCGCACGTGGTGGCCGGCGGGATGATCCCGTCATCCGAGAGCCCCGAGACAGCGGCTTCGCTGATCGGCGGCGCGGTCAGCATGACCATCCCGAAGGCCAAGGCGGCGGCGGTCAGCGCGAACGCGAACAGCACGAGGTTGCGCCGGAGCGCGGGGAGCAAGGCAGCGACCATCGATGTCCTCCCACGGGGCGCAGGGCCTTGCGCCGCATGGGAGGCTAGCTCCGGATGCCCCGCCACCGCGTCCCCCGAATGAAGGAGCGGCGCGCGCCATGCGCGGCCGGCGCATCGGTCAGAAGCGAGCGCCCGAGCCATCTCAGCGTGCGATCCACCAGGGGCAGTCGTCGGCACACCGGATCCTGTCTGACACGGGTCTACCGGGCCGGTCGGAAAGGAGTCCGGCAATGCACGGCCGTGCAGAGCCGCGTCACGGCCCGGACACCGTTGGGATCAGTGGTTCATTCCACCCGCGATGGTCGCTTCGCCCCGCTACAGTGTATCCCAGAGCCAAGCCGCTCCCATCATCGACAGTCCACCGCACAGCAGGGCGATCACGATATAGCGATGAAACCGGTCATTGAGGCAGATGGGCATCGTTCAGACCCGTCGAAACGGTTTCCTTGATGCCAGAGCTTCAACCTATACTGCTAGGCCTAAGACTCGACGGAGAGTGAATTCAAAATTCGCGTGCTCTTCAGGTCACAGCGCCGTCCGGCGGGGCTCGAAGCCGCTTCGCCGTCGGCGCGTGTGCGGGGCGCCCCTACTGGCGTGGGGCGGGCGCGGGTGGCTGGGGAGACGCCCCGGGCTGGCCGGGCGCCTGCGGGATCGCGTTCTCGGGAGGCGGCGGCGGCGGCCGCCCGGGAGCCGGCGAGGCTTGGTCATCCTGCAGAGACTGGTTCGCCTGCGTCTGGATCTTGTCGGCCGTCTGCTGACTGATCAGCCCGTAGGAGACGGCCGCCGCGAGAGCGACCGCAATGACGGCACCGATGATCGTTTTGGTGAGCTTCGGCGGCATCTTCGCGTCCTCCCCCGGCGGGCGGCGTGTCGGGCGCCGTCCTTCCGAGTGACAACAAGTGCCGAGGTCGGCGCCGGGATCCACCGATGAACGTCCGATGGCGGATGATACCCGGGGGTCCCCGGAAGACCGTCCCGCGCAGGGACAGGCACGCCATGGCACCCGGACGCAGTGACGCGCGCGATCAGGGTTGGATCGGCCCCCGGGCGAGGACGGGGTCGGGCCTTCCCGTGAGACGGGAGGAGACAGACACGCCCGGCCGCCAATTTCGCCGTCAGCCTTTTCCGTCAGGCAATTCCAATCTACCCGGAGTCAAAATGAACGATGATCAGTAAACACCGCGAAGCGTGACGGCCGGAGAAGGGAAGGGGAATGTCTCAGATGGACTCCGCGGACGACCTCGTCTCCGAGGCGGCCCTCGTTGCGGCCCTCGAAGCATCCGGCGGCGTCGGATTCTGGATGTGGGACATCCTCAAGGACGAGGCGCGCGCCGATCCGGTCAGCGCCCTGCTGTTCAACATCAGCCCCGCCCGGTCGCGGGCGGGTGTGCGGCTCTCCGAGATCCTCAAGGCCGTCCATCCGGACGATCAGGCGCATATCTCGCAGGTCATCCTCGACTGCGTCCGGACCGGCGGGTCCTACACGGCGGAGTATCGCGTGTGCTCGCCGGAAGGCCGGCTGCGCTGGGTCTTCTCGCGGGGGCATTTCTACCTGGACGAGAACGGCCGGCCGACCACGGGCCGGGGCGTGGTCGTCGAGATCTCGGACAGCAAGGTCGCCGGCACCGCCTTCGCGCGGCGCGACGGGGCCACCATCGCGGATGCCCTCAACAGGACCGCCGACCTGTGCCTCTCGCTCCACAACGCGGTCTCGGACCTCGACGACGCGCGCATGGTCGCGCTGACGGAAACCTTGCTGCTCGAGATCGGCAGGCACTTGGCCGACCGCCAGCGGAATGCGCACGGAAGCCTGCTGCATTGACCGCCGCCCCCGGACCGGCCGCGGGCGACGGGACGGCCGCCTAGAGCGCGCGGATCTTCTTCTCGATGCGCTCGGCTTCGGCCTCGTCGATCTCCACCGGCTCGCCCGTGTCGCTGGGCAGGCCGCGCCCCGTCTGCGCGATGGTCTCGTCGCGGGGTCGATAGCTCTGCCCGTCGGAGATCGGCGGCTCCTTCGACAGCGCGCGATCCTTCTCCATCGGCTCCTCCTGCCGGCCTGCTCGTCGGATCAACGCGGCACGGGCGCCGCGTATGCCTGAGACTCCGAAGGATGGATCCGACCGGGTCGGAGCGCAGGGCGGCCGGGCCGGTGACGCGGCGGTGGCCGCGAGCACGGCGGCGCCCGGCAGGGTCGGGCGCGGCGTCGGCAGTCCTTCCACACGGTCGGCGTGCCGGAGGACGCCCTCGGATGCGTCCTCCGGAATCGGGGGATTCGGCATACGGCGTCCGCGTGACGAGGCCGCGCCCCACGGCCCGGACGCGCGACGGCTTCCACCTTCGGAAGTCCGGCAACCGGAGCGTTCGGCGGCAGAGCTGCGATCGCCATCCCGTTGAAATGACACGGGTTCATGGGTCGGGCACCGCCCCGGCGCCGCGCGTGGCCCGCGGCACCCGGCATCGCCCCGCGTCGGCTCACCCCGCCGGGCCTGCGACCTTCCGACCGGAACTTGGCCGTACGGAGCCTGTGTTCTCAAGGGGAATGGGCGATCAAGCCCGCAACCGAGCAGAGGTGAGCACCATGGCCATGGACGCGCGCGAGATCTACGTCACGGCTCTGAAGAATACCCACGCTCTCGAGATGCAGGCGCTCCAGATCATGGAGCGGCAGGTCGAGCGGCTGGAGCGGTATCCGGAGATGGAGCAGGCTCTGCGCCGCCATATCGAGGAGACCCACGGCCAGCGCCAGCGCCTGGAAGAGGCCCTCCAGAGCCTGGGCGACAGCCCCTCGGCCCTCAAGGAGGGCTTCCTGGGCTTCGTCGGCAACATGATGGCGCTCGGTCACACGCCGGCGCAGGACGAGATCCTGAAGAACACCTATGCCAACCACGCCTTCGAGAATTTCGAGATCGCGGCCTACGAGTCGCTCCTCGTCATCGGCGATGCGGCCGGCCAGCAGGCCCACCGGACGGCCTTCCAGCAGTCGCTGAAGGAGGAGCAGACCATGGCGGAGGCGGTCCGGAACCTGATCCGGCCGACCACAGAGCGCTACCTGTCCCTGACCACGGCCGGCGCGAAGGCCGACCGTTAAGCGTCCAGGCCGACCGCTCCCGACCGCACCGCGTCGGGAGCGGCCCTCATCCGCTCCTGCGACGGCGCGCCTCCGGCCCGCCGTGCCCGGCCGGTGCGCGCCGCGCGCCCGTGACGCCGGCGCGTCGCCCGCCGCTCGGCCGCAGGAACAACCCCCACCCTGTCTGATTGCGCGGTCATGGGAACTGGAAGTGCTCGATCGACGGACGGAAACGGGCAGCAGGGCGGATCCGCCGTCAAAGGGCTGAGGGACGGGTGCGTCCACCTCTGCGTGGACATGCAGCGCATGTTCGCCGAGTCCACCGACTGGCGGACCCCGTGGATGCCGCGGGTCCTTCCGCATGTCTGCCGCCTCGCCGAGGCCCACCCGGAGCGGACCATCTTCACCCGCTTCATCCCGGCGCGCCGGCCGGGCGAGGGACGCGGGACCTGGGCGACGTATTCGGAGCGGTGGGCCGACATGACCCGGGAGCGTCTCGCCCCGGAGATGATCGATCTCGTGCCGGACCTCGTCCGGCTCGTCCCGCCGGCGGAGGTCATCGACAAGAGCGTCTACTCGCCCTGGCTGGAGACGGATCTCGACGCGCGCCTGCGGGCCCGCGGGGTCGACACCCTGGTGGTGACCGGGGCCGAGACGGATGTCTGCGTGCTGGCCGCGGTGCTCGGCGGCGTCGATCTCGGCTACCGGATCGTGCTGGCCACGGACGCCCTCTGCAGTTCCTGCGACGAGGCGCATGACGCGCTGCTGCTGATGTACCGGATGCGCTACAGCCATCAGGTCGAGACGATGACCACCGCCGAGATCCTCGACCTCTGGCGCTGAGCGGCTCCGCCGCGCCCAGCATTCGGACCGTAACAGCCAAGCTCAGAAGAGATCAGTCCGGACCGCCTCCGCCGGACTCCGGATCACCAACACTCGATCCGCGCGGGCCCGAACGCGAAAAACAGTCGCGCGGCGCGAACCGGGAGGCAGCGGGACCGTTATGTCTCCGAACACGGTTCCGGAGGAAAGGTTATGGCCAAGCACGAGATCCTCGGCTACTTCGAGCACCGCCGCGACGGGGCCTGGGTCTGCGTCCGGCCCTTCACCCTGACGACGCGGGATGCCAGCATCGACATCCGCCAGGGCATGCGCTTCGATTACGGCAAGCGGATCGGCGGCCTTGACCTGGCCGAATACCTCGAGCGGCTGGGCTCGCAGTTCGGATCGTAGCCCGCCCACGATCCGTCCAGTCCCGTGACCCGCCACGCGGCGGCAGGACCTCCGTGTCCGCCGCCGCGTGGCCGTTCAGGCCCCGCCCCATTGCATCGTCAGGCCCCCGTCGACCACGAGCGTGTGGCCGGTGACGTAGTCGGCGGCGTCCGAGGCGAGATACAGGATCGCCCGGGCGATCTCCTCGGGCTGGCCGGCCCGGTGCCACGGGATCCGCTCCAGGGATTGCTCGATCACCTCCGGCTTCTCGAAGCGCTGGGTGGTCATGGGCGTCTCGATCAGGCCGGGGGCGACGCTGTTGACGTTGATCCGGTCCTCGGCGAGTTCCCGCGACAGGGACCGGCACAGGGATCCGAGCCCCGCCTTCGACATGCCGTAGGGCGCGCTTTCCGGGGTCGGCAGGTGCTGGGCCACGGAGGAGACGAACACGATCTTGCCGTTGCCGCCCTGCGCCTTGCGCATCCGGATGAAGGGGCGGGCGCAGAAGAGCGGCCCCATCAGGTTCACCCGCAGGATCCGCTCCAGCAGGGCGTCGTCCATCGCGGCGACCGGCATGCCGCTCATCGCCTGCCCGGCATTGGCCACCAGGATGTCGAGGGTGCCGAACTCGCTGCCGATCCGGTCGAAGGCGGCGTTCACCGCCGCCGGGTCGCCGACATCGAGCTGGAGCACCAGCGCCCGGCGTCCGGCCGCCTCCACCCGGGCGGCGGTCTCGCGGATGCCGGCCTCGTCGGTGTGATAGGTGATCGCCACGTCCGCGCCCTCGCGGGCGAACAGCTCCGCAGTCGCCTGCCCGATGCCGGAATCGGCCCCGGTGATCAGGGCCCGGGTCTCGGTGAAGGTCATCGTGCGTCTCTCGCCCTCGCGCCGCGGGGAGCGCGGCCGGATGCCGGGGCAATGGGCCGGGCCGGGCCGGGTTCCGGGCGCGGTCACCGGGCGCGGTCACCGGCCGCAGGGGAACCGGCGCCGGGCGCCCGTCTTTGACGCCCCGCGCCCGCATGGCCTAGTGAAGATGCATGTCCCTCGATGACACGACCCACCCGCTCGCGGAGGAGAGCGCGCCCGATACGCGGAGCCGGATCCTCGCGACGGCGGACGCCTATTTCCGCGAGATCGGCTACCAGAAGACGACCGTGGCGGACATCGCCCGGACGCTGAAGATGAGCCCGGCCAACGTGTACCGCTTCTTCGATTCGAAGAAGGCGATCAACGAGGCGGTGCTGGAGCGCCTGATCGGCGAGGGCGAGGCGATGATCTCCGGCATCGCCGACCGCCCGGGGCTCAGCGCCACGCAGCGCCTCGTGGCGGCGATCGACGCCCTGCACCGCGACTGCACCCGGCGCTGCGAGACGTTCCCCCGGATTCACGAGATGATCGAGGCCGCGATGGCCGAGAGCTGGGATGTCTGCCGCCACCACGTCGCCCGGATCACGGCGGGATTCGAGCGCATCGTCCGCGACGGGGTGGCCTCCGGCGAATTCGAGGCCGCCGATCCGAGTCTGGCGGCGGCCTGCATCCACACCGCCATCGCCCGCTACACCCACCCGCTGCTGGTGGGGAAATCCCCCCTCCAGCCGGTTCCGCCCATGGAGGCCATGACGGCGTTCCTGCTGCGGAGCCTCGCGCCGGGGAAGCGGGCCTAGCGGGTTCGCCGCCAGAATTTTCTCGCGCCGGATCATCCCACCGGCGGCCTCATCCTGAGGTGCCGGAGCGCGGCGGAGGCCTTGCAGGAGGCCTCCGGGAATCGCCGCGGCCTCCGGAGGCCTCCTTCGCGGCGGCCTCGCCGCACCTCAGGAGGAGGGCGTGACTGGGATGACGGGAACGCTACTCTGAGGCCGGACCGGCCTCCGGCGCCGGCTCCGAGGCGCTGGGCTGGGGGCCGTCATAGCCCTCGATGACCAGGATCTCGGCCTCGACCCCGCCGCGCTGCTTGGCCTTGGCCGCTTGGTAGAGGTCGGAGTTCCAGCAGGCGAGGGCGTCGGCGTAGCTCGGGAACTCGATCACCACGTTGCGGGACCGGGCCTGCCCCATCACCGCCTCGCAGGCACCGCCGCGCACGAGGAACCGCCCGCCATACTTGGCGAAGGCGGCCCCGTTGGCCGCGACGTAGTCCTTGTAGGCCTCGGCGTCGCGGATATCGACCCGCGCGATCCAGTAGCCCTTCGCCATCCTGCGCCTCCTCCGTTCGGGAGCGAAGTGGATCCGATCCGCGCGAAGGCAATCCCGGTCCGGTCAGCGCATCTCGGCCACGATCGCCTGCGCCACCGCCCGCGGATCCGCGGCGCCGGTGATCGGGCGCCCGACCACGACATGGTCGATCCCGGCCCTGCGGGCGTCGCCGGGGGTCATGACCCGCTTCTGGTCCCCGGCCTCCGCGCCGGCGGGCCGGATCCCCGGGGTGACGATCAGCCGGTCCGGCCCGACGACGCGCCGGACCGCGACCGCCTCGGCGGCGGAGCAGACGAGGCCGTCGATGCCGATCTCGGCGGCCTGGGCGGCGCGCTTGGCGACCAGCTCCGCCACCGGCAGGGCGTAGCCGGCCTCCGCGGCGTCGGCATCGTCGTAGGAGGTGAGGACCGTCACGGCGAGGATCTTCAGGCCCGCGCCGCGCCCCCGCACCGCCGCCCGCATGGTCTGCGGGTAGGCGTGCACGGTGAGGAAGGTCGCGCCCGAGCCGGAGGCCGAGCGGACGCCCTCCTCGACGGTGTTGCCGATGTCGTGGAGCTTCAGGTCGAGGAAGACCTTGAGCCCTCGGGCGGCCAGACGCTCGGCCAGCGCGAGGCCGCCCGCGTAACCCAGCCGGTAGCCGATCTTGTAGAAGGTGGCGGCGTCGCCGATCCGGTCGATCAGCGCCTCGGCCTCGGCCACGCTGGGCAGGTCGAGGGCCACGATCAGGCGGTCGCGGGGGTCGGCAGGAGCGGTCATCGGGGCGTCCTTCGAGGTCGAGGCCACGGGATCATGGCCCGGGCCGGGCCTGTCAATGCCGGCGAGGTCCGATCACCCCGCCAGCACCCGCGCCACCTCCGCCCGCAGCACCGGCAGCAGTTCCGCCTCGAACCAGGGCTCGCGCCGGAGCCAGCCGTTGTTGCGCCAGGACGGGTGGGGCAGGGGCAGGACCTGTCTCTTATACACATCTGACGCTGCCGACGAAGAGGATAGT
>CAXDNE010000326.1:0-7772 GCA_963990595.1 uncultured Methylobacterium sp.
CCGCACGCGTCTGCACCGTATCTGCATGGAGGAGTCCGTTGCCCGCTCCATATCCATGTTGAATTGCCGACGTCTCACGCGGTGAGGCTGGACGCTTTTGAGGCTGGTGGCCCACGATAGGTTCTTCGAATTCGGGAAGATCGTGGATGTCGATATTCGGTTCGGATTTGAAGCCCATGACGTCCCCCCTGCGATACCAGACGCCCCGATCGCTTTCGCGGACGAGCCCAATGAATCTTTACACCCACGGTCTGAGCCGATGCTGCTGGTTCCGCCGACCTGCCGCCTTCAGTGGACGGATGGAGCCTCTCCATCCAAGCCCCGACTATCGACTTCGTCGGCCTCGATATGCCGCGAGGTCGGCTTCATAAACGTATCGCGCCAGATGGCATCGAAATCCATGCCGTCTGCCCATCCCGGTCGAAATAGATCGAGCGCCCGTTCGACGACACCTGCCGCCGTATCGATATCGTCAGATGAGATCAGATATTTGCGACCGCCGGCTTTGACGCCTGCCTGAGAACCCGGCTTGGCATTGGGCACAACTCCAAGGCTTGCGAACTTTTGTCCGACTTCGTTCGCGCCAAAACGCCCTCGCATCATGCATCGATGGATGACGACGAATTTCTCGGGCGCGATCTGTGGGAAGGTGGCGGCGAACGCTGAGATCGTGCGTGCCGCCGTATCGACATCTTGAATTATGGAAGCCGATCTAGAGACCAATGCTAGACGCCGTCCTTCTTCGATCCCAAGCAGCTGCCGATCCTTGGGGCCGTGGATGAATGGCTCATATAAATTCGTGCGGTCAAACTGTTCATCCACGATGTTGTAGATCGTTTTGTGGGCTGCCAAAATCAGCTCCGATAGATCGGCGCGGAACGATCCATAAGAGGTCGGACGGTCTCCGAACCGGGTCCGATGCACTCCAATCAGATCACCGACATCTCGGACGATGCCCAGTAAATCCCGCTCTTCGCGAGCTACGCCTCGGCCGCGGGGATCGAACCTGAAATCTCCCTCGCTGCTGGTGTCTATCTGAAGTCTAATCTTCAGGTTCCCTCGCTCCGTGATCTCGGAAAAGAGGGCTACCCTGGCACAGTTGGTTCCACCATTTCGGCGGCACGCCGGATCGCTCAGCTGCTTCGTTGCGGAGCGGGCGTTTCCGACGGCGATCCGTAGAGCTTCAGCCACATGAAGCAAAGGCTCCGCCTCGTAGCCGGACAGGCGACCAATCTTCAATGCGAATGCGAAAGCTGTCCGCTCGAAAGAACCGACATGCGCCACCGTCTTGGGTGCGCCTTCCGGTACGTGCGGTTTCCGGTGTTGGTCGGATACGTATCGATAGATGTCGTATGCGGTAGGCTCAGGCGACTGTTCGAGCCCGACGTCATGCCGCTCCACTACCGCAGGAGCTGCTACGGCCATCTCGACCTGCGACGCAGCGGGCGCCACCGGTGGGTACGAGTGCTTGTTCGAGAAGGCCATGGAATGATACACCTTTCCATCGGCACCAAGACGCAGAGGCATCCTGGTCCGCGCCCTATCTCTGGAGCGCCTGCGCAACGCTGGTGCACGCGCAGGGATCCGATTGCCCCTAGTGGCGCAGGTCGCGTCCGACGGTGCATCCTCTGGCACAAGCACGCATGACGCAACCTGTGCCCATTCGTCCGAACCGGGGGGCGGAAGTCATGGACGGCCTGTAGATCGGTCAGGGCCGCCGTTTCGGGACGTTCGAAATCCCAGCATCGGAATCAAGACGCTTCCGCTCGACGAGCGCGCAGCCGAGCCGCCTGGCCTTTCGGTAAGCGTTGACTTCCCCTGCCTCGTCGCCCCCCTGGATGGCCTTCCTCATCTCTGCGGCGAAGCCCATGCAGCTGATGTAGTCGATCGACTGCCCGAGGGTCGGACAATGACCGTCCGGCAGCCGCCCGCGGGGGCACACGGTGCCGAACGTGGCGCCATCGTACGAGCCGTATTCGGCCGAGCGCGGCGGCTCGACCGGGATCTGGACCGGACACCTGCCGGATCTCAGCTGCCGATAGGCCGCCGCCCGTCCGGCCGCATCGCCCGCGCCTTCGGCCAGATCGAGTGCGTCGAGGATGCGGATGCAGGCGGGGTCGGGATCGCCGCCCTTGATCCACGTGTCGCCCAACAGACGTCCGACGGCCCGCTCGCCCGCCAGGACGGGTGAGGCCGCCGAAAGTCCCGCCAGGACGATGCCGATCCCGAGCGCAAGCCTTCCCGTCGTACCCATCGTCCTCCTCACGCGCGGCGCCCCGTCCGGTCAGCGGCCCGACGGAACGCATCCGCCAACATGCCCCCGCTGTCGGAACCCGGGGCCACGGTCGGCTTCGACTGCATGTGCCTCGGGTCGACGCGCCCGCCTCCCGGACGCGGCCCTCCGGTCGGCTGCGAGTGGTCGATCGGATCGTCGAGGCGCATCGAGAGGCCGATCCGCTGGCGGGGGACGTCTAGCGCCACCACGAGCACCCGGACCACGTCGCCGGCCTTCACCACCTCGGCCGGCGACGAGACGCGCTTCCTCGACATCGCCGAGACGTGCACGAGGCCGTCCTGATGGACGCCGACATCCACGAAGGCGCCGAACGCTGCGACGTTCGTCACCACGCCTTCGAGCTGCATGCCGAGCTTCAGATCCGTGATCTTCTCGACGCCCTCCTGGAAGGTGGCGGTCTTGAAGGCCGGCCGGGGATCGCGGCCGGGCTTCTCGAGCTCGGCGATGATGTCGCGCACGGTGGGGATGCCGAACCGCTCGTCCGCGAAGGCCGGCGGCGAGAGCTTCTTCAGCGCCGCGCCGTTCCCGATCAGCACCTGGATGTCGCTCTTCGTGGCCTCCAGGATTCGGCGCACGACCGGATACGCCTCCGGATGCACGCCCGAGCGGTCGAGCGGATCGTCGCCGCCCTGGATGCGCAGGAAGCCGGCCGACAGCTCGAACGTCTTCGGCCCGAGCCCGGGCACGTCCCTGAGCGCGCCGCGGGTCCGGAACGGGCCGTTGACGTCGCGATGGGACACGATGCTGGCGGCCACCGCCTCGCCGAGCCCGGAGACGCGGGCGAGCAGCGGCGCGGAGGCCGTGTTCACGTCGACGCCGACCGCGTTCACCGCGTCCTCGACCACGGCCGCCAGGGAGCGGGACAGCTTGTACTCGCTGACGTCGTGCTGGTACTGGCCGACGCCGATCGACTTCGGGTCGATCTTCACGAGCTCGGCCAGGGGATCCTGCAGCCGGCGGGCGATCGAGACGGCGCCCCGGTGCGAGACGTCGAGCCCCGGCAGCTCGCGGCTGGCGATCTCTGAGGCCGAGTAGACCGAGGCGCCGGCCTCGGAGACCGAGACCTTCACCATCTTCAGCTCCGGGTTCGCGGCGACGATCTCGGCCGCCAGCTTGTCGGTCTCGCGCGACGCGGTGCCGTTGCCGACGGCGACGAGCTCCACCCTATGGAGGCGGCAGAGGCGGCCCAGGGTGGCCACCGTCTCCTGCCACCGGCGCTGCGGCTCGTGCGGGTAGGTGGTCTCGACGGCGACGACCTTGCCGGTGCGGTCCACGACGGCGACCTTCACGCCGTTCCGGTAGCCGGGATCGAGCCCCAAGGTGGCGCGGCCGCCGGCCGGTGCCGCCAGGAGCAGGTCCTTGAGGTTGGAGGCGAAGACCTTCACGGCCTCGTCCTCGGCCTTCTCGAACAGGCGGGTGCGCAGATCGAGCTTGATGCCGGAGCGGATCTTCGTGCGCCACGCCCAGCGCACGGCGTCGAGCAGCCATCGGTCGCCAGGCCGGCCCTTGGCCGCGATGCCGTGCCGGCTGCAGATGGCGAGCTCGAACGGACCCGGGACGCCGGCGACGGACTCCTCGCCTTCGGCGCCGAGCTCGATGTCGAGAACCTCCTCCTTCTCGCCGCGGAACAGCGCGAGGATCCGGTGCGAGGGCATCCGGTTCAGCGGCTCGCTCCAGTCGAAATAGTCGGAGAACTTCGCCCCCGCCGCCTCCTTGCCCTGGCGGACCTTCGAAGCGGCGGTGCCCGTGCGCCAGAAGTCCTCGCGCAGGCGGCCGACGAGATCGGCGTCCTCGGCGAAGCGCTCGGTCAGGATGGCCTTGGCGCCGTCGAGCGCCTCGTCGATGCCGGGCACGCCCTTCGCCTCCGAGACGAAGGCGGCCGCGGTCTGACGCGGATCGTCCACGGGGCGGGCGAGCAGGGCGTCGGCGAGCGGCGCGAGACCCGCCTCGATGGCGATCTGCGCCTTGGTCCGGCGCTTCGGCTTGTAGGGAAGGTAGATGTCCTCCAGGCGCGCCTTCGTGTCGGCGGCGGCGATCGCCACGGCCAGCTCCGGCGTCATGCGGCCCTGGCTGCGGATGCTCTCGACGACGACCGCACGCCGGTCCTCGAGCTCCCGCAGGTAGCCGAGACGCTCCTCCAGGAGACGGAGCTGCGCGTCGTCGAGCTGCCCGGTCGCCTCCTTGCGGTAGCGGGCGATGAACGGGACCGTCGATCCGCCGTCGAGCAGATCGACGGCGGCGGCGACCTGCGCCTCCCGTACGCCGAGCTCGCCGGCGATGCGCAGATTCACGGATTTCATGGGACACTCGCTTGCGGGCGATGGGCGACGCGGTCGCCGCCCGGATGACGATGGGTTCGGATCAGAGCGACGGTGCCGGCACCCGCGGCAGCCGTTGGGCCACCAGCGCGGCCAGTCCGTCGGCCGATGTCCGTCCGAACACGGCCAGGTGGGCATCCGTCAGCGGCACGTAGGCGGACACGGTCAGGCCCCACGCGTGCTCGACGTCGTCCCCGCTCGGATCCTGGAAGCTCCAGGGCTCGCCCGCGAAGTGGTAGAAGCCGGCCGCGGTCGGATATGCGGCGCCGTCGAGCCCGCATTGCCGGGCGGTCCGCAGATCCTCGCGGCCGGGCGCGTGCAGGTAGGGGCCGATCGAGTCGACCACGAACGCCGTGCCGTCCGCATCGACGTAGATGATGCCCTCGTCCGGCCGCTTGCGCATCGTCTCGGACTCGAGCGCCTGCTCGACGTGGCCCCAGGCGATCTGCGTGAAGCCCGGGGACGTCACCGCGACCAGATCCGCCAGCGTGCGGGCGACGAGCGAAGGCGCTCCCTCCGGCGAGACCGCGACCGAGACGCCGCCGAACGCGACGTAGCTGCCGACATCGGGGAGCGACCTCGGCGCGCGGCCGGTCAGGAAGGCGGAGTCGTCCTCCAGCGCGGCGTCCTCGAAGCGGAGTGCGATCGGCGGCGAGAGCGCCCCTTCGAAGGATCCGTCCACGATGCGGCAACGGAGATCGATTCCGTCCTTGGCTTCGACGACGACGATGGCATGCATGGATCGGCATCTCCGGCCGGCTCTTCGACCGCGAAGCGGAACGGCCCGACGTTTCGTTCCTTCGAGGATTGACCGATCCCACGCAGACCGCAACCCCGTCGCGGCATTCACACCGGCTTGGCGCCTGCGGGCTTTACCTCGGCGTGAAGGAATGAATAATCGCCGGCATCGCCGTCCAGGAGACGGCCGCGCCGAGCCTCCCGATGCACGCCCACCCCGACTTCCACTCCTTCATGATCGAGACGCGGGCGGCGAGGCTCGACGAGAACCCCGAAGCGTGGCTCGCGCATGCGGCTGAGGCCGGCGACTACACGCCGGAGGAGATCTGCGCCGGCGCGGTCTATTTCTCCGACCTCGCCGGGATGCGCGCCGACCGGGATCTCCGGCTGCTGCTCGGACGATGCCTCAGGGCCGGCGGCGGCCTCGTTCGCAACCTCGATCCGGACATGCGCCCCAACTCGTTCCGGGCGGCCGTCGTGGATCTGGTCAATCCGCTGCCGTCCTGGCCCTGGCCGCTCTCGGTGGACCAAGCCTTCGAGGCCTACCGCTGGATGGTGGAGACGCACGAAGAGCACGGGGACATGGCCTCGAAGATGCGGGCCTGGGGATACCTGTTCAACAAGAACGAGACGATCCGGGACGGGGTCTGGGGCGTCCGGCCGATCCGATCGATGGCGGATCTCAAGGAGCGCCTGCAGTCCGTGGTCCTGCTGCCGCCGCGCGGACGGCGCGACGTCGAATGGCGTCGTCGCACGGACCTTCTCGTCGACCGCTCGCTCGTCGTGGACCGCCCGGCCTTCGGCCCCTTCGCGGACCATCGCGGCCTGGGATGGGGCGACGAGTACGAGATCGCGGCCGATCTCGACCGCATGGGCATCGGCACCGAGGGAGAGCAGGCGGCCTTCGAACCGAAGCCGGTTCCGGTCGACCATCCCGCGTACGATCCGGCCCGACGCTACGACCGCGTGCTGGGCCTTCGCATCGACGTCGATCCGTCGGCGGGCTTCCGCATGGCCCTGCGCACGACCACCGTGCCCGAGCAGTCGAGAGGTGCCGAGGACTACGTCCACCTGGTCGTGGCCGCGAGCCGGCCCGGGGAGACGTTCGTCCGGACGCTCGCCCGCGCCAGGGACGTCTTCGACGCCCTCGTGCACGGCAGGGGCGAGAGCTGCGATCTCGGCGACGTCGATCCGGCGGCGCGCGCGCACATCGACGCCGAGCTCGGGATGCTCCGCATCGCGCCCGCCGGCGCCCCGCAGCCGGGCTGCTGACGCCGTACTCCCCGATCCTTCGCCTTCAGGAGCCCCGCATGTCCAGCGCCTATCAGTACATGCTGCACGCCAATCCGGTGCCGGGCGCGCGCCTCAAGGGCCCGTTGCGCCGCAAGTCCTTCACCGTCCCGCTCATCGAACTGCTGCGTCCGGACGGCTACTGGCCGCAGCCGCTGTCGATCGAGCAGGCGTTCGAGGTCCTCCGCTGGATGGCGACGACGGGTTCGAGCAAACCCGAATTCACCTCCCAGCTGCAGTGGGGCCGGGCAGGCATCCACGAGCTCCTCACCGGCGGCAGCGGCCTGAGCCACGGCCGCGTCGAGCCCATCACGTCCATCGAGGATCTACGCCGGCGCTTCCACTTCGCCGTCCTGTCGCGGGCCGCGAGCAGAGGGCAGGAGATGTGGCGGAGCGAGTTCGGCATCCGGCCGGAGGGAACCGTGACGGTGCCGTACCCGACCTACAAGCCCTTCGCGGCCCTGCCTCACCTCGGCTGGCAATCGGAAGCGGACGTCCATGCCGAGATCAAGCGCCTGACCACGGGTTCGATCGGTACGCAGATGGCGGTCAACCTCAACGGGGTACATGAGGACTGCCAGACCCTCCACGGCGTCCGGATCGCGGTCGGCACCCACGGGTTCGCCTTCGCGATCCGCTACGGCGACAAGCATCCGTCGGAGTTCGGCAGCAGCTGGGACGTGACGATCGCCCGGACGCGCGATGGGGAGAGCTTCCTGCAGACGTTCGCCCGCGCCAGGACCGTGTTCGATTGTCTCGTACACGGATACGCGAACGACCCCGACCTCGGCGACATGGTGCGCCACTTCAGGCCCGAACTCGTGCCGGATCAGGTGGCGGCGATCATGCAGCGGGCGGCGGAGGTCGAGCCGGCCGCCGGCGGCCCGGCTCCACGATAGGAGCTACCATGCTCGGAGCAATCGCGGGCGACGTCGTCGGATCGACGCGCGAGTTCCATCCGATCAAGACGAAGGCTTTCGATCTCCTCGTCGAGGACAGCCACTTCACCGACGACACGGTGCTGACCATCGCGGTTGGCATGGCGATCGCCGGCGGCCTGGACCTCGCCGCGACGCTAAGTGTCTGTCCGGCGACATATTGAGTGATGTAAGGGGTTTGTGATTCAAGGC